>DATLTW010000043.1:0-62620 GCA_035533495.1 Acidimicrobiales bacterium | reverse complement strand
CGAGTTCGCCACACCGACAGCTCATCGATCACGTCCGTTTCGCCCGCGACGCAACACCCCGCGATCGCGCCCAGACCCTTATAGAACGAGACGTAGACCGAGTCAAAAAGACCGGCCACGTCCGCCACGGACTTCTGTTGGGTCTTGGCGTAATAGGGCGCGGCCTCCCAGAGCCGAGCACCGTCGAGGTGTACCGCGGCCCCACGTTCTCGAGCCCAGCTCACCTGCTGACACAGTTCTTTCCACGTGGGCAAGGTCCCCCCGAGGTCGCGTTGGGGCAGTTCCAATAGGAGTGCGGCCAGCGGTTCACTGACGTTTCGCAGGCTCGCCAATGACAATGGCTCGTGCCGCGAACCGACCGGAACACCGAACAGGCCGTGGAGACGTTGATACCCGCGCTCCTCGTGGGTCTCGAGGTGACAACAAGGGTGAAACGCGATGCTCTTGGACGAGCGCCGATCGGCGTGCACCCGAAGGGTCGCCTGTTGAGCCATCGTGCCCGTGGGCAGAAACAACGCTGAGGGTTTGCCCAGGAGAGTCGCGACTTCGGACTCGAGTTCCGTGACGACGCCGCCCGCCCCGTAGTAGTCCATCACGGTCGTGGTCGGAACAGTCTTCAGCAGTTCCTCGACCTTTCGGGGACCATCACCCACGAGAAAACGGCTACACGACGCGGCGTTCGCCCCAAAGTCCATGGAGCCCGGCGCTCGAGATGGTCTTGGCGAGCGAGCAATGATTGGATCACGTGCTTTGTCCATTGGCGAATGATACAAAGACCACTTGGCGCCGCACCCCGTCATTGGCTCAGTGGGCCACCGGTCGCACTGTTCGAAGCCCGCACGCCCTTTCGATCAAGGGCGATGGCGCCGCCTTTGGTGTCGCGCGACTTTAGTACGTGCGACGTAGTATTGTTACGCCCATGTCAAAACGATCGCCCACTGCAGCCAACGATCTCGGGCGCCCTAACGAGCCCACGGTCCTCATCTTGACCAGCCTCGCCTCGGGCACCAAGCACGGGTACGCGCTGACCAAGGACATCGAAGAGTTTTCCGGGGTGCGTCTTGGCCCGGGAACACTCTACGGAGCCATCGCGCGCCTCGAAGAACGTGGACTCATCACCCCAACGCCGAGTCCGGATCGCCGCCAACCGTATCGCCTAACGTCCAACGGACGCGTGGCCCTGGCTACCGCCCTTGAGGAGATGCGCTCATTGGCAGCAGTAGGGACGAAGCGCCTTCGCCTGCGCGAGGTGACCCCTCGCCTTCGACCGAGTCCCTTGGTCCGGGGAGTGATCCAATGAGTACGAACAGAAACCACGAACAGCTTCTTCGTTGGTAGCCACCGAACTGGCGCACTCGCTACGGCGAGGGTTTCGCGGCTCTCTTGTCGGACACGTACGGCGAGCACGTCACGTGGCGCGCGCACGTTTCGATTGCCCGTGCGGGTCTGGTCGAACGGGTCCGCGAGACCGGACTCGTCGGCAACCCGACGAACTCCAACGATCGCCTACGAAGCGGATCACAGCTCGTCTTGTGCGGTTAGTCGCTCTTCATGGTGGCGGGTGCGATATTCGCGAAATTCACTGAGCATTGGGTCGTCGCGTCCCCGCTGGGTCGCCACACCCTCGCGAGCGTGGGTGACGCTGCGGTGCACTGGGCGGGTGGCGTAGGGATGGTGCTGGTGTCACTCGCTGGTCTGTCCGTCATCCCGGCGCTGAGGCGCCTCTTACGTCACGACGGCTGGTCGGGCGTTCGGCGTTCAGTGTTTCGAGGCGTCGCGGTCGCGTCGATCGCGCTACTCCTCACGGGCGTGGTAGGCGTATGGGCGCGTTTTTTGAACAACCACCAACGCAATGGCGGATCCGTGGCCTACGAGGTGGTCGTTCTCCTGTGCGCGCTCGCCCTGGTGGCGGCGATCGTCGCCGCGACGTCAACGACGATGACCGTGACCCGTCAACTCGACTTGTCACGAAGAGCACTCCTCAACCTTTCGACCACGGCTCTCGCCGTGACCGTCTTGATGGTGATCGTCACCGCCGGCACCGTGACCTGGTGGGCAAGCGAAGCCGCCAACGCTCCTCAGTTCTTGCGCAACGGCATCGGCAGTGGACTCATACCGACCGCCAGTTCCTTGCCACCTGCCCTCGTCGTCGCGGTGCTCTTGATGATCTGCGGGCTGGTGATCGCCCTATCGGGCGTCCGGCGCGTAACCAAGGGTTTTCGCGCTGACGCCGTGGCGTTGCCATCGAGTGAAGGTTCGCGTTGAGTCGGCCACGACGAAAGGGCGCCTAGAAGAGGTGCCGCTACACCGGCGTTAGTCTCGAAGTGACGAGGAGACTCACCGTGTCGAACAGTTCTGAGCCCATACATCTCAACAATCACCACCGCACGACGTTGACCAAGATCTTTCAACACCCGGTGAACCACAACCTGGAGTGGAAAGACGTTCTCTCACTGATGGCCGCCGTGGGCGTGGTCGACGAGAGACGCGACGGCAAGTATTCCTTGACCCTGGGCTCGGTCACCGAGGTACTCGAGCGGCCCAAACACAAAGACGTCAGCGCCCAAGAGATTCTCAACCTGCGCCGTATGTTGACCAACGCCGGTCTCGAACCCACGTCGAGTTAAGAACGACGACGCCTTCACTCTTCACTCATCGCGAACGCTCGCGCGTCACACGCGTCGTCACCGCCCGGCTAAGTGCAAACGCAGTTCCATCAAATCGAAAGAATGTCCTACGAATCGAGCGGACGCGCTCCTTTGACCTTGCAAACCGTGCTCACGTGGCCTAGTACTTAGGATGGGTACGCAGCGAAAGGACATCAATGCCATATAGAGGCCAAGGCCCGAACATGGGATGGGACAGAAGCGTCTTTGCGCTCTTCCTCATCCTGATCGCGGTGTGCATTGTCGTGTGGATCGTCACGTCACTCATGCGCCCGGGGGGCCACCTTCACCATCACGAGCCCTCACCCGGCGCGAACCCGCCGTCGAAACAGAGTTCCGACGCGTTACGAATATTGGACGAGCGATTCGCCCGGGGAGATATTGACGCGGACGAGTACACCAAGCGCCGAGCGCTGCTTCGAAGTTCTCCCTAACGACTGTTGATTCGCCACTGAGATGTCAGGGGAGCCGCTCGACTCACCACGACTTGGGTAGTACCGCGGCTATCGCTTGGGCGATCAAGGAGTAGCCCGCGTCGTTGGGATGGTCATCGGGACCAAAGGGCGCCGTGTAACACATCCAGGTCATCGCGCACGCCTGCGCCACGTTCTCGGGGATGACGCCGCTACCCGTCGAGACGACCCGCGTGGTGATTTCGCTGTCGAACAACGCCGGAACGTTCGCCACGGAGACCCCCGCGCTGAGGTAGACCTGCTGGAGCGTGGCGTTGAGTCGATTCATCGCGACGAGCGACTCGCTGGCGCCGGCGTAACCGGCTGCGCCGTTTAAGTATCGCGCGAGAAAGGGGTCGTAGTATTCGAGACCAACGAATCGCACCCTCGGTCCAGCGGCGCCCTTCAACTCTCTTAGGACTTTGGGCATGTCGACGTGAACGGCCACGATCGCCTTATTGACGCACGCTTGGTTCACCACCGCCGCCCAGAGGCACAGTCGGATGCTGTTAAAGCCGAGGTCCACCGTGACCACGCCGGGTGAACTCTGGTTGGACTGTAAGAACGACACGGCCTGGGTCATCTGGGTCTCGGGCAGTGAGTAGCAGTGGTCGGCCACCCGGGTATTGAGAATGGTCTGGACGGTTTCGCCGGGACAGCCAATTTGGTCCAGCGTGAGGGCGACCCCCTGGTAACCCTCAAGCAACACGAGATCGTTGGCGTAGCCGTCAGGCGTTCGACGACCGTTGTGGTGAACAATGCCCGTCGGTTGAAAGCCGAGCGACGACGACGCGCCGACCGCGAGGTAGAAGCCCGAAAAGGTCACCGGGGTCGGGGTCGGGGCCGTGGTCGTGGTCGTGCGCGACGCGGCACTGGCCGGAGGGGCGTCGGAAGTCCTTATGGTGAGAAAGACACCGACGGCCAGGGACGTCACGACGGCACCCGCCAGAAAATGTCTCACCAATCGATTCATGAAATCCTTCGGAATCATCCGTCTCAGCGCCTCAGCGAAACGCCGTACCATCGCCGCGCCCCACCTGGACGACCGCCAACTCTGCCAGTGCCTCGCGATTACCCTCAACTATAAAACAGTTTTGCGGGCCCCGCGTCTGGCTGGCCTCTCGAATGCGCTGGGGTAAATCACTTCTGAACCTCAACGATTTAAAGAATCATCGAGCAAGAAACTCGGGGTCGCCCCGGATCCTAAGACAGGGGTGCCTTTCGATCGCGTACCTTCAGCGTCACGGTGATGCACCTAGGCTCTCACGCAGGAGGTGCCATGCACAGTGAACATTGGAAGTTGGATCCGGATGACCACGATTTTCCGGCGGGCGCGACGTATCTCAGTTTGATCTGCGAACCAACGTTGGCCGATCGGCTCATGAAACTTCTCATGTCGGCGCCCTCGGCCATCTACCAGGCAAAAGATCTGTTGCGAGCGAGCAATCTTCAGTTGCTTCAAAGGGACAACGCCCACGTGGCGAAAGACCTAGCCCAGGTCAAAGCCGGACACAAACTCTCACCCGTGCTACTGGTACGGGGAAGACTGACCAAGGGCCGCTCGCTCGTCATCGCCGACGGATATCACCGAATATGTGCGAGCTACTGGATTAACGAGAACTCCCAGATCCCCTGTCGCATTGTCGACGTTCCAAGCTGAAACCGACCCCTCTTTCAACTTTGGGACATCTCCACCACGAGAGAAAAAACCAACCCGTGGCGCTCTGGGCGTAGCGCGCGCGACAATCTCTACACACGCGTCGCTTCGCGTGACTCGTGACTCGTCGCCACCACCATCCTTTCGAATTATCCCTCGTAGAGGTGGCTCGGGAAGTCGCGTGCTGGGTCGTGCACTGAGCTTCTCGTTTTCACTTCCATATACTGAAGTCCAGTCCGACGCGGCGGGTCCACCGGTCGCCGTAACGAATCTGAGCGTCTGCCAAAAGACACTCTCGATACTGGAGCACGACCGATGAAGCCTCTACGCAGCGCGATCGTGGCCGCGACGTTGGTGACACTCTCGACGGTGGTTCCCGCAGCGGCCAGTGGCACCTTCGCCTGGACGAAAGCGAAGCAAGCCGTGCTCCCGTCGGGCGCCGTGGGACTCCCCTCGGGCTACCTACCCACGCTCACTTGCGTCTCGGCCGGGAACTGTGAGGCCGGCGGCTCTTACAGCGCCGCGAATAGCTATGTGGAAGGTCTGGTGCTGAACGAAGTGAGGGGGACGTGGACCGCGCCCACCACGCTGGTGGCGCCGGCCGGCGCGGCCACCGATCCGAGCATGACGATCTATGACCTGTCGTGTGGTTCGCTCGGCAACTGCAGCGCCGTGGGCAGCTACCAAGACAGCAGCTTGAATATTCAGGCATTCTTCGCAAACGAGGTCAACCAGAAGTGGCTCCGCGCGAAGGAAGTGACACTACCCGCCAACGCCATGGGCACCGGCCAAACGGCGCTGGTGCGCTCGGTGGCGTGCCCATCGGCGGGCAACTGCAGCGCCGTAGGCGGATACCTGGACAACGCCCCGACGCCACGCACCGTCGGATTCGTCCTCAGTGAGGTTGGTGGGTCGTGGCGGAGCGCGTCGGAGATCTCGCTCAACTCGAGCACGAACTCCAACCCCTACGTCACCATGGGTCAACTGGCCTGCTCGTCGGTTGGCAACTGCGTGGCCGTGGGGTCGTTCATCGACGTCAACGACGTGAACCAAGGACTCCTCGTCGATCAGGTGAACGGCTCGTGGTCTCGGGGCGTCGCGCTGACGCTGCCCGCCAACGCCAGTGCGTACGCGGGGGCCAGCCTGAGTGAGGTCGCCTGCGTGAAAAAGTCCGGCTGCGCCGTGTTGGGTACCTTCAACACCAACACCGGCGCGGTGGAGGGGCTCAGCGCCACCGAGTCGAAGGGAAAGTGGCCCCGCGCCCAAGAGCTCACGATGCCGCCAGACGCTGCGGCCAATCCTCACGTTTTCCTCTACGGTTACGAAGGCATCGCGTGCGCCTCGGTGGGCAACTGCAGTCTGGGCGGGCAGTACCAAAACAGCGCCGGGCAGTACGAAGGCTTCCTCGAGAATGAGAACAACGGCACGTGGAAGAGCGCCGTGACACTCGCCCTACCCAGTGGCGCCACGGAAGCGGGCAAGAACGGCGGCGTCGTGGCGATCTCGTGTCCACGCGTGGGTAACTGTCGAGCGGGCGCGGCCTACCTCGACAGCACGAACGTCTATCAAGCACTCGTCGTCACCGAAACCAACGGCACGTGGCATCGAGGCACCATCGTGGTCTTGCCCGGGGGCGCCACATCGGTGGGCGTGGACGGCGGTGTCTACGCGGTGGCCTGTGTCACGACGAACACCTGCACCGCGACGGGGAGCTATCTTGGCTCTTCCACTCAGTACGAGGGCTTCATTCTGAAAAGCTAGAGGCGAAACGGTCCCGGGTTCGAAGGAAGTTTCGGGACCCGCAGCCGCGCGGTGACGCACCCCGGCGAGGGGTGGTAGTAGGCCGCGATGCCCAGATCGCCGGCGACCGAGAGGAAGATGAACGCGTCTTCTCGGGAGAAGCGCCACTCATCCACGAGAATCTTGAACGCCTCCTCGCAGGCGTGTTGCAAGGCGTCGTCAATGGAGTCCGGCGACGTGCCATGGGTGAAGAACGCCTCCGCGGTCTCGGTGATCGGCCACTGGCTCTGTTTCTGCTTGATGAGATCAACTTTGATCAGCCCGGTACCTTCGATCTCCACCCCGGTGCCCGAGATCTCACCGTCGCCCATTGCAGCATGCATGTCGCCGATCGCCAACTGGGCGCCGGGTTGGAAGACGGGCAGGTGCACGGTCGCGCCAATGCCGTTCACATGGTCGTCGAGATTGCCGCCGTGTCGACCGGCGAGAAACGTCGAGATCTCCCCCGCTATTGGTGACACGCCGATCACGCCGAACATCGGCTGTGCCGGGAACGAGACTCGATCGTTCATCGTCACGACGCCGTTGGCCACCTTGAAAATCCGCGTCGTGGGCGACGTGACTTCGTTGATGAGTTGTCCCCAGCCCGGGATGCACATCGCCGCGCCTTGGACGCCCGGGCGTATGTCGAGCAACGTCACCGACAGCGTGTCGCCCGGCTCGGCGCCGCGAACGCCGATGGGGCCCGTGGCGCTATTCACTCGACGAAGATCGAGTTTTTCGAGCGTGTCCTCTTCGCTTTGGACCTGCCCCGTGAAACAGTCCCAGGTCTCGATCTCGATCACCGTGCCGGGATCGACCACCACCACCGCTTCACGTTGAGCGTCAAAGGACCACACGTGTTGATCCCGCGTAACTTTGACGTCGGCTTCAATCATGCCAATCCCCGTTCGTGCGACCCAGATTAGAACGCCCGCTAACGATCCGCGGACTCAATGGAGTCCCGTGGCCCGGGCCGACTCTACCCACCACGGTCGACGAGACAAGGTTTCATCTAAGGACCACCTCTCGATACCCCTCCTTTCACGTTGCGGTAACCCGGGCTTTCTACCGTTGATTCGTGGCACGCCAACGATCTCACCGTCCCCTGGATGATGTCGGGCGTGCCGCGCCCGCTCCCCACACACGCGCGCGTCGATCGTGACGGCCATGGTTGAACAACAAGGTCGCCCCATCATTCTCATCGTCGAAGACGAGGAGAGTTACCAAGACGCGCTCAACATCGGCTTAAGTGTCGAGGGCTTCGTCGTGGTCGGCGCGACCAATATCGCCGAAGCTCGCGATTTGCTGGGCACCGCTAAACCGGACCTCGTGCTACTCGACGTGATGCTGCCCGACGGGTCGGGGCTCGATTTCTGCCGCGAACTGCACGACACCACTCGCATCCCCGTCATCATGGTCACGGCACGCACCAGCGAAGTCGACGTCATCCTTGGTCTCGAGATCGGTGCGGCGGACTACGTCACCAAGCCCTATCGCCTCCGTGAACTCACTGCGCGCATTCGCGCGGTGCTGCGCCATCCCGCCCCGTGGAACGAAGGGGAGGTGGTCAGTTTCGGCGACCTACGAATCGATTTCGTTCGACGCACGGTGACCCGGCGCGGTCACGAGGTCGGACTCAGCCGCAAGGAGTTCGACCTACTCGCGCTCTTCGCCACTCGACTCGGCCAGGTGGTGACCCGCGAGGTCTGTCTCGACACGCTCTGGTGGGGACTGGAGCTTTCGGACACGCGTACCCTCGACACCCACGTCAAGCGACTCCGCCAGAAGATCGAGGACGATCCGGCCAACCCGCGACACCTGCTGACCATCCGCGGCGTCGGCTTCCGGCTGGACGCTTAACCTTCTGGGGTGCGAAAGAACGACCTGGCCCCTGACTTCTCGCTGTTGGACCAAGACGGCAGCGAACGAACCCTCTCCACGCTGCTCCTCGACGGCACGGTGGTGTTGTTCTTCTACCCCGCGGCCCTGAGTCCGGGTTGCACGAAGGAGTCGTGCCACTTTCGTGATCGGGGCGCCGAGTTCACCCACGCCGGTGCCCACCTCGTGGGTGTTTCGATGGACGCGCCCGAACGCCAAGCGCAGTTCGCGCTCAAGCACGGTCTCCACTATCCGCTCCTCGCCGACGTCGACGGCGTGGTCGCGCGACTCTACGGGGTCAAGCGGTCGTTGAGCTTCTTGAAAGTCAAGCGCGCCACGTTCGTGATTGATCGACACCGTCGAATTCTCGAGGTCATCACTAGCGAGGTCTCGATGAACGCGCACGCCGACCGCGCGCTGGCGACCCTGCGCGCGCAAGGCGACTAGCCCGCGATTATCGCCGTGGCGGGATCTTCGAGATAGCGAGCGACGTGGCTGAGCACCCGTGAGGCCATGGCGCCGTCCACTTGACGGTGATCAAAGGACATCGCGATTTCGCCGACGAAGCGCACTACGACCTCATCATTCACCACCCACGGGGCCTTGGCGATCTGACCAACGGCCAAGATCGCGCCGGTGCCCGGGGGAAGAATCGGTACCGCCGCGTCCACGCCAAAGGGACCGACGTTGGTGATGGTCAACGTGGTGGCGTACATCTCGTTGGGGGTCGTGGTGCCGTTGCGAGCCTTATCGATCAGCCCGTCGAGCGCGAGGGCCATACCCACGAGGTCAAGTTGATCGGCCCCCTTGATGTTGGGCACGATGAGGCCTCGGGCCGTGTCGGCGGCGATGCCGAGATTCACGCTTCTCCGTACAATCACTTCGCCCGCCGCGGCGTCGAAACTCGAATTAATACCAGGAAAGTGCCGGGCCGCATCACAGAACGCCAGCGCCACGATGGTCAACGGCGAGAGACGAATATCTTGAAGATTGGCACGCCGTTTCAATGAGGCCAGAAGTTCCATCGTCTTGGTGGCGTCAAAGCGAACCCACACGGCCGCGTGAGGGGCGCTGAACGCGCTTTGGACCATCGCGTCGGACATCGAACGAAGCACGCCCTTGACGGGAATACGTTCTTCTTTGGGTCCGCTCGCCCACGACGCCAACTCTCGCCCGACAAAACGCGACGTCGAGTTCGGACCGGTGAGCGGCGCGGAGCGAAGCGGTGCGAGCACGGGTGTCGGTGCGCCGCTCAACGCCCGGGCCACGTCATCTCGGGTAATCAGACCCTCTCGACCCGTGCCCGACAGCGTCGCGAGATCGACGCCGTTTTGCTTGGCGTAGAGACGAACGGGCGGGGTCGAACGCGGCGCCAGGGTCGATGTCGGCGTCGTCGCGACGGGCGCGGGCGCGGGGATTGGTGGCGCGGCGGGCGCGCTCTTTGGTGGCGTCCCTTGGCGACGGCGCGTGCGCGTCGCGACGCCGACTTCGTTCGCCACGCCATACCCCACGAGCACCGCCTCGCGACCTTCACCCACCGCCGCCGGCTTCACTTCAGCGACCGGCTCTTCACTCACTGTCGCGGCCGGCACGGGCGGCGCGCCGCCCACGTCAAAGGTGATGAGCGGCTTGTGCACTTCCATGACGTCACCCACGTTGCCGTGCAGAGCGACGATCGTGCCCTCGTAGGGACTCGGCAACTCCACCGTGGCTTTGGCGGTTTCAATATCGACGAGCGGTTGGTTCAACGTGACTAAGTCGCCGACCTTGACCTTCCAGGTGACGATCTCGGCTTCGACCAGACCTTCTCCGACGTCGGGCAGTAGGAAGATCTTCTCGCTCAACTCTCAGCTCCCATTGCTCGGTCGACTGCGTCCAATATCCGGTCGACGGTGGGACGGTAATCCTCTTCGATTCGCGAGGGCGGGTACGGCACGTGATAGCCGCTCACGCGTATTCCCGGCGCGCGCAGAGAGTAGAAGCAGCGTTCGCTGAGCTCGGCGACGATCTCAGAACCGATCGAGGCCATGTGCGGTGCCTCTTGGACCACGACGAGCCGTCCGGTCTTCTCGAGGGACCGGGCCATGGTGTCCAGATCCAAGGGCGCGATCGAGCGAGCGTCAATGATCTCGAGTGACGTGCCCTCGAGCGCGGCGGTGTCGGCGGCGCGCAGCATCGTCTTTACCGACGAGCCGTACCCAATGACCGTCACGTCGGTGCCCTCGCGACGCACCGCGGCCTCGAAGAGTCCCTGGGGCGGGTTCTCCAGGTCGACCTCGCCTTTTTCCCAGTAGCGGCTCTTGGGTTCACAGAAGATGATCGGGTCGTCGTGTTCGATGGACTGTTGAATCGTCCAGTACGCGTCGTTGGGCGTCGAGCACGAAACCACCCGCAGTCCCGCGGTCTGGGCGAAGTACGCCTCGGGGCTCTCGGAGTGGTGTTCGATCGCTCCGATGCCGCCCTGAAAGGGGATGCGGATCACCAGCCCCATCGTGTAGACGCCGTCGGAACGCTTGTGCAACTTGGCCACTTGCGAGACGATCTGATCGAAGGCGGGGTAGACAAAACCGTCGAACTGGATCTCACACACGGTCCGGTATCCCCGTATCGCCAGGCCCACCGCGGTGCCCACAATGGCCGATTCGGCGAGTGGCGCGTCAATCACTCGATCCTCACCGAAGTCCTTTTGCAGGCCATCGGTGATGCGAAAGACACCGCCGAGTTTGCCGACGTCCTCGCCCATGATCAGGACCTTCTTGTTCTTCTCCATCGACCGTCGAAGCCCCTCGTTGAGGGCCTTGGCCATGGTCATGGTCGTCGTCACGCGGGGACTCCGGTGCTGACACCGAGTTCGATCATCTCGCGTCGCCCTTCGTCAACCAGCGGGTGCGGGGCGGCGTAGGCGTGGTCAAACATCGTGATGGGGTCGGGTCTATCCATCGCGAGCACGTCCTCGCGCAGTTGCAACGCCAGAGCCTCGGCCTCGGCGGCCACCTCGTCAAACTTGGCGCTCTTCACGTGATATTCACGCACCAAGAGCGACTTCACGCGCTCAATGGGATCGCGATGCTTCCAAACCTCCACCTCGGCGTCGATGCGATAGCGCGTTGGATCATCGGAGGTGGTGTGCGCGCCGAGGCGGTAGGTGTAGGCCTCAATCAAGGTCGGACCACCGCCGACGCGCGCGTTCTCCAGGGCGCGCTTGGTGACCTCGTACACCGCCAGCACGTCGTTGCCGTCCACGCGGATGCCGGGAAAGCCGAAGCCGTGGGCGCGATGATAGAGCGGGATCTTCGACTGGATCGACATCGGCGTCGAGATGCCCCACTGGTTGTTCTGACAGAAGAAGACAATCGGCGTGTTGAACGACGCCGCCCACACGAACGACTCCAGTACGTCGCCTTGACTCGACGCCCCGTCGCCAAAGAAGGCCATCACGGCCTCTTCGGCCCCGTCGCGTTGCACGCCCATGGCGTAGCCCACCGCGTTCAACGCCTGGTTACCCAGGACGACGGTCGGCACCGAGTGCCTGTACCTCTGAGGGTCCCAGCCGCCGTTGGACGTCGCGCGAAAGAGTCGCAACATGTCCTTGGGCGGTACCCCCCGACACCAGGCAATTCCGTGCTCTCGGTACGTGGGGAAAGTGAAATCCATGGGCGCGAGCGCGCGTCCGGCGCCTATCTGGGCCGCTTCTTGACCTTGGACCGGTGCCCAGAGCGCGAGCTGACCCTGACGCTGGAGCGACGTCGACTCGTTGCACAGCCGCCGGATGATGACCATGTCGCGATAGAGGCCAAAGACCTCGTCGCGGCCGAGCGTGGACTCATAATCGGCGTGGGCGACACGTTCGCCTTCGGGGGTGAGCAGTTGGACAAGTTCTTCGCCGATCATCGACTCTCCTTAGACCGCAACCCCCACGGAATACCTTACTCTCGTACCATGAAGGGGTGCCCCGGCTGCTCGTTGACGTCACGCCGTTGCGTACGAGTAAAAACTTCCGCTTACTCTTCCTAGGCCAACTGGTCTCAGTACTGGGAAGTAACCTCACCATCGTCGCCGTGGCGTACCAGGTCTACCAAGAGACGCACTCGAGTCTGTGGGTCGGCGTGGTGAGCTTCATCCAACTCCCTCTTCTCATCACCGGTGCCCTCTGGGGCGGCGCGCTCGGTGATCGCTTCGATCGGCGATCATTGCTCGTCGGCGCCTCCTTCATTCTGGGGCTCTTGAGTTGCGCCCTGGGCGCAAACGCGCTCTTTCATCACGCCAATTTCGCCGTCCTGGTCTGCGTGCCCGCCCTCGCGGCGGGTTTCGCCGGGCTCTCAGGCCCCCTTCGAACGGCGGCCATACCGACGCTGGTGCGCCCCGAGGAACTCGTCGCCGCCTACTCGTTGAACCAAATCATCTATAACCTCGGCGCCGTCGCCGGTCCGGGCGCCGCGGGCGTCTTATTGGCCACGGTCGGCCTTTCGTGGTGCTACTTCCTTGACGGCGTCACGTTCTTTGTCCTCGTCTTCGCCACGTTCCTCATGGCGCCCATGAAGCCCGTGGGCGAGCACGCCGGGCTAAAGACGATGCGCGCCATTCGCGAGGGCTTTCGCTACGTGCGCTCACACGCCGTCGTCCAGGCGGTCTATCTCGTCGATCTCAACGCCATGGTCTTTGGTCTGCCGCGCGCGCTCTTTCCAGCGGTGACCGAGCACGTCTACCACGGCGGACCGTTGACCCTCGGCCTGCTCTACGCCGCGCCGGGCGCCGGCGCGCTCGTCATGGCGGTCTTCACCGGTTGGATGGACCGGGTTCGACGTCGCGGTCGTCTGGTCGTGCTCGTCGTACTCGCCTGGGGTGTCGCAATGACGCTCTTTGGCCTGGTGCCCGTGCTGTGGGTAGGGCTCTTCGCGCTCGCGGTAGCGGGAACCATGGACGTCATCTCAGCGGTGCTGCGCAGCACCATCTTGCAGACCTCGATCACCGACGACTATCGCAGTCGCGTCTCGTCGATTCAGATGGCCGTGGTCACCGGGGGTCCGCGTTTGGGCGACCTGGAGTCGGGCACCGTGGCGAACTTCACTTCGACCGAGTTCTCGATTGTCTCGGGGGGCATCATGTGCGTTCTGGGCGTGATCGCGCTCGTGCGTTGGCGCCCGACATTTTGGCGCGAGACTTCGCTCTAAGCCCCGCGCACCGGAAGCGATCGACGCCGGACGTTGGTTACGCTCGCCAGTTGGCCACAGGCCGCCGCGATGGATCGGCCCCTCGTGTTTCGAACGGTCGCGTTCACGCCACGACGTTGCAGCCCCGCTCGAAACTCACCCACGCGCGTCGCGCTCGAACCGCGAACGAGGTAGCCCGGCGTGGGATTGAGGGGGATCAAATTGACGTGCGCGTGAAGCGAGTTGGCGTACTCGGCCAGTTCATCGATCGCGCGCTCGGTGTCGTTCACCCCGTCGATGAGCGCCCACTCAAAGCTGAGACGGCGACCGGTCGTCTCGATCCAAGACGCACAGGCCCGGTGCAGCCGCTCGAGGGGGTAGCGACGATTCAACGGGACGAGCTCGTTGCGGGTCTCGTCGTTGGCGGCGTGCAACGACACCGCCAACGTCAGGGGCAACCCTTCTCGGGCCAGCCGTTCGATCGCTGGCGCGACGCCCACCGTCGAGACCGTCAGATGACGCGCCGACAGCCCCCGATACTCATGGAGCCGACGAATCGCCTTCACCGTTACCAGGTAGTTTTCGAGCGGCTCGCCCATCCCCATAAAGACCACGTTCGACAGCCGCGTGGGCGCAGCGGCGCGAGCGGCGAACATCACCTGTTCGAGCACCTGGCCGACGCTCAAGTGCCCACTAAAGCCCATCTGTCCCGTGGCACAGAACGTGCAGCCCATCGCACAGCCCGCCTGCGAGGAGACACACACGGTGACTCGATCTCGGTAGCGCATCAAGACCGTTTCAATGGTCGAGCCGTCCTCGAGTCGAAAGACCCACTTACGAGTGGCCCCGTGATCACTCGCCACGTCATGAAGAACCTCGAGACTCGAAGGGAACCGGGCCACCAGTTCGCTTCGTAACGCCTTTGGAATAGTGGTGACGTCCTCGATCGCCCGACCGTCAACCCATAGTCCCCGCCACAGCTGATCGAGCCGGTAGCGAGGCTCGTCAACCAAGAAATCGGCCAACTCTTCCTTGGCGTATTCGTAGATGGTGGCCACCTACGCACGCTAGAACACGCTTGAGGACCGCACTCTCGACACGGTACGCCCCCTCGTCGACGAAGCACGCCGAGAGTATCCCCGGTGCGAAAAACTTCTTAGTTTCCTCTTGCCTCGGTCTTGCGCAAATTTTCTAATCACCAGTGAAACTACGTCGAGGTTGTACTCACCACGAAAGGTTCATAAAGTGCTCAGCGTCTATTTCTCTGTTTTGCTCGTCAGTTGCGGATTGGCCCTGGGTCTTGGACTGCCCTGGCTCAGCGTGCACCTCGAAAGAGCCCGCCAGCGTGAACGCGAACACGTAGCCGAGCTCTCCCGCCAACGTGCCCTCATCGCCGAGCATGAGGCGACGATCAAGGCCTATCGCCAGTTCGTCCGCAACGACCCCGAACCGGCCCTGAGCGCCAAGTGAGTTTTCACCCCGCGTCGGCGCCGCGGACGCGATCTGGCCGCCCCCGCTCAATGTCTGCTTGACTCTTTATCGGTTCAGCCCATCGCTGGACGGATGACAGGAGCGAAATGGAACTCAAGAACACTTCGGCCGTCGTAACCGGGGGCGCCTCGGGGCTCGGTGAAGCTACGGCGCGCGCGCTCAGCGCGCGCGGGGTCAAAGTGGTGCTCGCGGACCTCAACGACGTCGCGGGCGAAGCCATCGCCAAGGAGATCAAGGGCGCCTACGTGCACTGTGACGTGACCAACACCGACCAGGTCATCGCCGCGATCGAGGCCGCTAAGGCCATGGCCCCGCTGTGGAGCGCGGTGAACTGCGCGGGCATCGGTTGGGCGACGCGCACCATCGGCAAGGACGGGGAGTACGCCTCCGCGCACGATCTCGATATCTATCGCAGGGTGATCGAGATCAACTTGATCGGCACCTTTAACGTCTGTCGCCTGGCGGCCACGGCCATGAGTCACAACACCCCCGACGCCGACGCGATGCGCGGCGCGTTGGTCAACACCGCCTCGGTCGCCGCCGAAGACGGACAGATCGGACAGGTGGCGTACTCGTCCTCCAAGGGCGGGGTGGTCGGTCTCACCTTGCCCCTCGCGCGCGACATCGCCCCGATTGGCGTGCGCGCCAACTGCATCCTGCCGGGACTGATCGACACGCCGATTTACGGCTCGGGCCCTCAGTCCGATGAGTTCAAGGCGCGCCTGGGCGCCGGCGTGCTCTTCCCCAAGCGCCTGGGCTACGCCGAGGAGTTCGCGTCGTTGGCGGTGGAACTCTTGTCGAACAGCTACATGAACGCCGAGTCGATACGCATCGACGCGGGCATTCGAATGCAGCCTAAATAGTCTGCGTCGCCTAGATCTCGCGGGCCTCGGCCACGTTGTCAAAGCGCGCGAACTCCCCGCGCCAGGTCAAGTGCGCGGTGCGCGTGGGACCGTTGCGGTTCTTGCCCACGATGATCTCCGCGTCGGCCTTCATGTCGTTGGACACGTCGCCGTAGATCTCGGGTCGGAACAAGAACAGCACGACGTCGGCGTCTTGTTCCAGCGAGCCCGACTCACGCAGGTCCGACATCATGGGGCGCTTGTCGGCTCGTTCTTCGAGCTTTCTCGAGAGCTGCGAAAGCGCCACCACCGGACACTCGAGTTCGCGCGCCAAGATCTTTAGCGACCGGCTCATCTCCGAGACCTCGACCTGACGATTCTCCGCACGGCCCCGGGAACTCATCAACTGCAGGTAGTCGATGATGACCACGCCGAGGTCACCGTTCTGCTGCTTGATTCTTCGGGCCCGGGCCCGTACGTCCATGATCGTCAAGGCGGGATTGTCGTCGATGAAGACCTTGGCGGACTGCAGATACCCAAAGGCCTCGTGCGCCCGGTTCCAGTCGGCTTCGCTGAGGTCCCCGGTGCGCAGCTTCGAAGAGTCAATGCGCGCCGTCGAGGCGAGGATGCGCTCGGCTAGCTCTTGGCGGCTCATCTCCAAGGAGAAGAAGAGCGCCGGGCGGTTCACGACCGCGCCGACGTGGATCAAGATGCCCAACGCGAAAGCCGTCTTGCCGGTGGCCGGTCGGGCGCCCACGATGGTCATCGAACTGGGCTGGAGTCCTTGCAAAATGGCGTCGAGCGACCGGTAACCGGTCTCCAGGCCGTTGAGTTGACCCCGGGTCTCGCCGCGCTGTTCGAGGATGTCGGCCTCGTTCAGCAACAGTCGCTGCAGGGGCGACACCGAGTCCGCGCGCCGGTCGTCGCCGATGGCGTTGATCTTGCGCTCGGCCTCGTCGATGAGTCCGATGACGTCGTCGGTGGCGACGTACGCGTCGTCCACGATCTCGCCCGCCACAGAGATGAGCCGGCGTTGTTGGGCTTTCTCACGAACCAACTCGGCGTAGTGTTGCGCGTTGGCGGCCGAGGGCGTGTTGATCTGCAACGACGAAAGTACGGCCAGCTCGATGGCGACCGCGCCGCGCTCTTGAAGTTTCGCCTGCACCGTGACGTAGTCCACGGGCTCGCCGGCGTGCGCGAGCGCGATGATCGCACTAAAGATCTGTCCGAGCAAGGGGCGATAGAAATCCTCGGCCTGCACGTTCTCATAGGCGATGCTGACGGCGTCTTGGGACAAGAGCATCGCACCGATCAGCGACTCTTCGGCTTCAATGACACTCGGTGGCACGCGACCACCCGTCACGGCTCGCGGACGCTCGACGTCGATCTGTGTCATAAGACCCCAACGGTTGCCGACAAGGGCTGTGTGTCGCAAGAGCAACAACGTGGGGATAAGCCTGTGCCTAAAACGACCATTTTCCCATCATCACCGCGGGGTGTGACATGACGTCGCCGGGGCCATTGGCCCCGGCGACGCACGACTGGTCGTAGCGCCGTTACTTGGCCACGACCTCGACGTTCACGTTCGCCGTGACCCCCTCAAAGAGGGTCGCGGTCGCGGTGGCGCTGCCGACTTCCTTCAGGTGCTCAACAAGAGAAATAGCGTGACGATCGAGCGAAATGCCCGTGGCGCTTCGAATGACGTTCACAATGTCGGTCTCACCGATCGAACCGAAGAGCCGGCCATTGGCCGCGGCGCGCGCCTCGATGGTGAACGTCCTTTGCTCGATGATTGCGCGTTGGACCTCGGCCGCTTCACGGCTCTTGGCGTCAAGCACGTCGCGGGCTTTGCGCATCGAGGTCGCTTGAACTTCGGTGGACGAACTGGCGACGAGCGCCGCGCCCGTGGGCAAGAGAAAGTTACGGG
This sequence comes from Acidimicrobiales bacterium, assembly GCA_035533495.1. Classification (GTDB taxonomy): domain Bacteria; phylum Actinomycetota; class Acidimicrobiia; order Acidimicrobiales; family RAAP-2; genus RAAP-2. The sequence continues at coordinate 44,775 of DATLTW010000043.1, read as the reverse complement.
CGTAGCCCGACTTCACGCTCACAATGTCCCCGCGACGTCCCAGGCCGTGCACGTCGCTACGGAGCAACACCTTCATTCGCCGACCTCCTCGACCGCTTCGTCCGCAAAGACTTGCGCGGCCACACTGGCGTCCTCGAGCAGAACAGCCTCGGGCGCGGGCGCGGGCGCGGGGATGTCGACGGGGGCCTCCACGCTGTCACGGCTGGGACGGGGGGTTCGCGGGCCACGATCGTCACGTCCCTCTCGACCGCGTCCACCGCGTCGTTCGGTCACGGTTCGCTGGGTGTAGGGCAGGAGCGCTAACTCGCGCGCGGTCTTGATCGCGTCACTCACGTCGCGCTGGTGTTGCTGGCAGTTACCCGAGACCTTGCGTCCTCGAATCTTGCCCCGGTCCGAAATGTACTTACGCAGCTGGGCCAAGTCCTTGTAGTCCACCCGATCGACGCCGTGCTGACAGAACGAGCAGGGCTTCTTCTTGACGCCGCGTCGAATGTCAATCTTGGGCGCGCGCTTGGGCGGCTTGGGGTTATTTATACGGGGCATTAGAAGGGCTCCTCGTCGAAGGCGTAGGTACTCGGCTCGTTGGTGCGCGCCGCGGGACGGTCGTTCGACGAGAAGTTCGAGCCCTCGGCGCGCGGGGTACGGGTCACCACCGCGGTGGCGAAGCGAAGCGAGGGGGCGATCTCGTCGGCGTTAATCTCCACGACGGAACGCTTGTCGCCGTTCTCGGTCTCCCAACTGCGCTGCTCGAGCCGTCCCGAGACGATGACGCGGGTGCCCTTGGTGAGCGAGTTGGCGGCGTTCTCGGCCATCGATCCGTACCCCGTCACTTCGAAGTACGAGACCCGCTCTTCCCACTCTTGGGTCTGGCGGTTCTGCCAGCGGCGATTGACGGCGATCGAGATCCGCACGGCCGCCTGACCGCTGTTCAAGAATTTCAACTCGGGGTCTCGGGTGATGTTCCCCACGACGGTAATCGTGTTGTCAGCCATATCTTCTCCTTAGGGGTACGCGCCCGAACCTACGCCTTAGCCGTGACACGGCTGGCGCTGGCTCGCACGTGGCGACGAAGAATCTTGTAGCGAAGGACCTCGTCGGAGAGGGTCAAGATGCGGTCAAGCTCATCCACCGTCACCGATTCACCGTTGAACTCCACCAACACGTAGTAACCCTCTTTACGCTTATTTACTTCGTACGCCAAGGGACGCTTGCCCCAACGGTCGATGGTTCCCGGGGTTCCACCGTTGGTTCGAATGGTTTCGAGCGCTCGATCGAGCGCGATCTGGATAGCTTGTGCGTCGACTGAGGTGTCGAAGACGATCATCGTTTCATAGGGCCGCATGGCCGATTTCCTTTCCCTCTGGTCCGGGCTCGCCGGGCTCTGCGGAAAACAGAGCAGGGTCTGATTGGTACTTCCCCACCGATGTGGGAAAGAGAAGTCTACCGCATGGGCCCCAAGTCGACTAATGGAGCAAGTCGTCGGGGTTCGCGTAGACCTCGTGCGGTCCCGGAAACTCCCCGTTTCGTACGTCACTGGCGAAGTGGCGCAGCGCCTCGGTGATGATCGGGCCGAGGTTGGCGTACTGACGTACGAACTTCGCGGGCGTCCCGCGACTTAGCCCCAGAAGATCGTGAAACACCAGGACCTGGCCGTCGGTGTCGGGTCCAGCGCCAATCCCAATGGTGGGGATCTCGAGGGCTTCGGTCATCCGGGTGCCCACCACGCTGGGGATCCCTTCAAGCACCACGGCGAACACGCCCTCGTCCTGGAGAACCTTGGCGTCGAGATGAAGTTGCTGGGCGGCCTCGCGGGTCTTGGCTTGCACCTTGAAGCCACCCATGACCATGACGCTCTGGGGGGTCAACCCGAGGTGACCCATGACTGGAATCTCGGCGTCGAGGATCGCGCGCACAACCTCACGACGGACTCGTCCGCCCTCTAACTTCACGCTGTCGGCGCCGCTACGGATCAGAGCGGCGGCGTTTCGCACGCTCTCGGCCACACTCAGGTGATAGCTCAGCCACGGCATGTCGGCCACGACGTGCACGTTGGGCTTGGCGGCCGCCACCGCGCGCACGTGGTGACACATCTCCTCGACGCTCACGTGCAAGGTGTCCTCGTGGCCGAGCACCACGTTGGCGAGCGAGTCGCCCACCAGGATCAGATCGACGCCCGCGGCGCTGGCGAAACGCGCGCCCGGCTCGTCGTAAGCCGTCACCATCACCAGCGGCGTCGCGCCATTTCGGCGTTTGCGCCCACGGAGCACCGGGGCGGTCAGCTTCATTCGCCGACTTTCTTGGCGAAGGAGACGCCGCGACGAACTTGGCGCCCACCCGCGCTCCACTTTCGAGCGAGGTGGTGGAATGTGCACGCGACACAGACCTCCACCGCGTAGCACTGCACCGGATCTTCACGCCGTTCGAGCTTCAAGAGGTCCGCTCGAGTCGCGGGACACGTGCCGCCGGCGGGAAGCCGTGCGCCAAAGACGTAAGTCACTTCGACGAGTTCTCCGTCGCCACAGACCGGGCAGGTCTCTCCGGACTTGCGTCCGATGTTGCGCGCTGCTCGAAGTAGTTCTGGGTGCGCGTCGCAGACGTCCTCACCACGGAGTTGGCCCGTGGCCAACTTGGCGAGCAGCGCGTGACGTACCAAACCGAACTCGACGACGGCCCCGTTGGCCGTGCTCGTACGGAATCGCTTATCCATTAGGGGTGACCTTACAGCCGTTGTAAATCCCGGGCGTGGCAGGGACCGTCTCGTTCGATATATCGATGTGATATGCTCTTTCGCGTGTTAGATATTGCCATCCTCGGTCTACTCATGGACCGGGACCACCACGGATACGAGGTCCGCACCCAGTTACGTGATCGACTCGGCGTCTGGGCCAACGTCTCCTTCGGTTCGATCTACCCCGCGCTCGCTCGCCTTGAACGCCACGGATTCGTCGAGGCGGTGACGCCGGTGGCGCCGCGCGCCGCGGCACTCTCCACTGGTTCGCTCTCCGGAGAACGCGCGTCCCTTCGATCACTGCGCGCTACGTCAGGTCTTGGACGGCGCGGACGAAAGGTCTATCGCATCACCGATCGTGGTCGTCAGGAGTTCGTGACGTTGCTCGCGGACCCCGCCACGTTGGACAACAGCAAAAATTTCTCACTGCGCATGGCCCTCGCCAAGTACCTCACGCCGAGCCTGCGCGTGCGTCTGCTCGAGCGCCGTCGCACGGATCTTGTTGAGCGCCTGGCTGAAGTTCGCGCCGGCGCGCACAACCAAGAGCTCGACAACTACGCGCGCGACGTGATGGAACACGCCGCCGAAGGCGTCGAATTGGACCTCACCTGGGTCGACAACCTGTTGTCCAAAGAACGTAGTCAGACACAATCCTTCGCCGACGAAGCGAAGTAGGAAAGGAGAGCCATGAGAAAGATTCGCGTGGCTATTGCGGGCGTTGGAAACTGCGCTAGTTCACTTATTCAAGGCGTGACGTACTACCGCGACGCCAAGCCCGGCGACCACGTGCCGGGTCTCATGCACGTCGAACTCGGCGGCTACCACGTGAGCGACTTAGAGTTCGTCGCCGCCTTTGACGTGGACGCGTCCAAAGTCGGCAGCGATCTCGGCAAGGCCATCGACGGGGGTCAGAACAACACCCTTAAGTTCGCCGACGTTCCCTCACTGGGCGTCACCGTCCAGCGCGGCCCGACTCTCGACGGGCTGAACAAGTACTACCGCGCGGCCATCGAAGAGTCGCCCTTAGAGGCCGTCGACGTCACCCAGGCGCTCCGCGACGCAAGGACCGAAGTACTCGTGGCCTACCTGCCGGTCGGTTCAGAAAAAGCCCAGAAATTCTACGCCCAGGCGGCCCTTGACGCCGGCGTCGCCTTCGTGAACGCCATACCCGTGTTCATCGCGTCGGACCCGGTGTGGGCCAAGAAGTTCACCGACGCCCACCTGCCCATTATCGGCGACGACATCAAGAGCCAGGTGGGAGCCACGATCGTGCACCGCGTGCTGACCCGCCTATTCGAAGACCGCGGTCTCACCCTCGATCACACCTACCAACTCAACGTGGGCGGCAACATGGACTTTAAGAACATGCTCGACCGCGAACGCCTACTGTCGAAGAAAGTCTCCAAGACCCAGGCCGTCACCTCGCAGTTGGAACTCAACAACATGGACCCCGACGACGTGCACATCGGTCCAAGCGACCACATTCCCTGGCTCCAGGACCGTAAATGGGCCTACATCCGCATGGAGGGCCGCAACTTTGGTGATGCGCCGCTCAACATAGAACTCAAGCTCGAAGTCTGGGACTCGCCCAACTCCGCCGGGGTCATCATCGACGCCGTGCGCTGCGCCAAAGTGGCCCTCGACCGGGGCATCGGCGGACCCCTCATCGGTCCGTCGGCCTACTTCATGAAATCGCCCCCGGTGCAGTACCACGACGACGAGGCCCACGATATGGTCGGGGCCTTCGCCGACGGGGGGGCCGACAATCCGGTCTGGCCATAAACGCCACCCGTCAGAAAAAGCCCCCGCGCAGCGGGGGTTTTTCCCTTATTTGGTCTGATTCGCCCACCATACGTGCAGTCGCGCCGCGGCCTCGTCAGGGGAAATCTCGCCCTCGTCGAGGCGAATCTCCATCAAAAAGTCGAGCGCTTGGCCGACCGTTCGACTCGGTGGAATGCCGAGCAGGTCCATCACCGCCACCCCGTCGAGAGCCGGGCGCAGACGGCTCAAGTCCTCTTGCTCTCGCAACACCGCGATGCGCTCTTCGAGTTCGTCCATGCGTAGCGCGAGCGCGGCTGCCTTACGGACGTTGCGCGTGGTGCAGTCACACCGAGTGAGTTCATTCAGCTCGTCGAGCAGGGGTCCGGCGTCGCGCACGTACCGGCGCACCGCCTTGTCGCTCCAACCCAATTGGTACGTGTGAAATCGCAGGTGCAGCTCGACCAGGGTGGCGACGTCGTCGATCACTTCTTGGGCGTACTTCAGCGCGGTCATGCGTTGACGCGTGATCTTGGCCCCCACCACGTCGTGGAATCGAAAGGTCACCCCTTCGTCGCTGATCGCGCGCGTCGCGGGCTTTCCGATGTCGTGAAACAGAGCGCTCAGGCGCAACACCAGCGCCGGCGAGGTCTTGTCGACCACGGCCCACGTGTGGCGCAGTACGTCCTTGTGCTGGTGGATCGGATCCTGTTCGAGTTGCAACGTGGGCAGTTCGGGAAGAAAGTACTGCGCGAGGCCCGTGCGCACAATGAAGTCGAGGCCGATCGAGGGCCGCGCGGTCATCATCAAGAGATCGAGTTCCCCGCGGATGCGCTGGGGCGAGACCTTGGTCAACGTCTCGGCCATCGTCACGCAGGCCTTCTCGAGCGCGGGGTCGATGGTCATGTCGAAGCGCGCGGCGAAGCGCGCGGCGCGCAGCATGCGAAGGGGATCGTCACGAAAGAGCGTCTCGGGGTCGATGGGGGTACGCAACACTCGATCGTGAAGGTCGTGAAAGCCCCGGTGGTAGTCAAAGAGCGTCTGGACGTCCGGGGTCTCGGCGTTGAGCGCGATGACGTCCAGGGCCAGAGCGTTCATCGTGAAGTCACGTCGACTGAGGTCGGCTTGGAGCGAGTCGCCCCACTCCACGGCGGGCTTACGCGAGTGATCGACGTACGATTCTGAGCGAAACGTGGTGATCTCCACCTTGACGCCACTCGGGCGCAACATCCCCCCCACGGTCCCAAAGGCCCTCCCCTGTTGCCATAAGGCACTGCACAGTGGCGTCATCAGACGTTCGATATCGTCCGGTCGCGCGTTCGTGGTGAAGTCAATCTCCACGTCGTCGCCACGAGGTTCGCCGAGCAACGCGTCGCGCACCGACCCCCCCACGGCGTAGAGCGAGAAGCCCGCCTCGGCGAAGGCGTCCGAGAGCGGACGCGATAGACGTGCGAGCTCGCTCAAGCGATCGGTGGCGTACGTGAATGAAGTCACTGCGAATGAAGGGTAGTGGCGCGCGAAGTATCGGCTTCACGAAGGTAGCCTGTAACTGCATGTCGCACCGGCCTACGACCTGGTGGCGGGCGCTCAGCGTCGTACTCCTCAGCCTCGCAACGGTGACGTGGCCCTTGGCCGCGCGCGCTGACACGACGCCACGCTTCACCCTGGTGCACCAAAACGCGCTCACGACCCTCTCGGCACAGGGAACCTCACACTTCGTCACCACGGTGCGCCTTTCGCCATTACATGTCCCGGCGAGCGTCGACGTCGCCCTCTACCCGCCGCTGGTGGCGCGCTCGCAGCTCACCCCCATCGTGAGCGGCGCGGGTACCAGCGCCACGCCCCTGTCGTCGACCGGAAAGTTCGACCTGAGGTGTCTGCGAAACGGCGTGGCGACTTTTCGCGTCACGATCTATACCCGCGCACCGTCGCCGTCGAGCACGTGCTCGGGCGTGACGCCCCGGCTACGTCTTCCCTGCGCCAGCGGCATCTGTGACGGCGTCTATCCGTTGCGTTTCGTCGTGACGGTGAACGGAGTCTCACTTACGAAATGGTCGCTACTCGCGGTGCAGAGGAACTACGTCGCCCAGCCGATCAGCGTCGCTCTGGTTGAAGCGCTCACTCCCTCGGCCCTAAAGCACCCGAAGCGCTCACTGGGCGTGTTGAACACGATTGGCCACTTTGACGCCGCCCCACTCACCCTGAGTGTCGACTATGAAGCCTTGGCGGCAATGGAATTGAGCCCGACGCGAAGCACGAGTTGGCGCAGGGCCCTTGACCGGGCCCTGCTCAGTGCACTGCACCGCGTCGTGGTCGCCCCACCCAGCGCCATCGACTTTGCGGGCCTCGTCGCCAACGGCCTGACCACCCAGGTCCCCCAACAACTCACGTTGTCGGCGAACCTCTTGACCACGCTCACGGGGCGCCACGCCGACCCCGCGGTCGTATTGAGTGGGACCCAGTCGCCCGCGAGCCTGCTCGCCCTCGCCGGCGCCGGCGTCAGTGACGTCGTGTTGCCCGAGGGCGACCTGAGCGAAGCACCCTCGAGCACCCTCACCTGGGGCGCCCCGTTTCATGTCCAGGGCGCGGGCACCCTCAAGGCGCTAAGTAGCGACGGCCCCCTCAGCGATCTGGTCAGTAGCCCCAACATCGAACCCGGACGCCGCGCCGCCTTGACGCTGGCGACCCTCGCCTTTTTGCACTTCGAAGCGCCCTACGCGCCCGCGAATCGAACGGTCGTCGTTGTGGCCCCCGTGGGATCCACGTCCCAAGCCTTCGTGAGCGATCTGCTGAGCGGACTCCGTCGCGACCCCTTTGATCGGCTCACCACACTGGCTCCGTCATTCAACTCCTCGCTCATCGGCACCAACGCGGCGCCCAGCGTTCGCACCCTGGCGGCGTCAACGGCGTCGACGTGGTCGGCGCACAACGTCAGCTCGTTGTTGACCTTGATCGGGGCCGTCAACTCTTACTCCCGGGGCATCAGGTCCGGCAACGTTGGCACCGAGTTGCGCGTCGCGGTCGCGCGCAGCGAGATACTCGCCACCGCCAACCAACGCCAGAACGCGATTAATGCCGCCAACGATCTGCTGAACGCGCAACTCGCCCAGTTCTCCATCGACGCCAGCGCCGTGACGCTCGCGGGCCAAGGTACGTCGCTCCCCGTCACCGTCAACTCGCGCGCGCCCTATCGCGTCCGCGCGGTCCTTCATCTGGTGACCGACGGGCTCACGTTTCCTAGAGGCGCCGCGGTACCCATCACGCTGAGCTCGCTCACCCAGTCGATCCGCGTGCCCACGGCCGACCCGCGGGGTTCCTCGCTCACCTTGCAGATCGTGCTCACCACGCCCAACGACCAGGTCGTGCTGGCGCGCAGTGCCGTCCAGGTCCGCATTGCCGGAAATTCCGTGGTCGGGTATCTCTTGACGTTCGCGTCACTGTTCGTGCTCGGGCTCTGGTGGTGGCGCACCAATCGACGCCGACCCAAGGGCCGCCACGCCCGATGAGCGAGGTCTCGACCCACTCCTCACCCGTCGTCGCCATGGCCAGTGGCACGCTGGTCTCGCGCGTCTCGGGATTACTTCGGGTCCTGGTGCTCGCGTGGGTCCTTGGCTTTACCCCAATATCGGACGCCTTCAACCTCGCTAACACCGTGCCCAACATGTTGTTCGACCTGGTGCTCGGCGGGGTCTTAACGGCCACGTTCATACCCGTCTTTGTCGAACGCCTCGCCTTCGACGGCGAGCGCCGCGCGTGGAAGTCGATCTCGAGCGTCGTCACCGGGTCGTTGATCGTGCTTCTCGGGGCCTCGGTGGTGTCGTGGTTCTGCGCGCCGTGGATCATTGACGCCTTCACGTTCTTGCAACACTCGTCCTCGGCGCACTCGGCCGTGGTCCTCGTTCAACAACGCGCGGTCGCCACCCAGCTCTTACGGTGGTTCGTTCCCCAAATCTTCTTTTACGGGGTCATCGCCGTCGCCACGGCGCTACTCAACATCCGCCACCGCTTCGGCGTGGCGACCTGGGTGCCGATCGCGAACAACATGGTCTGCGTGGGCGTGCTCGTGTGGTTCCACCTCGTGGATCCCACGCCCGTGCTCGCCACGCTGGGCGGCTCGCACGATCTGCTCTGGTTGGGACTGGGCACCACGCTGGGCGTCGCCGTGCAGTTCCTCTGCCTCGTGCCCTCGCTCGCCCGAAGCGATCTGTGGCGTCTTAGCTTTCGACTCGACCTCAAAGACCCCGCGGTGCGCGCCGTGGCGCGACTCGGGAGTTGGACGTTGGCGGTGGTGCTCTCGAACCAACTCTCGCTCTTTGTGGTGCTGGCCTTCGCCTTTGGCATCGGCGGCAACGGTCCGGTCAGTGCGTACACCTACGGCTTTTCGTTCATGTTGATGCCCTACGCCGTGGTGGTGGTCTCGGTGCTGGGCGCCGTGACCCCCCAGCTCGCGCGCTTGGCCACCGCCCAGGACTTCGCGGGGTTGAGTGAACGCCTACGCTTCGCGCTGCGCCAATCGCTCGTGATCATCGTGCCCTGCTCGTTCGTGCTCATCGTCCTCTCTCAGCCTCTGGCGGCCATACTCTTGCACCACGTCAACGCACACCACCGGCTCTCGGTCGGCACCGTGCTGGCGGTACTGGCGGCGGGCCTGCCGGGATTCACCGTCTTTCAATTAGCCGTGCGCGGGCTCCAGGCGATGCAGCGTGCTCGTGAGATGTTCATGCTCTACGCCTTCGAGAACGGCCTGACGATCGTGCTGTGCGTGCTGCTCGGTCGCCACTCTCTGGCCGGACTCACCGCGAGCGTCTCGGTGGGCTACACCGCGGCGGCCCTCGCGGCGCTCTTCGTACTGGCCCGTTACCACGTCAACATCATCGCCGGGCTGTGGAGCGTGCACGTGCGACGAAGTCTCCTGGCCTCACTGGTGGCGAGCGTCGTGATGGTCCTGGTCTACGCGGTCCCAACCTCGACGCACGGCGTCGGGCTCATCGCGCGCTTCGCCGCGGCGCTTTTGATCGGGGTTCTCGCCTACGGCCTGGTGGTGGTGGCGTTGCGCCAGCGCCTGCGCCGTCGCACCTCCAAAGGTGTAAGGCTTGAACAGTTCAAGGGGGGATCATGACACGGATACGCGTAGTCACCGACAGTGCGAGCGACCTGCCCGAGGAGTACGCCCAGCGCCTCGACATCGACATCGTCTCACTGACCATTCGCTTCGGCGACGAAGAGTTCACCGATCGTGTCGACCTCTCGCCCGACGTATTTTGGGCCAAGTGCAAGAGTTCTAAGACCCTGCCCGAGACGTCCGCGCCCTCGCCGGGCGCCTTTCAAGCGGTCTACGAAGGCGCGAAACGCGACGGCTGCGACGGCGTGCTCGTCCTGACCCTCTCGTCATTGCTCTCGGCCACGCACCAGTCCGCGAGCGTCGCGGCCGACGCGGTGCGCAACCTCATCGACGTGCGGGTCATCGACACCGCGAGCGTCTCCATGGGTCAGGGCCTCATCGTGCTCGACGTGGCCGAGCTCGCCGCCACGGGCGCCGAACTCGACCAGCTCGTCGAGCGCACCGAAGTACTTATGAAAAAGACCGGCGTCGTGGCGGCGCTCGATACCCTCGAACACCTCATCAAGGGCGGCCGGGTCGGGGGCGCCAAGGCGCTCATCGGCCAGGTGCTTTCGATCAAGCCCCTCGTAGAGATAACGGGCGGCGTCGTCGCCGAAGCGGGACGCCAGCGAACGCGCGCCAAGGCCCTGAGCGCGGTGGCCAAGGTGGCGGCCTCGCACGCGCCCCTACGACGACTCGCCTTGATTCACGGCGCCTGCAGCGACGTCGCGACGCTCGAGGCTCTCATCAAGGACGTGCCCAGCGAGTACCCCGTCATCGTCGCCGACATCGGACCGACCGTAGGCACGCACGGCGGCCCCGGCATCATCGGCCTGACGTGGATTGAAGCCTAACCAGCGCGCTCCACTAAGTTCGTGGTGTGACTGAAGCCAGCGAACCGCGCGAATCCGATCTCGTCGATCGACTGCTGGGGGCCTTTGACCATCTGCTCGACGTCGTGCACGATCGGGTGCTGCGGCCAATCATTATGGTGGCCCGCGTGCTGGCCTACGGCTTTATCATCATGCTGGCCGCGGTGGTCTTGGTCGTGGTGGTGGTCATCGGCGTCATGCGCCTGCTCGATATCTACGCCTTTCACGGCCGCGAGTGGTTGAGTTACGCCGTCGTCGGCGCGGCCTCGACGCTCGCCGGACTCATCATCTGGCGGCGCCGCCGCCCCCTCAAAATAAGGAAGTAATGACCGAGCACACTCGTGTCCTCATCATCGGCTCCGGTCCGGCCGGGCTCACCGCGGCGATCTACGCCGCGCGCGCCCAGTTACGTCCCATCGTCATCGAGGGCGAGCCCTCATCGAACTCAGACCAGCCCGGCGGTCAACTCATGCTCACCACCGACGTGGAGAACTATCCCGGCTTTCCCGAATCAATCACCGGACCCGAGCTCATGATGAAAATGCGAGAACAGGCCGCACGATTCGGCGCGGACCTTCGGGTGGACAAGGTGCACAAACTCGACGCCACCGCACGGCCCTTTCGTGCGTGGCTCACCGGTGATGACGCGGCGAGCATCACCGCTGACGCGGTCATCCTCGCCACCGGCGCACGTTCGTTGATGATGGACGTGCCCGGTGAGGCGAACTTTCTCAGTCACGGACTCTCGACGTGCGCGACGTGCGACGGCTTCTTCTTTCGCGGTCAAGACATCGCCGTGGTCGGCGGGGGCGACTCGGCCCTCGAAGAGGCCCTCTTCCTCACACGCTTTGCGTCGAGCGTGACAATAATTCACCGACGCGACGCGCTGCGCGCGTCCAAGATCATGCAAGAGCGGGCCCTCACCAACGAAAAGATCCGTTTCGAGTGGAATACCCAGGTCGTCGAGGTGCTCGGCGACGACAAGGTCACCGGCCTGAAGGTTCGCGACACGCTGACCAACGAAGAGCGGGTCCTGGGGGTCACGGGCGTCTTCGTGGCCATTGGTCACGTGCCCAATACCACCCTGGTCACCGGTCAGGTCGATCTGCACGCGAACGGCTACGTGCGCACCGGCCTCGGCTCGTACACCAACGTCGAGGGACTCTTCGCCGCTGGCGACGTCCAAGACGACGTCTACCGCCAAGCCGTGACCTCGGCCGGCTCGGGCTGCGTCGCGGCGATTGACGCCGAGCGCTGGCTCGAGACGAAAGGGATTTAGCACCCGGTCGCTAAGGTGGTTGACGCGGCGCCGATCTTGACGCGCGAGGAGGACATCATGAGCGAAAACATCACGACCCTGACCGATGCGACGTTCGCCGAAGTCATCGGTTCATCCGAGAAGCCCATTCTCGTGGACTTTTGGGCTGAGTGGTGTGGCCCGTGCAAAACGATCGCTCCTATTCTCGAAGAGTTCGCCCTCGAACAGTCCGACAAATTCAGCGTGGGCAAACTCGACGTCGACGTCAACGTGGCGACCGCGACCAAGTTCTCCGTGATGAGCATCCCGACCCTGCTGCTCTTTAAGAATGGTGAGGTCGTCGCGCGACTGGTGGGGGCCAAGCCCAAGGGCGCCCTTTTGCAAGAGATCACGTCAAGCCTGTAGCTCGCCTGAACTTCGAGCCGCTCCGCCTGGGCGCCACGGGCCAGCGTGTGCGCGAACTGAACGAGCTTTTGGGGACACTCACCTCTCGTCCGGCCAACGTGGCGAACGACATCTTTGACGCTGCGACGGTCGCGCTGGTGGAGGCCTTTCAGCGTTCGCGAGGACTCCCCCTCACCGGCGTGGTGGACGCCACGACCTGGGAACGGCTCGGCGAAGCGCGCTGGGAGTTGGGCGCGCGACTCTTGTACTTGACGAGACCCTATCTGCGCGGGGACGACGTCGCGGAACTCCAGGTTCTCCTCGCCCAACTCGGCTTTAATCCGGGCCGCATCGACGGCATCTTTGGGCCGCAACTCGACAGCGCGTTGAGTGAGTTTCAACGCAACTGCGCCCTCGATTCGAATGGGGCGTTGACCATGGCGACGCTCCAGGAGCTCACCCGCGTGCGAACGACCAACGCGAGTCGAAGCCTGGTCAACGACGCGCGTGACCTCGCGGGATTCAATCCCCTCACGACGGGCTCGATCGTGCTCTGCGGCGAGAGTCTCCTCGTGTCCGCGCTCGCTCGATCGCTCGGCGACTCCCCGGCGATCCACGTACTGACGGGCTCTTCACACCAAGAGGCCTCGGACTTCGCCAACTCCCACGACGTGGCGTTGGTGTTGTCGTTTCAGTCGCTGCCCCAGGTGGACGGCGTCCACTTGCACTACTGGGCGAGTTATCATTCGCACTCGCGACGTGGCGAGCTCGTCGCGAGCGCCTTCGCCTCGTCCCTCGCGCTGGTGCCTGAGGGACCGAAGGTCGAAGTGACCGGGATGGCGCTGCCCATCCTTCGAGAGACCCGTATGACGACGGTGCACATTGAGCACGGTGACCTCTCTGAACAGGTACTTCACCCGGTGATCACCGCACTCGAGGGTGTCGTGGAGCAAGTTATCCACAGGCCAGCGTGAAAATACCAGTTCAATGTGGGGTAATTCGGGGGTAGAAGCCCGAAAAATCAAACAAAATCGAAATAACCCACAACTTCATCCACAACTTGGGGAAAACCTCAACGAGAGGGTTAAGTTGATGGTTGAGGGTTATTTCGGCTTGGCAATGACGCTGTAGAGCCGTTCGAGGTCGTCGAGGTCCGCAAAATCAATAATTATCCGGCCGTTTCGACCTTTCAAATCAACGTGGACTCTCGTGTCGAGATAGTTCTCCAGGAGCTCTTCGAGCTCCGCCACGCTGGCGTCGGGCACTGGGCGAAGTCGCGGAACTCCGTCGGGCGTCTTCGCCGCGGGTTCGGGGCCCGGTGCGGGTTTGGGCTCGAGAAAGAGCTTGACCGCCTCTTCGGTTGAGCGAACCGAGAACTCATTTTTGATCACGCGAGCCAACATCGTGCCTTGCGCGTTGGGATCACTGATGGCCAACAGAGCCCGCGCGTGCCCGGGCGTGATCTGCGAGGCAACCAGCGCGCTTTGCGCCGCGTCGCCGAGTTGAAGGAGTCGTAACGTGTTCGTAACATAAGCCCGACTCTTGCCGACTCGTTGGGCCACCTGGTCGTGCGTGAGATCAAAATCGTCGACGAGCTGTTGATAGGCCGCGGCCTCTTCGAGCGCGTGGAGGTCAACGCGATGAAGATTCTCAACCACGGCCTGTTCCAAGGAAAGGCGATCGTTGACGTCGTCTTGGAGAAGTACGGGCACGAATTCGAGCTTGGCGATGGCCGCCGCGCGCCAACGCCGTTCGCCGGCAATCAGTTCGAAGTGATCGGGCTCACCCTCCACGGGTCGAACAATGATGGGTTGAAGGACACCGAGTTCCTGGACCGAGGCCGCCAGGGTCTTGAGGCTCTCGTCGTTAAAAACCTTGCGCGGCTGAAATTGATTCGGCCGTATGGCGTCCACGGGCACCATCCGAAGAGGGCTGGAAGGCGACGCGGAAACCTTCTCGCCGGACGTGGATTTGTTCTCTGGGATGAGGGCTCCGAGTCCCTTGCCCAAGCCGGGTTTTCTAGCCATTCAAGATCTCCTCTGCTAACGCTCGGTACGCCTTGGCGCCCTTGGAAGTTCGATCATATTCTGTTATCGGTTGTCCGTACGAAGGCGCCTCGGCGAGTCGTACCGTTCGTGGAATTATGGCCTTGCAAAGCTCCTCGGGGAAGTGTTTCTTGACTTCTTTCGCCACGTCCACCGAAAGCGTGTTACGCGCGTCGTACATGGTCAGGACGACCTTGGTGATGCGTAGCGTGGGATTGAGGTTCTTTTGAACGAGGTCAACGATCTTTTGGAGCTGGGTGAGACCTTCGAGCGCGTAATACTCCGTTTGCACCGGCACCATGATGTCCGTCGCGGCCGCGAAGGCGTTGATAGTGATCAGCCCCAGCGACGGGGGACAGTCAACGAAAATGAAGTCAAAATCGCCGTCAACCGAGGCCAGAGCCCTTTTCAGGCGCAATTCACGAGAGATGACCGAGGTGAGCTCTTGCTCGACGCCGGCAAGGTCGAGGGTCGCCGGAGCGACAAAGAGGTTGGGGAGCCCCACGGGTTCAACGACGTCGGCCATCGGGACGTCGTTTAAGAGCACGTCGTACACGGATCGTTCAAACTTGCGACCGTCGACGCCCAGTCCCATAGTGGCGTTTCCCTGAGGATCTAGGTCAACGACCAGCACCCGCTTGCCCTTTTCAGCCAGCGCGGCAGCCAGGGAGACCGTGGTCGTCGTCTTGCCCACGCCGCCTTTTTGGTTGGCCACGGCAAAGATCCTTGTGATGCTGGCGTCCGCCATGAGCCTCTTCTCGAGCGTAAACACGTACCGACACTGCGTCGAACCACTGCCATTCAACTCGGTTTTCCCTGGTTCGTCAAGTACCAATGTTTCACGTGAAACATTCCGTTGCGGTACCCTTCAATGTTTCACGTGAAACAATTGGTGACCTAAAAGAGGGTTAATTACGAGAGATTGAAGTCAAATCGGCCGGCCGCCTCAAGTGTCCACTCCGGGGATGTTTCACGTGAAACATCAAAAAAGCGGTCTCTTTTTAGGGGTACCCGAGGCTCGGGGGTAATGCGTATCAGTCGGGCCCTCCTTGATGAGGACTTCGTACGCCGTTCCATAGCGTGATCGACCCTGAGCCACCAGGCCCAGGAGACCCAGTCCCGAGGCCTTCCACCGTTCATCGACGCGCTCTCCAGGGGGTTCAGAGACGATCAGCACGCCGCTCAATTTCAAGAATCGTACGGCACACTCTGAAGTCACGGCCGGCGAGCCGAACGAGCGGGCCGTGACCAGGTCAAACCGACCCTCGAGTTCTGGCCAGCGCGCAGCTTCCTCGGCGCGCGCCGTGATCACTTCGCCATTCTCGGGCGCGTCGGACCAGGCCAGGACTTCACGGAGAAAATTGCTTCTCTTCACCATGGAATCAAGCAAGACCGCGTGACAACGCCAACGTTCAAGGAGGACAAGACCCGGTAACCCTCCACCGCTGCCCAGGTCCAGGAAGTCGCCCGGGGGAGTAGGGCGAATGGCCTCCCAGCAGCGCGCGAATCCTTCGGCGTGGGCGATCTGAGGTTCGATCGATTGAGGTCCCAAATGGCCCCGCGCCCTCGATTCCTCGAGGGCGCGGGCCAGCCAATCGTTCATCACCTTGTCACTAGGCCGGTGCGACTACCACGAATCTTCGAGGATCCTCACCTTCAGAGCGCGTGACGACCGCCTCATTCTCGGTCAGCGCGTCGTGCACCGCCTTGCGGTCAGCGGCGGACATGGGTTCGAGAGCACGCTCCTCGCCTGATTCAATAACGTCGAGGGCGACCTGCTCGGCGAAGCGACCCAGGGCCGCCACCCGACGTTCCCGATACTGAGCGACGTCCACGAGTATCCGGTCGGTCCGGCTCGGACTCTTGGACTGAACGACGGTCCGCGTCACCTCTTGCAGAGCCTGCAGCGTGGTCCCGCGTGGACCGACCAGGACACCGAGCTCGGTCGGCGGGGTGGCGTTGACGGAAATCTCTACGGTCTCTTCGTCGAGCTCCTTCACCGAAACCTCGGCTTTGATGTCCATCGACGCCAAGAGCCCGGCGAGGAACTCCTTAGCAATGGCTCCCTGTTCGGCAAGCGAAATGCCCTCCGCCATACTGTCCTCCTTGTTTGGACTCTTTACAGACTGCTGGTTTCGCGACCGCGTAGGTTGACGCGGCGCACTCGTTTCCTTTTTACGCCGTGGCTCGGCTTCGAGCCGCTTCTCGGCCCGGGGTCGTTCGCTTCGTTCGCCGGTGGAGCGAGGACGATCAGTACGCTCGCCCGAACGCCTCGAGCGCTTGGGGCGGGGCCCGCTCGGACGAACCCGTGCGCGAACCCTCGCCTCTCCTCGAACTCTGCCCAAGAAACCGGATTTCGGCTCTTCGATGACTTCGATTTCGGCGTCGTCGCGATGAACACCAAGGTGCACCAGTGCGCGGTCCATCGCCTCATCTACGGTCTTGCCGGTGGTTTCGACCCATTCCATTCGTTATCGCGCCTTTCTCTTACGCTTCGCCTTCGAGCGAGGCTGACTTGAGGGCTTGGGGGCTGGCCGGGGCTGACTCTTCGAGCGGTTGTTCGGTCGCGAGGGTTGCGGAGGCTTGATGGTTGACGGTTTAGCTTTGGGCTCGTCGGCGACCTCGGGCGCGGGTGCGACTGCATCGCCCGCCGGCAGCGCCCGCTCGGCCTTATGGGGATTCGAGACGCCAGTGCGGAACATGAGGTCTTGAGTAATTATGCGAATAACTGTAGAAAAAATCATATACAACACCACGGCGGCAGGAATCACCATATAGAAGTATGCAAAAACAATCGGGAGGATCCGTTGCATCGTCTGTTGCTGGCTGGGCAAGGACTGACCAGTCTTCTTGTTGCGATTGTTCATCTGGGCCATCTGGAAGTACTGCAATCCCACGGCCACCGCCGCCAAAACGAAGAAGGGGATCCGGGCCGGCACCGAGAGGCCGCTGCTGAAGGGCTTGAGACTCAAGTCCATGCCCCAGACGTTGATATGTCCCAGGGAGTGGATGAGACTTAAGTACATCTTCGACATGGAACCTGTTGACGGGATGTAACGCGGCAGCGCGGTGATCTTGCCGCTGGTCGACGTGATCGTGTACGAGAGACCCTTGATGACGCTGTAGAGAATGAAGAGGAACGGCGCCTGGAGCAACATGGGCAGGCAGCCCCCGATGGGGTTGACGCCCTCCTCTCGGTACAGGCGCATCAGCTCGTCGTTCATCATCTGGCGGTTCTCGGGGCCCTTGTACTTCTGCTGGAGCTTCTTGATCTCGGGCTGGAGTTTCTGCATAGCCATCATCGAGCGAGTGCTCTTGATGGTCAGGGGGGTCAACGCTCCCATGATCACGATCGTCAACAGGGCAATCGCGACCGCGTAGTTCGGAATGAGACCGTAGAAGAAGGCCAGCAACCACCCAAAGAGTCGAAAGATCGGCTGGAAGATCCCTCCGATGGTGTGGGCTATTGAGTGCATGACGAGGAACTCCTAGCTACTTTGCGTTCTGGTACCAGATCGATGCCGTGGGGCCCAAAGGGTCGACAGCGCAGCACCCGGCGAAGCGCGAGCCACGATCCCTTCACCGACCCGTGCGTAGCGACCGACTCAGCGGCGTAGTTCGAGCACGAGGGGTAGAACCGACAGGGCGCAACCCGTCCGGCGCGAAGATACTGATAGGTGCTAATGAGCCCTAACAACACTCGTGCGCCGGGCGGCGACTTAGGGGTCGTCGACGCGACCGAGGGCATGTTGGAGGTGGTGTTGGAGTTCTTCATACGAGAGGCTTCCTGTCTCAAAACCACACCTGATCAGGTAACTGCCAGGCTTGGCTGGGGGGGTAAGGGCATCAAAAAGTGCTCGAAGTCGCCGGCGGATTCTATTACGGACAACCGCGTTGCCGACCTTCCGACTGATCACGAACGCCACGTCCACTGAAGCACTTTCGGATGAACCAACCACGAAGGAGATTCGCAGCGGCCCACTCTGAGCTCGTCCAGTAGGTGTCGCGAAGAGCGCGAACTGCCGGCGGGTTCGGACCCGACCGGGCACCTTAACTAGACCGTCAATTGGCGACGGCCCTTATTGCGACGGGCCTTAAGTACGGCACGACCGGCACGGGTGCGCATACGCGCGCGAAAACCGTGTGTTTTGGCCCTCTTTCTCTGGTTTGGCTGATAAGTACGTTTCACAAAAACCTCTTCTCAAAATATCCCCGGCGCTTCGCGTGACCCCCTGGGGGTCGCTGGCACGCCATAGCCCGCAATCTTACCCCACCGTCCGAACGGCCCCGGCGGTGCGTCATAAATGGGTGTATGGTAACTCTCCCTGTCAGAGAAACAGCGGTTCTACGTCGGGGAGCGCTTGTGGATAATGTCAGAGATGATCTGTGGAGGAAGATTGTGCAGAGTGGGGAAGAAATTTGGTTAGCCCTTCGCGACTCCTTACGTGGCAACGCTTCTGATGCGGTTTGGGCAGCGGGCCTCAGCACACTTCGCCTTGTGGATTACCACGACGACCAACTCGTCATCGGCGCGCCGAATCAGATTCAACTCCTGCGGGTGCAACAGCGTTACCTTCCCTTCATCACCGAGCAGGCCGCGCAGTTGGTTGGTCGAGAAATGCACGTGTCACTAACCGTCGCCGCGTCGACCAACGCACCCAAACTCACCGAGCCCGTTGTCGAACACGCCGAAGGGCCCCCTTCGGCCACGTTCGCGTCAAGCATCGATCACCCCGCCCGCCTCGATCCCCGAATGACCTTTGATTCCTTCGTTCCGGGCACCTCAAACCGCCTGGCGTTCGCCGCCGCGCAGTCCGTCGCCGAGACCCCCGGACGCGCCTATAACCCCCTGATGATCTACGGAAATTCCGGCCTCGGCAAGACCCACCTCTTGCACGCCATTGGCAACTACGTCCAGGAGAACTACCCCGGGCGAAAGGTGCTCTACGTTTCGACCGAGACGTTTCTCAACGACTTCATTCGTGCCATTCAGACGCGAACCCAACTCTCACTGCACGAGCGCTACCGCGAAAACGACGTGCTGTTGATCGACGACATTCAGTTCATGGAGACGCGGGGCGAAACGTTTCACGAAGAGATATTTCACACGTACAACGCGTTGCACGGCGAAGGGAAGCAGATCGTGTTGACGTCGGATCGTTCGCCTCGCGATCTGGCCGGACTACAAGAAAGATTCCGCAGTCGTCTCCTTCAAGGACTCGTCACCGAGATCGACCAGCCCGATCTCGAGACACGGATCGCGATTCTTCGCTCTAAGTCCGAGCGCGAGGGCATCGCCCTTCCCGGCGACGTGGCGGAGTGGATCGCGCAACGGGTCCGAGACAACATTCGAGAGCTGGAGGGTTCGATCACGATGTTGCGAGCGTTCGCCAATCTGCGCCAGGAGCCGATCACCCTTGAACTCGCGAAGGCGCACCTAACAAATCTCGGTCATGAACAGGTCATATTGAAGCCCGAGACCATTCTTTCGGTCGTGGCAGACTTCTACGGTCTCTCGGTGGAGGACGTCCGGGGATCAAAGCGGCTCCGGCCACTCGTACACGCCCGTCACGTGGCTATGTATCTCATTCGCGATCTGTTGAATAACTACTCGTATCCCATGATCGCGAGGATTTTTGATGGACGAAACCACACGACGGTCATTAGCGGTGTGGAAAAGATCAAAGAGCAGCTCACGTCCAATCCCGAGGTTCTGACGCAAATTAATCAGTTAAAGCGACGTCTACAAGGAGAGAATTAGGGGTGGGATTTTGTGCACAACGCTGGGGTGAACTTGTGGATTTTGAGGTGAAAATCACCCACTACTCCACATCATCTTCTGGTTGAACCATGAGGGTTGAGACAGTTACTCACAACTCTGTGGGTTTTACCAATTGTAAAAACCCATATTCATCAGCGATATTAGAGAGTTACCCGTCAATCCACAGCACTACTACTACTACGAACTCTTCATATTGAAATACACACGTAACCTCAGTAGCAAAGAAAGGTAATCGCATGAAGTTCAAATCAGAGCGCGACATTCTCGTCGAAGCGCTTACGGCGGCGAGTCGCGTGGTTGCCACCCGGCTCATCGGTGCTTCTTCGGGAATACTCCTGACCTTGAGCGGAAATCAACTCGTGGTGACCGGTACCGATCTCGACATCACGGCGCGTACGACCGTGGACGTCATCGGCATCGAAGACGGTGCCAGCGTCGTGCCGGCGCGCCTCATCGTCGATGCGGTGCGCTCACTCGAGGCGGGTGCGGTCACCGTGTCGAGTAATGAGGAGAACGTCGAGATCTCCTTGAGCCGCGCCAAGTTTTCACTACGAACGTTCTCTGTCGCGGACTACCCGAAGCTTCCCCCGGTCTCGGGACCACTGACTTCCATTGCCGCGTTGGATCTGATCCAGGGGTTGAACCAAGTAGTCCGCGCGGCGGCCAACGACGACGCTCGACCACTGCTCACCGGGGTTCTCTTCACCACCGAGAACGGCACGCTTCGATTGATCGCGACTGATTCGTACCGATTGGCGGTGCGCGACGTGCCGGGCGTGCAGGGACTTAGTGGAACCCAGGATCTCTTAGTGCCGGCACGCGCCCTCCAAGAGTTACAGCGCGCGGCCGCCCAATTAGCTGCGGACGCCGAGATCGGGGTCACCTTAAGTGACGCCGAGATCTGTTTTGTCGTGGGCAGTACCAGCATCGCGTCTCGATTGATAGATGGGAACTACCCCTCGGTTTTGCAGTTGATCCCGGCCAGTTACCCCAACCAACTGCGAATCGCCAAAGATACCCTTCTCACGTCGTTGAAGCGGGCGAAACTGCTCGCCAAAGACTCCACTTCCTCGGTGCGTCTGACCATGCGGGACCGCAACGTGGAAATTCGAACCCAAAGCCACGACACCGGTGACGTCGAAGACAACGTCGACGCGGACTACAACGGCGAGGAGATGACCATCGCCTTTAACCCCGGCTTCCTCATCGACGGCGTGGAGGCGGTACCCGGCGACGAGGTCGTCTTGGAGATGTCGGACTCGGTACGCCCGGCCATGGTCCACGGCGTGGAAGACGTGCGCTTTCGCTACCTTTTGATGCCCGTTCGAGTTCAGTAGTTGGGTTGACGGTCGTGGGTCTCCACGAACTGACACTTCGGAACTTTCGTCTCTTTAGCGAGTTCACGTTCGAGCCCGACCCGGAGGCGGTGACTGTTCTCTTTTCACCCAACGGCACCGGCAAGACCTCGGTGCTCGAAGCCGTCAACGCCCTGGCGACGGCATCGTCATTTCGCACCAACGCCGCGAGCGACATGATCCGCAACGGTGAAGGCACGGCCGAGGTGCACGGCATCGTGTTTCAAGCCGAGCGCCGGGTTCAGGTGGACCTCACCCTAACCAGAGGAACGCGCAACACCACCAAGCGAATGCTGGTCAATGGGTTGCGCCCGCGTTCGCGCGCCGATCTTGCCGAGGCACTCCCACTGACGGTGTTTACGCCCGAGGGGGTGGACGTCGTTCGTGGGGGACCCGAACACCGGCGCACCTTCGTCACCAATCTCTTGGGGGACGTCGAGCCGCTCACGGGTGAGCTTGTCGAGCGATTTCACCGAGTGTTGAGTCAACGAAACGCTCTCTTGCGAGCGCTGGATGGCGCTCGGCCCTCGACGCTCCAACAGGCCGAACTCGAAGTGTGGACGAGCGATTTCGCCGAAGCGAGTGAACTACTCGTCGCGAAACGTGAGTCACTCATTAGTCAACTCGACCCACTCGTCTGCTCGTTCTACCGTGAGCTCGCGCAGACCTCAAGCGACGTCGGCGTGGCGTACGAACGCTCGTGGTCCGGCGGTCTGATCGGCGCGTTGACGACCTCATTTAATGACGATCGTGCTCGCGGATACACCACGGTCGGCCCGCACCGAGACGACGTCGCACTCACGTTGGAGGGGCGCGACGCGCGACGTCAAGCGTCCCAGGGTGAACAACGCTCCCTCGCGCTCGCGGTGCGCCTGGCCGGTCACGAACTCGTGCGCCAGCGCCGAGGGGTCGACCCCCTCTTGCTCCTCGACGACGTCTTCAGTGAACTCGATCCCCTAAGAAGTAACCGTCTTTTAGCCCTTTTGCCGGCTGGCCAGACCCTGGTCACGACGGCTTCGCCCCTCCCGAGTGCCCTGGCCCCGGCGGTGGTTCTCGATCTCTCTCGGGTCGGGTCATGAGGTCGCGCGAGGAGGAGCCCGCAGCGCTGGGCGAGCTCTTGAACGCGCTCGCCGGACGGTTGCGACGAGTTGACCTGCGCCAGATCGACGACGCGCGACGACTGTGGCCGACCGTTGTGGACTCAGTGCTGGCCGAGCACTGCCGAGTCGAGTTCATCAAGGACGGCGTGCTCATTGTCAGTGTTCCTTCGGGCGCTTTCGCGCAACAAGTCGTGGCGCAGAGCCCGTCAATTTTGAAGGGTTTTTCATCCCTCGGAAAGGGCGCGCCGACGACGTTGAAAACGGTCCTGAAGCAACCCTAAATCGTCGCATCAACACTCTCGAAGTGTGACCGCGAACGGCGAGAAGTGACAGCGCGTCGGGTAGGATGGAGCAGTCAATTCATTGACGACGTCGGCACGTCGGTGCCCAAATTTTTGTGTTGAAAGGATTTCTTCGTGGCCACAATGACCAATGGATCGGCGAGTTACGAAGCCGGTGACATCACGGTTCTTGAGGGTCTAGAGCCAGTGCGGGTTCGCCCGGGCATGTACATCGGTTCTACCGGACCATCCGGTCTGCACCACCTCATTACCGAGGTCGTGGACAACTCGGTCGATGAGGCGATGGCCGGGTTTTGCACGCGGATTGACGTGACGTTGCTGGCCGACGGAAGTTGTCGGGTGGCCGACGACGGGCGAGGCTTTCCGGTTGAGGAACACCCTCAGTACAAAGGAAGATCGGCGGCCGAGATCGCCCTGACCAAGTTGCACGCCGGAGGCAAGTTTGGCGGCCAAGGGTACAAAGTCTCGGGTGGCCTTCACGGCGTGGGTATCTCGGTAGTGAACGCGCTGTCGACCAAACTTTTGCTCGAAGTCGATCGCAATGGCAACCACTACGAGCTTCTTTTCAAAGACGGTGGCAAACTCCAGGGGAAACTCAAGGTCACCGGACCGGCGCCGCGTGGTCGAACGGGTGCCACAGTGACCTTTACGCCCGACCCTTCGATTTTTGACGAGGTGGAGTTTCGCGCGCAGACGGTGGTGGAGCGCCTGCAGATTATGGCCTTCTTAAACCGGGGCCTCGAGATTCGCTTCGTCGACGAACGAAAGGGACGCGAGGCGAAAGAGATCTTTAAGTACAACGGCGGCATCGTGGACTATGTGCGCCATCTCAACAACACCAAGGAGTCGTTGTTTCGTAAAGTTGGCTCCTTCGAACAGAGCGAGGAGCGCCAAGAGGTCGAGGTCGCCTTCCAGTGGAACACCGGTTACTACGAGAGCATCTACTCCTTCGCCAACGGCATCACCACGATTGAAGGTGGCATGCACGAAGAGGGTTTTCGCAAGGCCCTCACCAACGTCATCAACCGCTACGCCCGTAAACGGAATCTCCTCAAGGAGAAGGAGGAGAACTTCAAGGGCGAGGACATTCGTGAGGGTTTGACCGCCATCGTGTCCGTGCGACTTTACGACCCCCAGTTTGAGGGTCAGACCAAGAGCAAACTCGGCAACGTCTCCATTCGGTCATTGGTGGAGCGCGCTACGAATGAGAAGTTGGCGGACTGGCTCGAAGAGAACCCCCGCGAGGGGAGCCAGATCGTGGCCAAGGCGGTCCAAGCGTCGAGGGCGCGTAAGGCGGCCCAGGGTGCGCGCGACTTAACCCGACGCAAGAACGCGCTCGACGGCGCGGGCCTGCCGGGCAAGCTCGTGGACTGCTCCTCGAACGATCCCCGTGAGTGCGAACTGTTCATCGTCGAGGGCAACTCCGCCGGTGGCTCGGCCAAGGACGCGCGCAATCCCCGCAATCAAGCCATCTTGCCCATTCGCGGCAAGATCTTGAACGTCGAGAAGGCCCGTTCGGACAAAATCCTGCGCAACGTCGAAATCCAGGCCCTGGTCTCGGCTATTGGCGCGGGCGTCGAGGCCGAATTCGATCTGACGAAGATTCGATACGACAAGATCATCTTGCTGGCCGACGCCGACGTGGACGGCAGTCACATTCGCACCCTCTTGTTGACGTTCTTCTTTCGCCAGATGACCGAACTGGTGAACAACGGTCACGTGTACGTGGCCCAGCCCCCGCTCTACTCCACGTTGGTTGGCAAGGAGAAGGTCTACTTGCGCGACGACGCCGCGAAGACCGCGTTTCTCCTGGAGAATCCCGATCATAAGAACGATTTCCAGCGACTAAAGGGCCTGGGCGAGATGGATTTCGACGAGCTGCGCGACACCACCATGGACGCAACGAAAAGAGCGCTCCTGCAGATCACCGTGGAGCAGGCGGCGCTTGCCGACGAGGTCTGTTCGATTCTCATGGGCGACGATGTGCCCCAGCGCCGCCACTTCATCCAGACGAATGCGAAAGACGTTCGTTTCCTAGACATCTAGGAGCGCAGGCGTATGGCACCCGACACTACAGGTACCGGTGAGGAGGTCGTGGGTTACGTCGAGCCCATCGAGATCAATCTGGAAATGGAGCGTTCGTTCCTCGAGTACTCCATGTCGGTCATCGTCTCCAGAGCCCTGCCCGACGTACGCGACGGCCTCAAGCCCGTTCACCGGCGCATCCTCTATTCGATGTTCGACCAGGGTCTGCGACCCGACCGCCCCTACGCCAAGTGCGCCAAGGTCGTGGGTGACGTCATGGGTACGTACCACCCCCACGGGGATAGTGCGATCTACGACGCGCTCGTTCGGATGGTTCAGGACTTTTCGATGCGCCACCCCCTCATCAGCGGTCACGGCAACTTCGGCGGTACGGGACCCGACGAGGGGGCCGCGGCCATGCGCTACACCGAGTGTCGCCTGGCGCCCTTGGCGCTCGAGATGCTCGACTCGATTGACGAAGAGACTGTTGAGTTCGAGGCCAACTACGACAACTCGACCCAACAGCCGGTGGTCTTGCCCTCAAGGTTTCCCAATCTGCTCGTCAACGGCTCCCAGGGCATCGCGGTGGGCATGGCGACGAAGATCCCTCCGCACAATCTCGGCGAGGTGATTGACGCGACCCAGCACCTGCTCGCCAATCCCGAGGCCACCCCGGACGATCTCATGAAGTTCGTGAAGGGTCCGGACTTTCCGACCAAGGCGCAGATCCTCGGGCGACAGGGCATTTTGGACGCCTATCGACTGGGGCGCGGCTCGATCAAGCTTCGCGCGGTGGCCGAGATCGAAGAGGCCGCCAAAGACACGCGCATCATCGTCACCGAGTTCCCCTACGAGGTGTCGGTGGAGTCGATCGAAGAGAAGATCTACGACCTCGTGAAGAACGGCGACCTCGAGGGAATCGCCGCGGTGCAGAACGATTCGGCGGGACGTCAGGCCCGTCTGGTGATTCGCCTCAAGCGCGACGCCAACGCCAACGTCGTGTTGAACAAGCTCTACAAGAACACGTCGCTGCAGACCACGTTCGCGGTCAACATGTTGGCGTTGGTCGACGGCGTGCCCAGGACGTTGAACCTGGCCCAAGCCCTCACCCACTACATCGCCCACCAGGTGGACGTCGTCACTCGGCGCACGCAGTTCCGTCTGCGTAAGGCCGAGGCCCGCGCACACATCGTCGAAGGTCTCTTACGGGCCATCGACATGCTCGACGAGGTCATCGCGACCATCCGGGGCTCGGACGATCGTCCGGCCGCGCGAGTCGCGCTCATGGCCGCTCCCTTCTCCTTCAGCGAAGAGCAGGCGAATCACATTCTGGACATGACCTTGGGGCGTCTCACGCGCCTGGGCCGTCACGAACTCGACGAGGAGATGGCCAAACTCCGCGAGACGATCGCCGAGCTCACGGCAATTTTGGCCAGCGACGCCAAACTGCGCGGCGTCATCGCCGACGAGCTGGCCGTCATTCGCCAGAAGTACGCGAACGATCGCGTGACCCAGATCGTGAACGACCCCGGCGAGCTGGGCGTGGAGGACCTGATCCAAGACGAGGAGATCGTGCTCACCATCACGCGCGCGGGCTACGTCAAGTCGGTGGTGGCGGACGCGTTTCGCACCCAGGGACGCGGCGGACGCGGCGTGCAGGGCGCGAAGTTACGCGACGAAGACTTTGTCGATCAAATCGTCCACACGACGACCCTCGCGCACCTCTTGCTGTTCTCCAACCGGGGCCGCGTCTTTCGCCTCCGGGGCCACGAGATTCCGCTGAAGGAACGCACGGCCAAGGGAACGGCCGTGGTCAACCTCTTGAACCTCCAGCCCAATGAGTCGATACAGGCCATCGTGGCCACGGACGATTTCCCCAAGGACAAGTTCCTGGTGTTCGCCACGGCCAAGGGCACCGTGAAGAAGACCGCCTTTAGCGAGTATGACAAGTCGCGCCGGGAGGGCTGGATCGCGATCAACCTGCGACCCGGCGACGAGGTGGTGCGCGTGGTGGCCACGAGTGGCGACGACGACCTGATGGTGGTGACCTATCGCGGCATGGCGATTCGCTTCGGGAACGCCCAGGTGCGCGAGATGGGACGCGACGCCACGGGGGTGCGCGGCATCAAACTCAAGCCCGATGACCGTGCCATTTCACTTGACGTGGTGCGGGCTGACGCCGATCTCTTCGTCGTGACCGACACCGGATTTGGCAAACGGGTGAAGGTCGACCGATTCAATCGCCAGGGACGCGGTGGTCAGGGCGTTCGCGCGATCCGTCTCACCGCCGCGCGCGGTTTTGTCGTCGCGTCGTTCATGGTCCGACTCGACGACGAGGTCCTTCTGGCCTCGAGTGGGGGCGTGCTCATCCGCACGCCGGTTCGTGAAATCTCCTCCCAGGGGCGCGACGCCACGGGCGTGCGTGTGATGAACCTGGACGAGGGCCACTCGGTGGCGGCCGTGGCCGCTGTGCCGAGCGAGCAAGAAGGCTAGGTGTGACAACCCGGGACGTTGTCCCAGGAGAGATGGTCTGGCTCGTCCCTTGAAGAAGTGAGCCCGAAAGAGTCGTTGACTCATCTCCTCGGCGAGGCCCTGGCTGGCCGCCAGTGCGATGAGTCGATGCGCGTCAAAGGTATTGGCGGGTCGCGCCCGAGCCAACGACCACGTCATGCCGAGTTCTTCGGCCTGGCCTTCGAGACGGCGGTGTAGTTCGCGCGCGCGCTCGAGGGGCATCGCGTACTTCTCGGCGACCAGTTGAGCGAGGGTCTGATCGAAGGCTGGGGGGACTCTTTGGATCGAGTTCGAAGGCGTGGTGTCGCAGGACGACGTCCTCGCGGTGCTCGAAGAGTTCGAGCGCGCCGGCCAAGTGACGAGAGCCGAGGTAGCAAAAGGGACACACCACGTCACTCCACAGGTCGATCGAAAACGGCGCGGACACGGTCAAACCGTTGCACATTTTTCACGGTGAGGCAGACTGGTGCAATGGCCCCACCTCAATTGACTGGTTACGTGGCGCGGCGACGTCGCGAGGGCGCGGCGCGCCGTGCGCGCTCTAACGTCGCCCCCGGGCGCGACATCGAGAGCCGCTAAGTGCTCATCGTTCGAGATCTAGGGATCGAAATCGGTCCGCGACGGCTCCTTGAACCGGTGTCCTTTACGATCGGCAACGGCGAGAAGGTCGGACTGGTCGGGCGTAACGGTGCCGGAAAGTCCACGCTGCTGTCGGTGTTGCTCGGGGCGCACCCCGAGCACCTTCGCCTCAGTGGATCGGTGACGGCTCAGGGATCGCTCAGCCACCTGCCCCAAGAGCCGTTGGCGGGGGGGCTCGGCGTCGAACCGATCGGGCTCTCGCACGTGCTCTCAGCCAGGGGGATCGACCGGCTCGACGCGGACATGCAACACGCCCGTCACGCGCTCGCGGCCGATCCGACCGAGGCGACCATCGCGCGCTTCACCACGCTCGAAGAGGAGTTTCGAGAACTCGGCGGCTACGAAGCCGAGTCCGAGGTGGCGCGCCTGGCCGACGGGCTCGGACTGAAGGAAGATCTCCTGCTCGAGGATTTGAATGCCCTCTCGGGCGGTCAGCGCCGACGGGTCGACTTGATGCGTGTGCTCTACGAGCGACCCGACACGATGGTGCTCGACGAACCGACGAACCACCTCGACAAGTCAGCCAAGCGTTGGCTCTTCGACGAGCTTGAAGCGTTCCGAGGGGCGGTGGTGGTGATCAGTCACGACCTGCCCCTCTTGGACCGCTCCATCGATCGCGTGTTGGCCCTGCGGGAGGGACAGCTACGCGAGTACCGGGGCAACTACACCAAGTTCTTGCAGCTCGAAGAGGAGCGTCGCCTCAGTGAAGAGAAGATCGCCGCGCACCAAGACGCCAAGATCGACCAGTACTCGAAGCTGGCGGACTCGATGCGGGGCCAGACCGAAAAACGCGCACGACTGGCCAAGGTGCTAGACCGTCGAGTCGCGAAACTCAAGGACAACCGCATCGAGGTGACGAAGAAGGAGAAGAAGGTCTCCTTTCGCCTCCCTCTGCCCCCGCGAAGCGGTGACGTGCCAATGACCGTGGAGCACGTGGTCGTTCGTTACGGGTCACTCGAAGTCCTGCGCGACGTCAACTTCATCACCCGCCGCGGCGATCGGATCCTCATCGTGGGGCGCAACGGCGCGGGGAAGTCCTCGCTGCTGCGTTGTCTCGCGGGCACCCAGGACGCGCAACACGGCGTGGTCAAGTTCGGCGCCAACGTGATAGTTGGCTACTTCGCCCAGGAGAACGAGCAGTTGGACTTCACCAAGACGGTATTGGGCAATCTGGAGAACTCCACGGTCGACTCCGACGTGCTGCGGCGAAAGATGCTCGGCGCCTTTGGCCTCAAGGGTTCGGCCGCGCACCAGATGCCCGCCACTCTCTCGGGGGGCGAGCGGGCGAAACTGGCGCTGGCGATCCTGGCGTCCTCCAAGGCCAATCTGTTGTTGCTCGATGAGCCGACGAACAACCTGGACCCTGCGAGCGTGGACGCGCTGGGCGAGATGATGCGTCAGTGGAAGGGCACGATCGTGGCGGTGAGCCACGAACGGGGCTTCGCCGAGGCGCTCGAACCCACGCACGCGGTGCTTTTGCCCGAGGAGTACTTCGATCTGTGGGACGAGGAGTACATGGACTTGATCGAGCAGCGCTAGCGAGCGCTCGCGCACGACGTGGCGAGGATCGGATCTGGGTACGGGGCCCCGTGATCGACTCAGTTGAGGTGACGCTCGCTGGCCCAGTGCGAGAGCTGGTGGCGATTCGAGAGTTGGAGTTTGCGCAGGACCGACGAGACGTGGCTCTCGACGGTTTTGGGGGAGATGGTCAGCTCGGTGCCGATGTCGCGGTACGAGTAGCCCCGGGCGATGAGTCGCAGCACCTGACGCTCACGGGGCGTCAACTGGTCGAGCTCGGGGTCGACGTCGCCGGCTTCGAGATTGACGCCCTCGAGTGAGAACGCGTCCAGGACAAACCCGGCCAATCGAGGTGAGAATACGGCGTCGCCCGCCCCGACGCGATAGATCGCGTCGAGCAGATCGGGTCCAGAGATGTTCTTGGTGACGTAGCCGCGCGCGCCGGCGCGGATCACGCTGATCACGTCCTCGGCGGCGTCCGAGACCGAGAGCGCGAGAAAACGAATCGTGGGGCTCTTGGCGCTCACGGCGTTCAGCACGGCGAGTCCTCCGCCACCGGGCATATGCACGTCGAGCAGCACGACGTCGGGCGTGCGTTCGAGAATCATCTCGATCGCGACGTCCACCTCGTCGGCCTCACCCACCAGGTCCACCGAGCCGGCCAACTCGCTGCGGATCCCCGAGAGTATGAGCTCGTGGTCGTCGACGAGAAAGACGCGCGGTTGGCCCATCACCGTTACGGCTTTCGCGGGAGGGCGAGTTGCACTTCGGTGCCGACTTCCAGCGCGCTCTTGAGCGAAGCCGTGCCGCCGTGTTGGAGCATTCGTTGACGAATGGACAGTGCGATGCCCTGGCGATCGCGGGGCACGGCGTCCACGTCGAACCCCTTGCCCCGATCTCGAACAAAGAGGGTGATGGCCTGGGGCTCGACCTCGGCGAAGATGGAAATGGACGTCGCGTCGGACCAGCGGGCGGCATTGATCGCCGCTTCGCGACCCGCCGCCACGAGCGCCAGCACGTCGGCGTTGGTCGCGCAGTCCCCCACGGCCACGAGCTCCACCTTGATGCCGTAGTCGCTTTCGATCTCACTCTCGAGGGCGTGAAGTTGCGACGTGAGGGAGCCACCACCGTCACCATCGAGCGCGCGCTCTGGTTCGAAGAGCCACTGGCGCAATTCGCGCTCTTGATTGCGCGCCAGGCGGGTGACCGCCGTTTCATCCCCGGCGGCCCGTTCGATGAGTGTCAGGGTCTGAAGGACCGAGTCGTGCAGGTGAGCCGCGACGTTGGCGCGTTCTTCTACTCGAACACGGGCCCTTCGTTCGCCCGAGAGGTCGTTCAATGTCGCTAACCACCACGGCGCGAGGAGCACGAGCACCCCGGCCACGAGGATGATGATGCCAAAGAGGACGGGCGTCGTGCCGCCCCAGAACCCCCGTACGTGGCGCAGGGTGCGCAGACCGATGGATACCAACACGACGCCCAGGATCACCCGAAGCCAGAGGACCCGTCGCGTGCGCGAGGCCGGGGCGCCGATGAGCGGGGCGGACCGGACCAGTTCTTCGAGACGGTGGCGCTCGTCACTCGAGGCGCCGCGCCACACGCCGATGGCGGCGATCAAGCTGAATATCAGCGGCCACGTGAAGACCCCGAAGTTTGGCGCGAAAAGCGAGAACAAGAGGA
This sequence comes from Acidimicrobiales bacterium, assembly GCA_035533495.1. GTDB lineage: Bacteria > Actinomycetota > Acidimicrobiia > Acidimicrobiales > RAAP-2 > RAAP-2. Next base: position 13,717 of record DATLTW010000043.1, on the reverse strand, counting down.
AGATGCACAAGACGATCGCTATGAGGCCAATCAAGACGCGATGGAGTTCGCGGTGTCCGAGGAGGCGGTGTCCAATCGCTTCGTCTTCACCCGCGCGCGGCCTCGTGAGCCAGAGCACCATGTAGAGCAAGATGCCGAGGCCGCCCACCAGCGCCATCAGCGAAAAGACGATGCGTACCGTTCGTTCCTTGACCCCGAGACGAATCGCGAGCCCGCCGCAGACGCCACCAAGGATTGCGTTCTCGACGCCACGACGATACGGGCGGTAGGGCGTGCCGACGACGGCGTGCGGCGGTGTCGTGAGTGCCATCCCTCGTCTCTCTTTCGACGACTGGAGAATCGTCAGGGTCAAGTCTGACACGAGATACGGGGCATTGCTCTAGGGGAAAACCCTTACCCTGCGCTCCTCGTTGCGCGCGGCGTTGGGGTTCGCCCTGATAGGCGCTGATTGAAGTGCCACTTACATTTGATACATGGACGAAACCGAAGATGTGAAAGAAGTGGTCGTCGTCGACACCGAGGCTAGCGCCGACGACGCGAACACCGAGAGAACGATGTTGCATCGCAGCGCGAAGAAAAAGGTATTCGGGGGCGTGGCCGGCGGTATCGCCGAACGCTTCGACATCGACGCCAACATCGTACGTGTCGTCTTCGTGGTGCTGGCGCTCGTGTACGGACTCGGTGTGGCCATCTATCTCGCGATGTGGGTCTTGATCCCCAAGTCGGATTCGACCGAAGACACTGCGGTCACGGTGATCGACGAGCCGGATCACTCACGACGGCACTGGCTGCGCTACGCACTGGCGCTGGGCGTCGTGGTTTTGGCGCTCCTCTTGTTGGTGGCGTTACACCACGGTCCTCGAACGGGCAACGGGCTCACTTTTCTTTGGTTGATTTTTCTGGTGGTGCTCGCGGTCGTCTCACTGCGATCGCCCGCTCGTCGTCTGACCTTTCGCCGATTCCTCGCCCTGTCCTTTCTCGGGTTTTTGAGCTTCCTCATACTGATAGTGGGCGTTTTTTTACTGGTGGTGCAGGTTATTGGGGTGCCCCTCGAGGGTGGCAGCGGTGCTCGGGCGTGGCATCCCACCTCTCCCACCGAGGTGCAACGCACGTACCACGGCGCCTTTGGAAGGTCCCTGATTGATCTGTCGCGCGTTCACTTTCCACCGGGCACGCGGTACCTCACTGCAACTCAGGGCGTGGGCCTCTTGGTGGTCGACCTGCCCAGGAACGTGACGCTCGATCTTGGCACGCACGTGGGCATTGGCAACGTGCAACGCGCGTACTACTACTACTACTACCCGAGCACGGTGTCGGGCACGAGTTCCACGGCCACGTCGTCGACGTCGAAATCTCCGTCCACGCTGTTAGTGCTGAATCTTCAAGTTGGCGTCGGCCAGATTCAAGTGCTAAGGCCGTTTGGCGGATAATTGGGTTCGAGCCGCCCTAGTAAATGAGAGGCCCGCCCGTGCCAATACCCGACGAGTTTGAACTGACCTGGACGTAGCTGGGATCGACGGCCAGTTCGTACCAGTTGCTATTCGAAGAGATCCCGTTGGCATTGGTCGTTTCGCCCACGTAGTCATACACGGGGAGTAGCCACGTGGCGCCGTCGGTGAGTTGGTACGTGGCGAGCGACAACGACACTGACATCACGCTCACGTCGACGATCGGCGGATTAGCGGGCGAGGCTGACGTCGTGCTCGACGCGCCGGCGTTCGACAGAGGCCCGCTTTGCTGCTCGGCGTTGAGGGCGGCCACCCCCTGGGCGGGGCTCTGCAAGGGGTAAGTAGACGTCGACGCCACGCTGAACGCCGGGCCCGAGGCGTAAACGACGTTGTTGTTCGCGTCGACCGAGAAATCTATCGACTGATCCGTCGCGACGTTATTGACGTCGACGGTGTACGTGACCGACTCGGTGTTGATCGACACCGGCGTCGAACTACCTGCGCTGGTGGTGGATATGGTCGCGGTGGAAAAGTTCGGCGACGAGACGCTGTAGCCGTAGTTCAACTTGGTGAGAACGCTGCGAACGTCGCTTTCGAGTGTCGCGTGGCTCGGCAGAACCGCGTTCGACGTGTCCGACGCCGTCGCGGGCGCCACGGGCGGTGAGGTTGAGGAGTAGTACCACTGCGGCAGCCCGGAACGCTCGTAGTCCAGTGATCGCCCCGAGGAGTCGGTGATCGTTTGGCTGTTGTTGCTCCCGCTGATAGTGAGAGGAGTGGTCGTGACGCCAAAGACCGCCGCAATCCGCAATGCCTCAGTGGACACGTCGCTCGGGATTATGAGTGCGTACGAAAGACCGACGGGCGTGGTGGGCGTCAGTTCGGGACTTGCGGTGAAGTGGTACTTGAGACGGATCTCCATTGTCCCATAGATGGCTTTCAAGCTATCCGGCGCGGCAACGTGCCTGGCGCTTTGGAGCGCCAAGAGGGGTAGGACGGTTCCCGCGCCTTGGAGCGCGGCGACGGCGCCGACGGTAACGAGCGCGCTGGCCGCGAGCGCGCTGGCCATCTTCACTTGAAAGCGGCGCCAGACGTGACTCGGCGCCGCTACTCCCTGGCTGGTAATTCGGGTGATCATCCCCTCGAGGTCCGGGAGGCGGTACGGCTGACCCGCGGCGGGGTCGAGCGCCCGTAGACGATCGTCAAAGTCACTCATGAGCCTCCTCCTGCTGCTTAGTTACTGTCGCGCGCCGCGAGAAACTTTCAGTCATTTTCTGTCGCGCCTAGTAACTTGCGAAAACGCCGTTGCGCTCGAGAGAGACGAACGGCTGCGGCGTTCGTGCTGATGGCGTAGAGCTTCCCGAGCTCGTGCGTGTCCAGTCCGTCCCACGCGTGCAACAGCAGAAACTCCCGATCGTCTTCGGCGAGTGAACGGAGTGCCTCACGAACCGTGGTGTCGGCGATAACGGCTTCTTCTGCCGATGAGAGATCGCGGGGTGGTGGGAGTTTTGCTTCAGAGGCGAGGCGGCGATTCTTGGACCGGTGGGCGTTGCGCAGTACGTTTCTCGCGACCCCGATCATCCAGGGAAGCTCGGCGTCGGGGGGGACGTCGTTGAGTCGCCGCCATACTACGAGCAGGGTCTCTTCGACGAGATCGTCGAGGTCCGCCGGCGTGAGCGGATAGAGACGCCGGCGAAGATAGTTGCCAATCGCCGGCGAATGCTCTCGAACGAGTCGAGTGAATCGATCTTCGTCCATAGAGTCCATTTTCTTCGGTGGTGCGTTACTCCTTGAGTCTTACCCACAAGACGAGAGGCGCTGCGCCACTCGTTCTGCGGGTCCGCCACCTTCACTCGGTCAATGATCAGCGTTCGAGGAGTCGCGTTTCGTCTTCACTGGTGAGCCAGTGTTCGGGCCACGCCCGTTCGCCCCACCACGTCGTCACGTCGTCAACGCTGTCATTGAGGGGCCGAAGATCAAGCCCGCACGACAGCGCCAATGAACTGTCGAGGGTGAGCATGTTTTCACTCTCTGCCCCGGTCCACAGTGGGAATTTGCTGGCGAGATGGAGTTCGACGACCCGTTCAGCGTTGACCTCATGAATTGTGGTCCCCGGTGACGCGAGGTGCGTCGCGATCTGCTCGACCATCTCAACAAAGCGTCCGGCCGGCTGCGGTCCGGCGACGTGATACGCGCCAGTCAACTCTTCTTCGGCGACGTGAACCACGAAGTTGGCCAGGTCGCGCGCGTCGATGTACTCCATGGCGTTCTCGCGGGGTCCAGGAACGGCGATGTCGCCGCCTTTGCGTACCCGCTCAACCCAGTAGGGGAAACGGAGGGTTGCGTCGTGTGAGCCAATGACGAACGTTGGGCGCACGACGGTGAGCTGGTCGCCGAAGTACTCCAGGGCGGCCCGCTCGGCCGCCGCTTTGAGCGGTCCGTACGACGCGCCGGTGATAGGGCCATCGAGATCAAGCCCTTCGTCGTTCCTTAGTTCACACGAGGCTTCGTTAGCCCCTGCGAACTTCGGGTCACGGTACGCCGAGACCGAGGAGATCTGCAAGTGCCGCCCGCCTCGGTTTCCCAGGGCGCTCGCCAAGCGTTCCACGTCGCTCGGGCGAAAGGCAATCGAGTCAACGGTGACGTCAAAGGTTCGATCGGCAAGTGCCGAGAGATCACCTTGGCGATCGCCGACGAGACGTTCAATCTTCTCGGGCAGATCGTTTGGCGTCACGCCGCGGTTCACCACGGTGACGTCGTGACCGTGGTGCCACGCGGCCCAGGCGATCGCCCGACCAACGAAGGACGTGCCGCCAGCTATCAAAATCCTCACGAGGACCCCTCTCAACTGGTCCCTAGGCTAGGGGCCCAAGTTGTCTTTCACGTAGCCGAGTACGGCCAGCGCAGCTTCGAGTTGGTCGGGGTCCACTTTGGTGGCGATCTCGCGGTTGAGAGCGAGGAGTACCTCGATGACGGCGCTCGCGTAGTCGCGACCCCTCGGGGTCAGTTCGACGTTCCTTCTTCGTGAGTCACTCTCGTCGGTGAGCACGTGTGCGTAATGGCGCTCGACGAGCCCACTGATGACCTTGCGGGCGGATTGGCGAGAGACACCGAGCTTGGTGGTCAGCCAGCCCAGGGGCAACGTCCCGTGTACGAGCCAACGCACCACGAGCGGGTCCGCGCGGCGATAGCCCGGATATCCACGTTCCGCGAGGCGAGTGGACATTTCGCGTATCCAACTTTCGCGCGCTAGCGCCAGTACGTCGCCAAAGAGGACGGGGGACGAGGTTTCTGGCGACACGACGGTACTCTAGCCGATAGGCAACTTAGTTGCATAAATCGGATAGGTGTGACACGATGGTTCTACATGGGGAAGGGGCACCGCTTTGTTTGAGGAATTTTCGAGAACGTGGTCGGCGTCGGCGCGCCGTCGTCAGTGGTATCTCGCGCTCATCGGAGTGCTCGTGCTCGCGATGTGTTTTTCTAACGTCATTCGTTTCTCAACGGCGCAGGCCGCGTCGCCAACGAAGAGGACGTCAGGTTGTGGCTCGACGACGCCCGGCTCGACGACGCTGTCGCTGACAGAGAATGGATACCAGCGGATCGTTATCGTTCACTTGCCAAGAAGTTCCACCGACGCTTCGCCGCTCGCTCTGGTATTGAACCTTCACGGAAGTGGCAGCACCGCTCTCGAACAAGAGGGATTCACCAGCATGAACGCCACGGCCAACGCCGACGGCTTCATCGTGGCGTACCCCCAAGCCCTCATTCCAGACGGTACGGGCTTTGATTGGAACGTGCCGGGCGTGCCCTTGGTTGGTGGCCGTTCGGTGCCCGCGAAATCGGCCAATGACGTCAAGTTTTTGACGGCGCTGGTCGGAGTACTTGAACAGAAGTACTGCGTGAACACTTCGGAGATTTACGCGACGGGCTTCTCCGGGGGCGCACGCGAAGTGAGCCAACTGGCCTGCGACGACTCGGGTGTCTTCGCCGCCGCCGCCCCGGTGAGTGGGCTTCGTCGGCCCATGCTGTGCCCCACAACGAGGGCCGTACCGATTATTAGCTTTCACGGATCGGCCGACCTGATTGACCCCTTCGGGGGTCACGGCCAGGAGTATTGGACGTACTCGGTGAGTGCCGCGACCAAGGCCTGGGCCCATCAGGATAAGTGTTCGACGAAGTCCTTGACCACGACCCCGGTGTCCGGCGTGGCGCTGACGACCTACGTGAAGTGTGCGAACGGTGCCAAAGTTGAACTCTATGCGATACATGGCGAGGGCCACGAATGGCCCGGGGGGCGGTCGCTGTCGTCATTTATCACGTCGTTGCTTGGTCCCCAGTCAAACCTGGTGAACGCCAACACGTTGATGTGGACATTCTTTCGGGCCCACCCGCTCGCCTGAGTTTAAGCGTTTTCAATAACTTGGCCGCGAGGTGACGGGGTCTTTCGAATCGCTGTCGGTGTTACTGCTGACGTTGAAGACCCGTGGCTCTCTCAGCGTTAGAGAAAACCGAATCGCGAGAGGGGCCAGATTCGAACGAACGCCTTCCCGATCACGCTTGAGCGAGGGACCGTGCCCCACCATCGACTGTCACAGGAGTCCGGCTCGTTGTCGCCCATCATGAAGTAGTGCTGGGTCGGGACTGTCACCTGTCCAATGTTTCGACCGATCGGTTCGTTGTGGGTCCAGGGTTGCTGGAGAGGTTGTCCGTTGACGTAGATGGTGTTGCCTTTGGAGGTCAGATGGTCGCCGGGTAAACCAATTACCCTCTTGACCAGGTCGGCCACGTCGTCGCCGCAGGCCTTACGCACCGCCGCTGGTGCTTTGAAGACCAAGATGTCGCCTCGGTGTATCGTGCCCCATTGCACGCTGAGCTTAGAGACCAAGATCCGATCGCCGATGTGCAACGTCGGTTCCATCGACCCTGAGGGGATGGAGAAGACTTGAAAGACGTAGGTGCGTACCAGCAGCGACACCAGGATCGCAATCGCCAACACGATCAGCCACTCAACGACGCTTCGAGATCGCGAACGTCGCCGAGGAGGAGCGGCCTCTTCGGCGTCGAGGAGTGGCGGGGGGGAGGACATCCGTTCAACAGTACTGGCGCTACCCAACACGTTGGGGTGACGGCGACCCCGAGGGCCCTTTGCGCGGTCAGCCCTGCGTGAGGCTTGTGGTCACTTCGTCCTCGCCGTTCTAATATCATCGAACCGTGGAGCACCTCGAATACTGCGACGCTCTCGCGGTCGAGATCGATCGCTTCGCCACGGTCTTCGAGGGAGCGAACGAGGCCACGATGGTGCCGTCGTGTCCCGAGTGGTCGGTCCACGATCTCGCCGAACACCTAGGTCACGTCCATCGCTGGGCGGAACATCTGGTGCGGGTGCGCGCGACGACGAGAGTTCCCTCGGCGGAGATGGACTTCGCGCGCGGACCGGTCAACGCGACGTGGATCAGGAGCGGCGGAGAGTCGCTGCTCGCCACCTTGCGCGAAGGAAACCCCGAGGAGCCGATGTGGGCCTGGGGCGTCGACCAACATCTTGGATTTTGGTCGCGCCGTCAACTGCACGAGACCTTCGTTCATCGCCTGGACCTCGAATTGGCCGTGGGTCGCACTCCGGTGGTTGATCCTCTGGTGGCGAGTGACGCCATTGATGAATTTCTCGTAAACCTGGAGTCCGCGGGGGACTTCTCGCCCGAGGCGCGTGAGATTCGCGGCGGCAATGAGTTGATTCGAGCTACCGTGACCGACGTCGCGGGGACGTGGACGATTCAGCTTCTGGACAGCGGTTTTCGCTTGATTGACAGCACGCAGACTCCTCAGGTGGAGCTGTCGGGTTCGGCGAAGGATGTCTTGATGGTTCTCTTACGTCGTCAAGCGATTGCCGACGTCAACGTCGCGCTCAAGGGAGATCGGACCCTCATCGACTATTGGATCGCCCACTCCGCCTTCGAATAGGGCCCGTGGCCGCCGCGTTCGAGTGACGGACTCAACCTCACGTTGGCTGTTCGGGTCTCGTAGAGTCGTCGTCGCCCTTCGCACGAGCTTTGAGTGCGGGAGCCTTCGCGCGTCAAGATCAATCGGCGAGCGTTGGTGAGGTCTCGCGGTCTCGGGCGGGTAACCCTGGCCAGAGAGCCCTCTCGTCGCCGAGGGGATCACTCCGCACACCAGACTCAATGTCAATGACCATCGTCATTCGATCGAGCGGGTCGTAGGAGGGCCACTGACCTAGGGCCCCTCGTGCGGGGTCGCCGTATCGGGCGAACGCGGCCCACGTGGCGTTGAGGTCGCGCGCGAGTTGACGCGGGGAGTTCTGGCCCACGAAGAGTTCGGCGGCGGGCTTGTCCAGGGTGTTGAAAACGAATGGGAGCTCCAGCGCGTGGCACGAGCCGAGTCCGTTCTTGGCTTCGGGTACCGCCCACGTGAACAGATACATCCACGCGGCCCCGCCGGCGCGACGCTGGGCTTCGGCCAAACGGATCGCGGGCATCCGAAAGACGGAGTCGCTCATGGCGCTGGCCAGTAAGACGGCGGGGGAGACGTCGCCTAAGCGCTGGCGATAGGTCGCCAGCGCCGCCGCCGCTCTGTCCGAGAGAAGCGTCTCGAGTATTGACACGAGACGGTCTTCGTCGGTGGCCATGATGACCGGATCGAAGAGCGCGAACAGGCGCCACTCGTCTTGATTCGTCCCAATAAGTAATGGAATGTCGCTCGCGGCACCCAGGGCGACGGCCTCGAGAGGGGGACGATCGAGGACCGTGCCGTCGACGACGGGCGCCGAGATGAGGCCCTCGCGGGCGTGCGCGGCCGCGAGGGCCTGGTGCGCTTCGATAAGGGTTTCTATGGGAAGCGCTTGCAGTGCGTCGAGCGTAACGTGATCCAGACCGAGGAAGCTCGTGAGTTCGTTCGTGTGACGAGTGGCCGTGTCGGTGCTCATGACGCTGTTGGCGGCGCCGCTTTGCAGGATCGCCTTGTGGAACAGTCCTCGAGCTTCGGGCAGCGTGAGCAGCGTCCCGACGCTCATCGCGCCCGCGGACTCACCGAAGATCGTCACGTTGTTCGGATCACCACCCAAGTGGGCGATGTTCTCTTTCACCCAGCGCAACGCCGCGACGGCGTCTTGGATGCCGAGGGATCCCGAGCCAGTCAATTCGGGGCCGAGCACGTCACCTAAGTACGTGAACCCCAGTACACCCAGGCGGTAGTTGAGGCTCACCATGACGAGGTCGTGGTCAACCGCGAATCGCTCCCCGTCGTACCACGGCGTCGTGCTCGATCCGGCGACGAACGCGCCGCCGTGGATCCATACCATCACCGGACGCTGCGCGTGGTCGCACCGGGGCGTCCAGACGTTGAGTCGCAGGCACTCGGCCTCACTGGTGACGATGGGCGCGCCCTCGGACAAAAAGTGCTCCATCGTTGAGAAGGGTTGGGGCGCGTGGGGTCCGTACGTGTCGGCGATGAACGTTCCGCGGTGTGGCAACGGCGGCTCGGGTGCTCGAAAGCGCAGACGGCCCACCGGCGCCTGGGCGTAGGGAATCCCGAGAAAGCGCTCGTAGCCCGCTTGCTTCGTACCTTCGATAGTCCCTTGACCTGTCTCAACGCGTGGTCCACTCATGGCTCGGCTCCTTCTACGAACCTTCGAAAGACAACCTGGAACTCGCCTCTCAAAGGGCCCACCAGCGACATTCTTGTCGAATGCGTCCCCGTGCAGTGAGAGCTTGACGAGCACGGCTTTTTTGAACTGGCTACATCGTCGAACATATCCTTCTGGTTGAACGCAGTTGGGGTCAGTTGTTGTTCGGGGTTCGCGCGAACCTCGCGTGCGCGTACCGGCTTGAGACACGAACCAGTGACGCGAGAAATTAACGAGTCGCGTTGGACTTCCGTGGGACAAAGTGCTTTCAACCAAGCGATAGCGTCGCGCGCCAACGTCTAGAAAGCGACCGAGCCATGTCCAAGCGGAGGTTCCTCGAGCGCGATCGTGGCCTTGATGACTGCGCCATGTTCGGGGGTCGAGTGCACCTCGAGATGTCCCCCCAGCAACCTCGCGCGCTCGCGCATCCCGAGCAGACCAAGGTGTTGGGGATCCTGTTCGCCAACGTCCACCGGGTCAAAGCCATGTCCATCGTCGGTGATGGTGAGTGTGAGTTCTTCGGGTGCGAACGCAATTGTCACCATTAAATGGCTTGCACCAGCGTGGCGAAGCGCATTTCGCACGGCCTCTTGAGTGATACGAAAGGCGCCGAGTTCAACCTCAGAGGCGAGGCGTCGCTCTGCCCCGAGGACCTTGAACTCGGCGTTCGGCTCGGCTTCATCTTCGATATCGGCGATGAGACTCGAAAGGGCCGCAACGAGTCCAAGTTGGTCAAGGGTTGGCGGGCGTAGGTCTCGCGCGAGGGTTCGCAGTCGGGCAGCGGCGTCTAGCGACTGATGGTGGGCTTGCCTCAGTCCCGCCGCCACGGCCCCGGGGACGCCTTCGACCTCTCCGAGACTCTCGAGATGTCGAGCTAGAAGCAAGAAGAGTTGGAGTGGCTCGTCGTGCAGTTCGCGAGCCAATCGACGACGTTGATTCTCTTCTGCTTGGACGACGAGTTGCGCGTAGCGCGTAGCGCGACGACCCTCGCTGCGCTCTTCGGTGACGTCTTCGAAGATCACCTGGCTGAATGCACTGTCCACGTCGGCCGGCAACGACACCACGTCAAGGCGATAGTCGTGACCGTTAGGCAGTAAGAGCACTCGCCCAACCTGCTCTTCGATGGGGGTGTTGGGGGTGAAGAGCGACGTCACTAATCTCCCGACCACCTCCTCACCGAGCGCCAACCTTGCGGCGGGATTGGCGTCAGCGACGATATTTTGCCGATCAAGGACGAGTATGGGTGAACGGTTGGTCTCGAAGAGACGGTGGTAGCGGGTCTCGATATCCAGTGACTTGGCCATGGCCCGTTCGACTCGGTCGTGCCCGTAGCGCTCGGCGTCAATGTGCCGACCAAAGACGGTGGCCACCACGACAATGAGTATCAGGTTGATCAGATCGCCGCCGACGTGTCCCTGGTCGCGGGGCAGCAGCAAATCAGGCAACCACAGTAGGACCGCCCATGAGGCGGTGGCCGTCGCGCCCGCCAATCCGTATCGCAGCGCCGCGTAACCCACCGGGAGGATCAGCAGCGCGACCGGAAGACCAGCGGGGAACGGTCCCGTCTCGGTGGAGAAGTGCAAATCGAGCAACAGATGAAGCCCGGCGATAACCACCACCATCGACTGGATGACCCAAAATCGCGCCTCACGAACCGGCGGATGCACGGCCAAGTGCAAGACAGCCCTGGAATCAGCCCGCGTGGTTTGAACTGCCATGATCCTCCGGCACAACAAGTCGACGGCTGAGCGCGTAGGCCACCGCTTCGGTCCTAGATTGAACGCCCAGCTTGGCGAGAACATTCGAGACGTGGCCCTCGACCGTGCGCAAACTGAGCCCCAGCTCGTTGGCCATCTGTTTATTCGATCGGCCCCGGGCGAGCAACCCAAGCACGTCTGTCTCTCGTCGAGTGAGCGCGCCGACATTCTCTGCATCACTTCGTCTCCGGCGAGTGAGTCGGTCCGAGACCGCCTGATCCAGCACAAACACTCCGTCCGCCACGGCCCGCACCGCGTCGACGAGTTCTCTTGCCGATACGGTCTTTAAGAGGTAACCACTGACTCCAATCTCGAGGGCTTCGGTGACGTACGCGAAATCGTCGTACGCACTCAGCACGAGGATCCGCATCGTGGGAAGTGATACCACGGCCAAACGTGCCAACTCCAGTCCACTCATTCCCGGCAGGTTGACGTCGACGAGCGCTACGTCGGGACGAAGCGACTCAAAGACGGTCATCGCCTCCTCGCCCGAGCCGGCTTGCCCAACGACTTCGAGGTCAGGGGCTTGCTGGAGGAGTTGGATTGTGCCTTCTCGTACCAGTGCGTGATCGTCCACGATGACGACGCGAACCGGCGTCGCCACCGGTCGGTCCGTCTCTTCGAGGGGGGCCCGATAAAAGGGCTTCGATCGCAATCCCTCCGCGGGCGTGGGTGCGTCCATGCGAGCCAGTCTGCTCCTCGAACGCACCGAGCGCCAATATCGGGCCGGGGAGAGTCCACGTAGTTCCACGTCCTTCCCCGTGGGATTTGGGGTTTTCGAACCGTGATTTCCGGGTTCCATTTCACGACAGAGAGTCTCAAGATGTAGCCATGGGTGAAGTGTTCGGCGCAGTGCTGGCCGCGTTAGTGCTGGTTTCCTTGTTCACGATTGGTATGTATTTGATCGTGGGCATGACAGTTTTGGTTTCGACGCTGCTGCGCGCGCGCCGGGAGCGCCAGATGGCCGACGAACTTGACCAACTCCTCGAGCAGGTTCTCGGACCGCGAACCCTGGAGCCTTCATCGACACGTTCCCCTTCTGCGCCAGTTCGACGCGACGGAAACACCCCAGAGGTCCATTCACTATAGTTCTGATTTCACGCTTCGTCCGGGAAAGAGGGCGTGCGGTCCCCGGGCCAGCATCGAGCAACTTCGGTTCCTAAGAGTTGAGATTGCGTCGTCTCGGCACGAAGACGTAGTCAGCCCACGCTCCCGAAACGATTCGGGAGCGAGAAGTGGGACCACGGCGTTCACCCCGCACTCACGCCATTGGGGTCAAGTTCAGGTCATCGAGTTACTCGCCCTTTGTCGGTCGAGGCGCACAGGGCCACGCGGCGATGCAGGACAGAGTCTCGACTCTTGCTGGCAGAGCCAGTTATTCGGGCCTTTCGCACTACCCCATGAACTTACGGCGTGGCCAAAAGCCAGGTTCTAGTTGACAGGACGTCGCCTAGGTGATAGTACTTACCTAAACGCGTAGTAGTACGGTATTAGGTCAAGTAATCTGCTATACATGGAGTCCGGGGGGTAAACGTGGCGATCAAGTTCGACAGTCCAGAAGCGCATTTGACGGACCCGGTGGCGGTGGCGATCCGACTTCGCGCGCCAGAGCGCGAAGGCATCGGGGAACGCTTTGGCCCTTCGGATCCCTCGTCGGGCCTGGACATCGCTCGTAGCCCGCGCGTCGCGCGCATCCTGCGCAATCGCAAGTTTCAGTTCTTCTTGATCCTGCCGAACCAGATCATCTTTTGGACCGTGATCTTCGTGGGTCTTTTGGGCACGGCGATTCCGGGCCTGAACTTCGGCGCCGCAATCACGTGGTACGTCTGGTTCTGCCTGGTGTTCGTGATGATGGTGGTGGTCGGGCGGGCATGGTGCGCGATGTGTCCCTTCGGCGGCTTCGCCGAATGGATCCAGCGACGCACCTTCTTCCAGCGCACTCAAAAGACCTTGGGCCTTGGCCGTAAGTTCCCCGAGCCCTTGGCTCGTCTCGGTTTCGTGCTGCCCGTTGCGTCGTTTCTCGTCCTCACCTGGATCGAGGAGTACTACAACATCGCCGGGCCGGGGAACCCCGCGTCCACCAGTTTCATGGTGATCGGCATCGTCGCCGCCGCGCTCGTCTTCTTCCTCGTGTTCGAGCGGCGGACCTTCTGTCGCTACATCTGTCCACTGACTTCGGTCATTGGCACCATCGGCTCCATGGGCTCAGTCGCTGGTTTTCGCACGCGCGATCGCGACGTGTGCGTCAGCTGCAAGACGAAGGACTGTATGCGTGGCGGCACGGAAGGTTACGGCTGCTCGTGGTACACCTGGCCAGCGAGCGCTGACTCAAATCTGTACTGCGGGCTTTGCACCGAGTGCTACAAGTCCTGCCCCGAGGACAACATCGGGTTGTTCCTCCAAAAGCCCCTCACCTCGGTCGTGGCGCCCATGCGCCGCCGCGTCGACGTGGCGTGGGCGGTGGCGCTCTTGTGGGGGCTCGTGCTGTACCAGCAACTCAATTCCCTCAGTGCGTACGGCACCCTGGACAACTGGTTGAACAGTCACCTGCACTTCCCGCACTATCCCGACCCGGTCGCCTACTTGGGACTGATCGTGCTCTTGTCAGTCGTCACCGCTGGCGCGGCCAAAGGCATCGGGGTGCTCAGTGCCCGGCGTGACATCGGTTTCGATCACCCGGGCAACTTTATGGACCGGGGTTCGCGCTTTCGCGCTTACTTCCTACCGATCATGTACGGACTGATCCCGGTGGTCGGTGCGGACTACTTCGCACGCCAATTGCCCAAGTTCTTTAAGAGTGCGCCGAGAGTGATTCCCGCCGTGCAGCACATGTTCGGCTTTTCGGGCACCAACTCTTCGTTGTACAACGCGCGAAT
>DATLTW010000042.1:0-4331 GCA_035533495.1 Acidimicrobiales bacterium | reverse complement strand
GCGCCTCGACCGGGCCAAGCCCGAATGGGAACTGGCCGCCGGGCGACTCGGGCACGCCGTGGCGCGTCATCCGGGCGCCTTCGCGCCCAAGAACGAGTTCGCCATGGACTGGTACTACCCGATCTTCTCGGGCGCGCTTCGCGGCGACGCCGGCGTGAAGCGACTCGACGACGGTTGGGAGCGCCACGTGATGGACGGACTGGGCGTACGTTGCGTATCGACCAACGACTGGGTGACCGCGGCCGAGACGGCCGAGTGCGCGCTGGCCCTCGACGCCCTCGGACTGACCAGCCGGGCGCTGGACCTGTTGGGCTGTACGCGGCTTCACCGGCGCGAGGACGGGGCGTACTTTACCGGCCTGGCCTACCCCACGCGTACGACCTTTCCCGATCGCGAGACCACGTCCTACACCGCGGCGGCGGTGCTGTTGGCGGCTGACGCGTTGAGTTCTTCGTCCAAGGCAGCCGGACTCTTTCGCCACGACGAACTGGCTTCGCCCCTCGATCTTGCCGAGCCGGGCTGCCCGCTACTGCGCTAGCGCACGCACCAGAACCCGCAGCGAACCCTCACTCGCGACGTCGAGGAACTGTGCGCTCTCAAGCGCGGTCCGGTAAATCTCGTAGGGCGCTTGTCCGCCGTCGTGGGGGTCGACGAAGACGTCGTGGATGAGTAGCAGTCCGCCGAGCACCACCTTGGGCGTCCACGAGGCGAAGTCAGCCCGGGCCACGTCGAGGGCGTGGCCCCCGTCGATAAAGAGCAGATCCAAGGGCTGAGCGAAGTGTGCGGCCACGATCGACGAGTCACCCACGAGCCCGATCACGCTGGCTTCGAGCTTCGCCGCGGTGATCGTTCGTTGCCAGGTCGGAAGCGTGTTCAGTCGCCCGTCGAAGTGATCGACCAGCGTGGGGTCGAAATGCTCCCATCCCTCCTGGTTCTCTTCGCTGCCGTGGTGATGATCGAGGGAGTAGAGCACGCTCCCGGTCGCTTCGGCCGCGGCGCCGAGATAGAGCGCGGACTTACCGCACCACGCGCCCACCTCGAGCCACGTCCCGCGCGGTACTCGTTCACCGAGCGCGAGCGCGTGACCGAACAGCGCGAGGCCCTCCTCGCGGGGCATAAAGCCCTTGGCCTCCGCGGCCAGGGCCAAGAGATCACTCTCTCGACTCACGAGGTCGCCAAGGAGATGAACGTGTAGAGGCCGAGCGCCAAGAAGATCAGCCCGCCGCCGCGTCGAATCCACGCCAGTGGCACGACGCGCTGGAGAAATTTACCGCCGTAGGCGCCGATGAACGAGACGCTGATCATCGCTAACGAACCCGCGAAAAAGACTTCGAGTGGTTGACGGGTCTTGACCGTCAAGTTCGCCGCTTGGATCTGGGTGAGATCACCGAACTCGGTGACGAAGATGACGCCAAAGGCGGTCACGATCTCCTTCAGGCGTGTCGCCGGGTGTTCACTCAAAGCGCGAGCCTCGCCAACTTGTTCGGCTTTAGATTCGTGCGAGAAGAACAGGTACGCCGCGCCGCCCAAGAAGAGCGCGCCGACGATGATGTCCTTCACGTGCGCTGGGAGCAGCGTCAACAGCCCGCCCGCGCCCACCGCGATAGCCATCTGCACGACAAAACCGACCGAAGCGCCCACCACAATGGACGAGGGTCGCGCGCGCGTACTCATCACGATCGTCGCGATCATGGTCTTATCGGGCAGTTCAAGCAGGAACATCAGGGCGAAGATGCCCAGAAACGTCCCGACGTTCACGGTGTGGGCTTAGAACTGTTGGCGCATCGCCGCGGCGAAGGTGAGTCCCACGCGCATGCGCTCGAGGGCTTGCTCGACCGTGCGCTGATCACCGGCTAAGGGGTGTTCGGTATGGAACGCCTCGACCGTGTTGGCGAAGGACTCGTCTTTTATGAACGTGGGAATGCCCTGCGCCAAGCCCGAGAGCGTGTTGGCAGGGAATTTTTGCGTGGCTTCGTCCCAGAGCCCGGTGAAGTACGTCCACACGCGTGGTCCGGTGGTGGCGTTGCGCGAGAGGATACCAAGTACGATCGCGCCGTCTTGAGTACGGAACTCACTGAAGCACTTCTCGGCTGCGTCGAGTGCCACGCGCTCTTCGTTGAATTCGCCCAGTCCCCACCACTGGTAGCGCTGTGCGTCTTGGGGCGTGGCGGCCTGACGGTAGCGTTCGAGGAAGATCTCGTAGTCGCCGGGGCGATCCTGATTGGCCACCACGCGCAGGATCGATCGTGCGAGGTTGCCGTCGAGGTCGTTCGCCTCAAAGCGCCTGACCGCTTCGGCGCGGATGGCTTCGTCGCCGCCGAGGGTACCGAGCACGCCGAGCACGATCGCGCGCAGTTGGGGCGTCAGTTCACTCTCGCCCGCGGCGCTGTCCCAACCGAGGCGCGCAAACTGGGGATTGAAGAGTTCGCGCACGTCCTTCACCAATCCGACGTGCTGCTCGGGGGTCAGCGCGCGATCGACGTGGTCAAGCGCACTGGCGACCGTGGCCCAGGGGGAGGGCTCGTCCTGGGTGCCCAGTCCTTGGGCGATCGAGAGAAAGTCCTTCCAGGCGATCTGACCGGCCAAGAGCGAGGCCCAGCTGTCGGCCAGGAGCGTCGCGCGTTCGAGCTCTTCGAGTTCACCAATGTGATCGACCAGGGCCGCCAGTTCGGCGTTGCCGTAGCGCGAGCGAAATACGCCCGAGCCACCCGCGTTCAAGACAACGGGGGCCGCGTCGCCGACCGTAAGGGGACGGTCTTTCAAGAGGTGACGACTGGTTTCGCCCCCGCTGAGTGAGCGGGTGAGCACCGGCACCATCCACGACGAGCCGATGGCACTAGCGCCCTTGGCGTGGCCGTAGGCGAAGGGCTGTTGGGTCAGTTCGCCGTTTCTCAACGTGACGAGTGGGTGGCCGCCTTGGAGTATCCAGGTGTTCATCACGTCTCGCACGGGTTGCTTGGAGATCTCCTCGAGCGCGTCCCACAGGTCGGTAGTGACCGTGTTGGCGTAACTGTGCTTGGTGAGATAGTGACGGATGCCGTCGCGAAACGTCTCTTCGCCCAGGTACTGCTCGAGCATGCGTAGGACCGAGCCACCTTTCTCGTAGGTCAGCAGGTCGAACATGCCCTGGGTGTCGTCGGGGGAGACCACTTCGTACTCGATGGGTCGCGTGGAGTGCAGGCCGTCAATTTGCAGCGCGCGGTCGCGATCGATGCCAAAACGGACCCACATCTTCCATTGGGGGCGAAAGGCGTTGGTGCACAGGACTTGCATGAACGTGGCGAACGCCTCGTTGAGCCAGATTCCCTCCCACCACTCCATGGTGACCAAGTCGCCGAACCACATGTGGGCGATCTCGTGCGCGACGACTTCGGCGACTCGTTCTAACTCAGTGACGGACGCTTTGGTGGGATCGACGAGCAGGGCGGTCTCGCGGTAAGTGATGCAACCCAGGTTCTCCATGGCGCCAAAGGCGAAGTCGGGAATGGCGACCATGTCGAGTTTGTCCCCGGGGTAGGCAATGTTGAAGTAGTTGGAAAAGAAGCGCAGTGCGAAGGCGCCGGCTTCTAGGGCGAAGTCCGCCAAGTGGCCCTTGCCCGGCGGATAGACGACCCGCAGCGGTACCCCGTCCACGTCGAGCGCGGGCGTCTCTTCGAAGGGTCCGATGACGAACGCGACCAAGTACGTCGACATCTTCATAGTGGGCGCAAAGCTCACGTTACGCTGCCCATTGCCCAGATCGGTGTCGGAGGTAATTGGTGAGTTCGAGTAGACCGCGAGGTGGCTCGGGATGGAGAGGTTGACCTGGTACGTCGCCTTGAAGGCCGGCTCGTCCCAACAAGGGAACGCGCGTCGAGCGTCGGAGTGTTCGAGCTGGGTGGTGGCGATGGTGTGCGCGACGCCCTTGTCGTCGGTGAACGTGGAGCGATAAAATCCGTGCAGCTGGTCGTTCAAGATTCCGTCAAAGGCAATCTCCACAACGGCCTCGCCCGCGGGCAGTACACGGTCAAAGACGAAGGTCACCGTTTCGTAGGTCTCGTCGAATCGATGCTCAAGCGAGCGGTAACTGGTCCCGTCCGCGCTCACCGTGGCGGCCCCGAGTTCGAGCTCAATGGCGTGAAGGGTCAACTCACTGACCGGTTCGTTGATGTCTACGTCAATTTCGACTCGCCCCGCGAAGGTGAAGGCCTCGAGGTCGGGGGTGAGAAATATTCGATAGGCCGAGGGAACAACGGTTCGCGCGAGACGATAGGGGTTCGAAGTGGTAGTCATAAGTCGCTACCTTACGCCTAAATCTTCTACGCTCGCTAAGTGACTTCTCCGCCCACGCC
>DATLTW010000041.1:0-26686 GCA_035533495.1 Acidimicrobiales bacterium | reverse complement strand
CGAGGAGTTTGCCACGCCGCGACGTCCCGGTGATGCGAAGTCCGCGCACCGCACGGTCCCACGCCCCGGGCGAGGTCAACTTCTTCGCGACGTACCCGTCGGCCCAGCCGCGCGCAACGGTGGCGCCCACGAGCCGCTGGGCCAGCGCACGGTACGTCTCAATCTCGAGGACTTCGGGCATCGCGCGCAGCGTAGCGGGCGCAGGGCTTTGATGGGCACTCGGTAAGGTTGTCGAGTGGCTCTCGACAAACCGCATTGGCGCCAACTCTTCAGCGAGGTCGTGACCTCGGGCCTTTGCACGGGGTGCGCCGCCTGCGTGATCGCGTGCCCCCACGACGTGCTCGACTACGAGAGCGGCGATGGCATCTACAAACCCTGGCACCTCGACATCGACGGTGGTGCCGAGGACTGCACCCACGGCGAGAAGGGCTGCACGATGTGCACCAGGGCGTGTCCGCGCTTTCGCAACTGGGAGAGCGAGATCGACACCCACCGTTTCGCGCGCGAGCGCACCGACGACGAGGTGTGGGGCATCGGCGACGTCTTCCTCGCGCGCTCGTCGGATCCTTCAATGGTCGACAACGCCCAGGACGGCGGTCTGGTGTCGGCGCTGCTGATCTACGCGCTCGAACACGACGTCATCGACGCCGCACTCGTGAGCGGACTCGAAGGCGACGGCTCCACCTGGCACGCCGAGCCCCAGGTCGCGCGCACCCGCGCCGACGTGCTCGCCACCGCGGGGTCGCGCTACACGTACAGCGCCAACCTCCTCGCCTACCCCGAGGCGGTCGAGGCGGGCGCCGAGCGCATCGCCCTGGTGGGCATGGGGTGCATGGCGTCGGCTCCCGGGGCGATGCAGGTGCGCAAGGCCGGCAAGCTCGCCCGACGGCTCAGCCTCACCATCGGGCTGCTGTGCTCCAAGACCTTCGACGACGCCATCTTCGAGGAGCTCTTCGAGACGAAGTACGCCATTCGGCGCACCGACATCACCAAGATGAACATCAAGGGCGTCTTTCAACTCTGGACCAAGGACGGGGGCTACTACGAGGTGCCCTTGAAAGAGGGCCAGCCCTTTACGCGCGAGGGCTGCAAACTCTGTCCCGACTTCGCCGCCGAACACGCCGACGTCTCCGCCGGGGGGATCGGTGTCTTTGGCGACTGGACGCTCGTCATCGTACGCACCGATCTGGGACGCGAACTCATCAGCGCGATGAAAGCGCAGGGTCTCATCGAGACGCGCCCCGGCGACGACGACCCCGGCGCGGTCGCCCTGTTGCACCGACTCGCGGCGGTCTCACGTAAACGTTGGCCCGCCAATGCGGTCCCAGGCCCACGGCGCCTGCCGGTGACGCCCGGGTGAGCCGGCGCTAAGGACACCGCGTGGCGAGCCGACTGACCTTCACCACCATTCTCTTGGTGCGCCACGCCACCACGGCCACGACGGGCACCGTGTTGCCCGGACGCGCTCCGGGACTGCACCTGTCCGAAAAGGGTCACGCCCAGGCCGCCGTACTCGCCGAGCGGTTGAAGGACCTCACGCGCAAGCCCACCGCTTTGTACGTCTCGCCCTTAGAACGCGCCAAGGAGACCGCCGCTCCCCTGGCCAAGGCGCTGCGGCTTCGCCCCGTCGTCGAGCGCGGTCTGCTCGAGTGCGACTTTGGCACCTGGACCGGCAAGCGCCTGGCCACCTTGAGCCGGCGCTCGGAGTGGCGGGCGGTCCAAAGCGCCCCGAGCACCTTTCGCTTTCCCGAAGGCGAATCCTTTAGCGAGATGCAACAGCGCGTCTGGGCGGCCCTGGAGCGACTGGCCCGGCGACACCGCAACCACACCATCGTCGCGGTCTCTCACGCCGACCCGATCAAGGCGGCCGTGACCTACGCCCAGGGCGTCCCGCTCGATCTCTTTCAGCGCACCGTCATCTCCCCGTGCTCGATCAGCGCCCTCGTCTTTACCAACGCCGCGCCGATCGTGCTGTGTGTCAACAACACCGGTTCATTGAAGGAACTCGGGCCGTCGTGAACTACGTCTTTACCAACCCGCTCAAGGTGATGGTGGGCGTGCGCGGCGAAGTGGGCAACCGACTCTTCCTCTTGCAAGTAAGAGAGGGCCGGCGACTCGTCATCGTCAAGTGCGAGAAGATCCAACTGGGCGCCCTGGCCGAATGGATCGCCAACGTGATCAGCGACCTCGGTCGACCCGGGCACCTGCCCGAGGACCTGGCGCTCGAACCCGAGTACGAGGTGGACTTCGTGGCCGGCGACATCGCGGTCTCCCTCGACGACGCCACCCGGGCCATCGACGTCACGGTGCAGTCGCTCGAAGGAGACTCCTCGCTCAGCGTGCGCCTCACGCGCGAGTGGGCGGGCGCTCTGGCGATCGCGATCACGCGACTTATCGAGGCCGGGCGGCCCCTGTGCCCGCTCTGTGGTGGACCGCTCGACCCCAAGGGCCACGACTGTCCGCGCACTAACGGGCACCGTCCGCCGATTCGCTAGCCACCATGACTCGAGACGAACAGCGCACGCTGCTAAGCCAAGGGGCGATCGAGGTGCAAGGGCGCGTCGTGGGGTCGTCGAATCAGGCGTTGCTGGTCTCGTTGACCCTCGACGGGGTCTCGACGTTGGCCTGTTATAAGTCCGAGGTCGGTGAACGGCCCCTGTGGGACTTTCCCGACGGGCTTTGGCGGCGAGAGGTCGCGGCCTTTGAACTCGACGCCCAACTCGGCACCGACCTCGTGCCCACCACCGTGGGGCGCGACGACGGACCCTTTGGTCCGGGGTCGTATCAGTGGTGGGTGGGCGACAACTTAGAGGACCACTACTTCACGCTGCGCGAGCGGCCCGAGTTCCACGACTGGTTCGCGCGACTGGCCGCCTTTGACGTCGTGGCCAACAACGCCGATCGCAAGGCCGGTCACGTCCTCAACGACGAGACGCGGCTCTGGGCAATCGACAACGGCCTGTGCTTTCACGAGCAGGACAAACTGCGCACCGTCATCTGGGAGTACGCCGGGCTCGCCGTCGAAGCCCATCTCTTAGAGCGCGTCGATCGTTTCGCCAAGGGCGACACCGGCGACGTCGCGAGGTGGCTCAGCCCCAGTGAACTGGCGCTGGCCCAACTGCGCGCGCACGGCCTGGTCGAGAACGCCCTGTACCCCGAGCCCGACGCCTCCTCGGACTGGCCGCCCTATCCCTGGCCGTTGATCTAAGACGCGCGCGCGAGCTCGACGTCGTCGGGCGCCCCCGACTCCAACAGCAAAAGCGTCAACAACGCGCCCAGGGCGAAGAATCCCGCCGACCACCAAAAGGCCACCGAGTAGCCGTGCACCGTCGCGCCGCGCTGGGCGAGCGCGAAGGTCCCCGTGGGGTGCGAGAGGGCTCGCGTGGTGACGGTGACGGCGATGGTGTTGAGCAACGCGGTGCCAACCGAGGCGCCGATCTGTTGGGTCGTGCTCACCATCGCTGACGCCGCGCCGGCGTCACGCGGCTCGATCGCGGCCGTGGCGCTGGCGATCGCCGGGGCCAAGATGAGGCCGAGGCCAAGTCCCGTGACCACCAAACCGGGCAACACGTGGCCCCAGTAGTCCGAGTGGGGCGTCAGTCGCGTGAAGAGCACCATGCCCATCATCGCCAGCACCATGCCGGTGGGCACCAGCGGGCGCGGTCCGGTCTTGGCGAGGAGTCGAGCACTCGCCGACGTCGAGGAGAGTGACAGGGCGAGCACCAGGGGCACGAACGCCACGCCGGTTCGAAGCGGCGAGTAGCCCAGCGTCTCTTCGAGGTAGTAGGCGAGCAACAAGAACACGGCGAAGAGGCCCATGCTGGTCAACAACAGCGCCACGAGCGAGCCCGCGCGCGTGCGATTCGTGAGGAGCCGAAGTGGCAACAGCGGAAACGTCGAGCGCTGCTGCCAGGCGACAAAGAGCACCAACAACACCACGCCCGCGATGAGCGAGCCCCACGTGGCCGCGTTGGACCAACTCGAGGTCACCGCGTGGCTGAGCCCAAAGACCACGAAGAATAATCCCCCACTGGCCAGCACCGTGCCCAGAACGTCGAGCCGGGTGTGGTGCTCGCCTCGCGCGCCCCCCACGAAGAGCGCGACCCCCGCCAGCGCCACGGCGCCCAGGGGAACATTGATAAAGAGGCACCAGCGCCACGAGGCCCACTGGGTCAAGGCTCCCCCGAGCAAGAGTCCGATCGCCGCGCCCGAACCGCCGACCAGGCCGTAGATCGAAAAGGCCCGGGCCCGCTCCTTGGCGTCGGCGAAGGTGACGGTGAGGGCCGCGAGGGCGGCGGGGGCGAGTAGCGCGCCAAAGACTCCTTGGAGCGCTCGGGCCACGACTAGGACTGTGAAACTGTGCGCCGCGCCGCCGAGCACCGAGGCCAACGCGAAACCCGCGAGTCCGACGATCAGCGCGTTGCGTCGACCCCAGAGGTCACTCAAGCGCCCGCCGAGTAAGAGCAACGAGCCAAAGGCCAAGACGTAGGCCGTCACGATCCACTGTCGATTACCCGACGAGAAGTGCAGGGCGCTCTGGGCGCGCGGCAGGGCGATATTGACCACCGTCGCGTCGAGCAGGACCATCAACTGGGTCAGCGCGAGCACCCCGAGGGTCCACCATCGACGGGCCCGCCCGGTCGCGGTGTCGCTACGCATCAAGAGACCTTCGCCCACCACGCTCTCCCGGGCTCGAAGCTACGAGTCCACGCCAAAGGGCGTCAACGTCACTGGTTCGCGCTAACTGCGCGCCTTCAACGCGTCGATCAGCGCGGGCAAGACCTTGTGCACGTCGCCCACGATGCCCAGATCGGCGATCTGAAAGATCGGCGCGTCGGGGTCTTTATTGATCGCCACGATATTCTTCGAACCCTTCATCCCGACCATGTGCTGGGTCGCACCCGAGATGCCACAGGCCACGTACACCAGCGGCTTGACGGTCTTACCGGTCTGACCGACTTGGTGGGAGTAGGGCACCCAACCGGCGTCGACGATGGCCCGGCTCGCGCCCGCGGCGCCGTGCAAGAGCGTCGCGAGTTCTTCGATCAACGTGTACGCGCCCGCCTCGCCCAGACCCCGTCCTCCCGACACCACCACCGAGGCCTCTTCGAGTTTGGGCCCGGTGCGCTCTTCGACGTGCGACACCACAATCACGGCCTGGCCCGTGGGGCCGGTGTCGCCCGCGGGCGCGCCGACCACGGCGGCGGGCGGGCCACCCGAGGGCTCGGCGGCGAAGGATTTGGCGCGCACGACGACGATGCCCGGACCTTCCCCGGTGAACTTGGCCCTGACGGTGAACGATCCGCCAAAGACCGGGTGTTCGCTAACGAGGCCGCTCTCGTCGAGGAGCCCCGTCGCGTTCGTGAGCACCGGTCGATCGAGTCGGGCCGAAAGTCGCCCCGCGATGTCGCGTCCGTCGTAGCTATTGGGGATCAGTAACGCGTCGGGTGCGCCCTTCGAAGCGATCAGCGACTGAATCGCCGCGGCCACCGGCACCCCGGGCAGCGCACCGTCCAGTGCGCCCACGTCGTAGAGCGTCGTCGCGCCGTACTCACCGGCCCGAGCGCCCAGCGATCCCCCGTCGCCCCACGTCACGGCCGCCACGGTCGTGGCCAAGGTGCGCGCGTGGCTCAAGAGTTCGAGCGAGGTCGTGCTGAATGTGTCGCCGGCGGGCTCGGCGACGACCCAGAGAGTGGAAAGTGCCATCAGCTACTCCTAAAGAACCTTGATCGATTCGAGAAACGCAACAACTTTGGCGGCGCCGTCGCCCTCGTCGACGTACTTTTCGCCACCCTGGCGCGACTCGACCGCCTCAACCGAGACGATGACCTCGCGCGCGCCCACCTGACCCACCTGGCCCTCGAGTCCGAGTTCGGCCACCGTCAGCACTTCGAGGGGCTTGGATTTGGCGGCCATGATCCCCTTGAACGAGGCGTAACGCGGCTCGACGACGCCGGCCGTGACCGTGACGAGCGCGGGCAGCGGTGAGGTTATCTCGTCGAACCCGGCTTCGGTCTGGCGGCTCACTTTGAGCGACGATCCTTCGACGGTGACGGCCTTGGCGAAGGTAATGGAGGGCAGGCCGAGCAGTTCGGCGAGCTGGACGGGCGTGGTGCCGGTGTAGCCGTCGGACGACTCGGTCGCGGCCAGCACCAGGTCGAAACTGTCGCGGCGAATGACCGCGGCGAGCACCTTGGCGGTCCCGAGAGCGTCGCTGCCACGAAGCGAGTCGTCGCTCACGATGATGGCCTTGGTGGCGCCCATGGCCAGGGCATTGCGCAGACCCGCGACGTCCGCGGCCGAACCCATGGACACCACGGTGACCTCGCCACCCCCGGACTTGTCGACCAACTGCAGGGCCATCTCGACGCCGTAGGTGTCGGCTTCGTCGAGGATGAGTTTGCCCGACCGGTTCAGATTGTTGGACGCGTCGAACGACTGAGGAGCGGCTGGGTCGGGTATCTGTTTTACGCACACGACGATGTTCATGAGCAACAATCTACGTCAATACCGAGCAGCGCCAATTTTAGGGACCCGCGCGCGGGGAGTGGCCCAGTTTGAAAAACCTTGCCGGTCGAAGTAACAGTTCGGGATGAGTCGAGTAAAATTAGGTGAAGCAAGGTCCCACTCCCACACCGCGCCAAACAGAGGTGAGCCACTTGGCCGTTGGTGTGGCCAGCGCGTTGCTCATTCACGACGCAATGGGCGATCCTAACCTTTCGCCAGCGGTGCGTGTTGTCATTTCCCCGCTCTCGGGTACTGGTGTTGCTTACGTACACCACAAGATGGACGCGCCAATTGCGCAAGTGATCGCGAAACTCGCTGCGTAGCACCCAGTCAGATAGTCCCGCACAATCTCCCTGAGGCAATGAACGAGACTCTGTATCTGCTCAACGCGGGAAATCGCAGAATTAAGGAGCTGAGGGTCCCAAGGCGCCTACGTGGCAAAGTCTGTGGCACGTAGGTAAACTGGCCATATGGCTGTCAACAATGTTCTGTCCGCTGAAACAGCGACGTTTAATGCCAACAAGGACCGCTTACTCGCCGAGGCAAACGGTAAGTATGCGCTGGTGATTGGAGACGAAGTTGTCGGAACATATGTCTCTGAAAGAGACGCACTAAACGAGGGTTACAAACGTATCGGGAATAAGCCGTTTTTAGTCAAGAAGATCGTTCAGTTCGATAGCCCGGTGGCGCTGCCAGTCAGTTTGTCGTAGAAATGGCCGGGATCTCTAGGTGGGGGATCACCGATCTGCAGGAGAATGGTCCGCTTTTGCAGGTCGTCCTCCATCCAGTGCAGGCGGTAAGAGACATTTTCACTTCCGAGGGGAAGACCTACCAACCTCTAACAGTCTCAGCGCTCGTTGATACTGGGGCCTCACACTCGATGGTCGATTCCTCAATCCCACAAAGTCTTGGAATTAACACAGTTGGAGAGGCAACACTTACGTCTGCAACGCATCGAGACGTGCCAACACAGATGTTTGATCTCACTTTCGTAATTATGGCGGACTTCGTAAAAGAGGTACGGTGCCTAGAATCAGATTTCACAGGACGACCATTCAACGCGATCATTGGGCGCGACATACTCGCGTCGTGCGTATTAATTTATACGGGCTGGACCAACACTTTTACCCTCTCGCAATAGCTCCGAACTCGCTCAAACGAAACTGGGCCACTACCCGCGTCCGAGCAGTTCCAGCGCCAGGGCCGGTTGGTCAGTGATGATGCTCGCCACACCCAACGCCACCATTGCCGCGATGTCCTTGGGCTCGTTCACCGTCCATACGTTGAGCGACATGTCGAGTTCGCTCGCGCGTAGTTGGCTCGCGGGCGTCACCATGGTGAAGTGCGGATTCACCGCGCTCAGGCGCAGCGCGTGGGCGCGCTCGAGCGCTTCGAACAGCGACCCTTTTCGCACCAGCCAACCTACGTACATCGCCGGATCGTAGGTACGCGCGTGCGTACAGCTCGCTAGGTCAAAGCATGAAAGCACGACGGACGAGTTCCGACGTTTCGCGTGCACGAGGTCGAGAACCTCGCGCACAAAAGTGCCCGATTCGTCGTAAGTTGGCTCCTTTGGATGCTTCAGATTCTTGATCTCGACGTTGACCGCCACGCCCTCGAGAGCCTCCAGCGCCTCTTCGAGCGTGGGCACGTACGAGGGCAGGTCGCGGGCGTCGGTATGCGCGATGGCCCAGGGGCCAATGGTGGGGTCGTGATGGACCACGAGCGCCCCGTCGAGGATTTTACGCACGTCGAGCTCGACGCCGTCGACTCCCAGGGCCACGGCGTCTCGAAAAGCCGCGAGCGTGTTTTCACGCGCGTGCAGGTGGGCGCCACGGTGAGCAATTACCTCGGTCATGCGCAAAGTCTCCGCCGTGACCAGGAATTTCCATACCTCCATAGGGCTAAATACCTGAAAAAAGCCTTGTTTTCCAATCGCAATTTCAGTAGAATTTTCCTTCCACGTACGTGTTCTTTTCGACTGAGCACCGTACTACGTCCAAAGTTAGAGGATTTTCATGTCGCTGATCTGGAACCGCACCCACGCCTGGGACGACTCTGACTGGCGTTCACTGGCCGCCTGTCGGGACACCGAACCCGAGCTGTTTTTCCCCATCGGCACGACCGGGATGGCGACCGACCAGATCGAGTCCGCCAAGCGCGTCTGTGACCACTGCGACGCGCAAAAGGCCTGCCTCGAGTTCGCCCTGGCCACCAATCAGGAGTCGGGCGTATGGGGCGGCACGACCGAAGACGAGCGTCGAAAGTTGCGCAAGCAGTGGCTCGCCGCTCGCCGGCGCGCCGCGACGACGAACTAGAGCCGAGCGCTCAGCGGTACCACGACGCGAACGAGCGTCCCGCCACCGTCCTCGCCCGCAACGGAGTGCATCTCGATCTCACCGTAGAGTTGAGCGCGGATAATGTCGCGCACGATGGAAAGACCGAGGCTGGTCGGCACCTCGAGTGAGAAGTTCTCGCCGAGTCCGCGCCCGTTGTCACGTATCTCCGCCACGGCCTGATCATCTTCAATGTAGAGATTCAGCGTCACGACGCCCACGTGCTCGTTGTCAGATCCGCCAAAGTCGGTAAAGGCGTGTTCGACCGCGTTGGTCAAAAGCTCCGCGAGGGCCACGGCGAGCGGCGTGGCGAGATCGGTCGACAGCACCCCGAGGTTACCGTTCACGACGATCTCCACGGGATGCAGTGCCAAGACGGTGTCCTCGACGAGTAGCACGAGAGAACGCACGATCTCGTCAAAGACCACCTCTTCGCCGGGTTCGCGCGAGAGCACTTCGTGAACCACGGCGATGGAACGCACGCGCCGCTCGGCCTCGTTGAGCGCGATCTTGGTTTCCGCCTCGTCACTCCGACGCGCTTGAAGGCGCAACAGCGACGAGATCGTCTGGAGATTGTTCTTCACGCGGTGATGGACCTCACGCACGGCGGCCTCTTTGTTTAAGACGACGCGATCGAGCTGTCGAAGGTCGGACACGTCACGTACGAGGATCAACACGCCCGTGACCTGGCGGTGGTCCTTCAACGGCACGCCGTGAAATTGAATCGCGACGTCGTGGCCCAGATCAATCTCTTCCAGCGTGGGAATGCCAAACTCCAGCGAGCGCTCGATGACGCGAGTCTTTACGCCGAGCTCTTCGAGGGTGCGTCCTTCGGCCGAGGCGTAGATCCCGAGCCGGTGCAGGGCGTTGACGGCGTTGGGCGTGGCGAACTCGACCTGGCCGAGGGCGTCGAACAAGATGATGCCGTCGCCCACCCTGGGCAGTCCTGGACCGGCCACGGCCTCCTCGCGGAAGGGAAACGTCGCGTCGGCAACCATGTCGCAGAGCCGTTCAAAGCAAGAGAGGTACGACTGTTCATAGAGCGAGGCCGGGCCACGCAGCGGCCCCTGGAGTCGGACCATCACCGCCGCGACCTGGCCGTGATAACGAACCGGCACGCACCACACCGGCACCGGGTCCGCGACGTTGTCGATCTTTGACTCGCCCACCACGCGCGTACCGCTCTCGAAGGCGAGGCGAACTAGGGGCCAGTCGTCGGCTCGATGCGTCGACCCCACGAGGTCGTTATTGATCAGCGTCGCGCGATTGTTCGGACGCATCTGACCTAAGACGACGAAGCTCTCGTCCCCGCCATCACGTTGATTGACTTTGGCCATGAGCAGCATGTCGGAAAAGGCGAGGTCGGCCAGGAGGGACCACGACGCCATGAGTCGAAGCAGGTGATCGGTGGCCGCTTCGTCGAGTTTCGTGTGCTGGGCCACGAGCTCAGCGATGGTGGCCACTAGCTGACTCTTAGGGGAATCATCCGACGCTGGCGCCCGGTGTACGAGGCCACTTCGTGCACCCCGCGCGCCTCGAGCAGCGCGGCGAGGTCGCCGACGCGTTCGCCAACGCGTTCGTTGTGGTGCGCGTCTGAGGCGGTGGTGAAGGTGAGACCCTTCGCCACCAACCGATCGAGGAAACCCTCGGCCGGGTACTGCTCGCCGACGGGCTTACCCCAGCCGGCCGACGAGCACTCCATCGACACGTTGGCCTTCGCGGCCGACTCAGCCATGGCGTCCCAGGTGTCACCCGGACTACTCGCGAAGAACCCGGCGACTTTGATCAGATCAGGGTGCGCGAGCACGTCCACCGCGTTGGACGCACAGAGCTCGTCGATCGCGATCGCGTAGTCGTGCCAACACTGGTCGACGTCGCGCACCCGCCATTCGTTGAGGTTGACCTCGCTCTCGTAGTCGTCTAGGTGCCACGTGCCGAGCCAGTGGACCGAACCGATCAAGACGTCGAAGGGATACTGCGCCAAGAGCTCAGAGACCGCGCCCATCTGGTCTTTGTAGTAGTCAACCTCGAGGCCGATCTTGACCGGCAGGCCCTCGTCCTTGGCCCGTTGGGCGAGCGTGACGTACTCCTCGAGTGAATTTCGCGCGTGAAAGTCCCAGTACGCGGCCATGGTCTGGCTGGTCGGTTCGTGGCCGAAGCGCTCCCAGAACGGGCCCACGACCGCCGCGACGTCGACGAAACGGTGCGAGTGCTCGGTGAGGGCGAGTTCATTGACGCCGTGGCGCGCGGCCTCGTCGCAGTACGCGGCGATCTGATCGAGTCGAAACCACACCGAGGACTCCGAGTGGGGCCACAGGTGAAGGTGGTAGTCAATCACGGAGCGTTAGGCCGCGCCGAATCCCACGACGCGCTCGCTGGCGGGCGTGCCCAACTCCACGTACGAGATCCGCTGAGCCGGCACGCCGACCCGGCGCCCCTTTCGATCGGTCAGCCACAACACCGAATCCGAGGTGAGTGCCGTCTCGACCTCTTTCATGACCTTGTCGCGGTCGGCGTCATCGGGCAGTTCGACGTCAATCTCCTTCATTGACTGGACAATGCCAATACGAATTTCCATGACGGCTCTCCTGAAACGTGAACGGCTGAACCCATGCTACGGCGCAAGGGGGGTAATGAGCTAGTTTCCCTATACCGGCTTCACTACGTGTCACAGGCGCACCCTACATTTCGAAGGTGGCCCAAGAGATACGGCGTTGTCGCACCTTTCGCTACCGCCTGCACCCGACAGTGCGCCAGACAAAAGCCCTCTTGCGCCAACTCGACTACCAGCGCGAGCTCTATAACGCCGCCCTCGAAGAACGCGTCGGCGCGTGGAAGTGGGAACGACGCTCAGTCAGCTTCTTCGACCAGTGTCGCACGTTGACGAGCCTCGCCGATGTGCGCCCCGAAGTGGTCGCGTCGGGCGTTGTCCTCTGTCGGAGCACGCTAAAGCGCCTCGATCGCGCATTCGCCGCTTTTTATCGTCGTGTCAAGAGTGGCGAGACACCCGGTTTCCCCCGGTTCAAGTCAGCCAGTCGTTTCGACTCCCTGAAGTGGGAAGACGCGAGTGGCTGGAAGGTGAAAAACGAAGCCAGTCGGCTCTACCTACTCGGCATTGGCGAAGTGAAGGCCAAGTACCACCGCCGACTTCTCGGCACCCCTAAGGCCATCACCGTCAAACGTGAGGGCGCAAAGTGGTGGGTGAGTGTTCATTGCGTGAATGTGCCCGCCCAACCGCTCCCGCTGACGGGCCGCGAAGTGGGTCTCGATCTCGGGGTCGTCAACCTCGTTACCACAAGCGACGGCGATTTGATCATCGGCGAGCACTTCGGCTCTCAAACCCGCGCGCAGCTGACCTTGGCCCAACAGAGACTCGCGGTCAAGCAACGCGGATCGAACCGACACCACCGCCAAGTCGAGGTGGTCGCGCGACTTCATCGTAAGGTCGCCAATCAGCGTCGCAACGCCGCCCACCAATTGAGTCGTCAACTCGTGAACGACTACGACCTCATCGCATTGGAAGACCTCGCCATCAACAATATGGTGCGCGCACCTAAGGCGAAGCCTGCCCCTGAGACGCCCGGCACGTTCCTGCCGAATGGCGCAACCGCAAAGGCCGCACTTAATCGTTCTATTCACGACGCGGGGTGGGGAATCCTAACGTCACTTCTCTCCTATAAGGCTGAAAGCGCCGGTCGGATAGTAGTGAAGGTGGATCCCCAATTCACCAGTCAGATGTGTGCCGAGTGCGGCCACGTCGAAGCCGGTAACCGGGTCAACCAAGCGGAGTTTTGTTGTCTCCGGTGCGGGCATCGTGCCCACGCCGACGTCAATGCCGCGCGCAACATCCTTCGGGCCGGTAGAGCCCGGCAGGTTCTCACCTGCGTCGGTCGAAAATAGGCCACTACCCTGAGATACGTGAGCGTGGAACCCATCTCTGAACGCGCCCAACGTTGGGCCGCGACCATGGGGGGCTACGAAGGTGCCAACGACGACGTCACGGTCGCGCACCAAGACTCACGCGCGCAGGTCGGTCTCTCCATGACGGGCGACGGGGCGCCGGGGGGAGCACGGCGCCAACGCGAAGAGCAGCTCGACACGCTCATGGCCCCAGGCGCGACGCGCAGCGCCGGTGCCGGTCAACGGGTGAGGGAGGAAGAGCCCGACGATTTTCGTACCTGCTTTGAGCGTGACCGCGATCGCATCTTGCACTCCAGCGCGTTTCGACGCCTCGCTGGCAAGACCCAGGTCTTCATCTTTCCCGACGACCACATGCGTACACGTCTCACCCACGCGCTCGAAGTGGCCCAGGTCGCCACCGGCATCGCTCGACCGATCAGGCTCAACGTGGCCCTCACCGAAGCAATCGCGCTCGGCCACGACTGTGGACACGGACCGGGTGGTCACGCCAGCGAAGAGGCCCTCGACCCTTTCGTGCAGGGCGGCTTCGACCACGCCACCTGGGGGGCCGACGTGTCACTGCTCCCACTCAATCTCTGTGTCGAGACGCTGGACGGGATTCGAAATCACTCCTGGGCCCGTCCTGCGCCGAGCACCCCCGAAGGCGAAGTGGTTTCGTGGGCCGACCGCGTGGCCTACGTCTGTCACGACTTCGAAGACGCCGTCTCAGCGGGCATCGTCGACACCGAAGAACTGCCGGCGCTGGTGCGCGAGCGATGCGGCGTGCGCCGGGGGCACCAGTTGGGCGCGTTCATCAACGCCTTGATCCGTACCGTTCAGTCCACGGGCGTGATCGGCATGGACGCGTACCACGCCGAAGCGTTGGCCGCCTTTCGGGCGTTTAACTACGACGCGATCTACCTGAGGGACGCCTCGCGCCACCAGGCCTCGGCCGTGACGGGAATGTTGCGCGCGCTCGTCGAGTTCTACAGCGTGCACCCCGAACTCATCCCCGACGTCGCCGCGCGCGCCAGTGAGAGCGAGACACCCGCGAAGGCCCTGCATGACGCCGTGGCGTACGTGGCCGGAATGACCGACCGCTACGCGTGTCGTCGTGCGCTCACCCATCTCGACTGGCCGGTCGATCTCCTGCCCACGGGCATCGACCGTTAGGGCTTCGTCGCCCCCATAAGGTCGAACTTCATCGGCGGGCCCCCGCGCATCCACGCAAGACGTAGTTCGGTCGTTCGAAACGCCGAGCGCTCGTGGGGGAGAATCCAAAACTTCTTCGTGCGCACCGCGTCTTCGACGGCCTTGGCCACGTCCGCCGCGTCGATGCCCGCGTTCACCGCGGCCGCGCCCATGTCACGGATGACCGCTGAGGCCGGGTCTTCATTGAAACTCACGAGTTCACGGGGCATATTGCGGTGCGACTCATGTATTCGGGTCTTGACGAAGCCCGGGCAGAGTACCGACACCCCCACGTTCGAGCCGAGGAGCAAAAGTTCTTGAAAGAGCGACTCCGAAAGCCCCACCACGGCGAACTTGGCCGCGCAGTACGGGCCCATGCCCGGGGCCCCACCGAGTCCCGCCAACGACGCGGTGTTGACGACGTGGCCCTCGTTCTGCTCCACGAAAACCGGCACGAACGCGTTGAGCCCGTAGATGACGCCATTGAGATCCACGTCCAACACCCACTTCCACACCTTGGTCGGCGTGCCGATCGTGGCACCCGCGGCGACGCCGGCGTTGTTAAAGACCAGGTGAGCGGCGCCAAACTCCTTCAGCGCGGCGTCACGCAGGGCGATGACGTCCTCTTCTTTGGTGACGTCGGTCACCACGCCAATGACCTTGGCGCCGTGCGCCTTAAGGTCCTTGACGACACCGCTCAACGCGGCCTCTTCGATGTCGCCCAGCACCAGATTGACGTTGCACTCAGCGAAGCGCTTGGCGGTCGCGAGTCCGATGCCGCTCGCCCCGCCGGTGATGACCGCGGTCTTGCCTTCTAACTCCATGTTTCCCCCTCGAGGTGACTACACCAACTTGAGTTCTTGACGATAGACCCGCGAGGGACCTTGTTGCTCAACGCGCGTCGCGAGTTGGTAAAAGGCCTTCGCCGCCTCGCTGTGGGAATGGAACACGACCACCGGCTCGCCGAGGTCGCCGCCGATTCTCACCGCCGACTCGAGGGGGATCTGGGCCAACAAGGTGATGCCCAGTTCGCGCGCTAACTGCTCTCCCCCGCCCGCGCCAAAGATCTCGTAGCGCTGGCCGTCGTCGCCGGTGAACCAACTCATGTTCTCGATGACCCCGCGCACCGAAAGCTTGAGCTTTCGTGCGGCGTAGGCCGAGCGTTGCGCGACGCGCTGGGCCGCCGCTTGGGGGGTCGTGACGACGTACATCTCAATGCGCGGCAAGATCTCGGACAGCGTCAAGGCGACGTCGCCGGTGCCCGGGGGCATGTCGATCAAAAGAAAATCCGGCTCGTCCCACCACGCCTCGGTCACGAGTTGTTCAATGGCCTTGTGCAACATCGGACCGCGCCAGATCACCGGCTGGGCGTCGTCGACGAAGTAACCCATCGACAGACAGCGCACGCCGTGCACGAGCGTGGGAATCACGGTGTCGCCGAGCACGATGGGGTCGTTCGTGGCGCCGAGCATCTTGGGCAGCGAAAAGCCGTACACGTCGGCGTCGAGCACGCCCACCGAGTGGCCGGCTTGGGCGAGCGCGATCGCCAGGTTCACCGTGACCGAGGACTTCCCGACGCCGCCCTTGCCCGAGGAGATGCCGAGCACGCGGGTCTTGGAGAGCTTGTCGAGAAAGCGCGGCGACGCGTCGCCGTGTTCGTGCTGGAGCGCGTCGGCGTCGCTCTTCATGGCGCCCCGGAGAAAATTTCGAAGGGCCAAGCGTTCCTCGTCGTCCATGGTGCGCACAAAAACATTGGCGCCGGGCACTATGTCGAGCACGGACGCGCGCAGGGACTCAAGATGGGGCCAGTTCGTCACCGGCAGCACTAGTTCGACTTGCAGCACACCCCTTTTCTCTCTGATGTCGCCGAGAAAACCCAACTCCACCAAGGTTCGAACCAGTTGGGGTTCGACAATCTGGGCGAGGTCGCTACGAAGTTCGTGATTATCCGGCACGGGAGTCCTTTAGAGGGGCTCTTTGAGATTACCGCCGGTCTTGGGCGCTTCACCCGTAAACTTCACTTCGTGACCGCGCCCAACGAGAACGACCTCGACCCGGCCCTCTTTACCGCGACGGTGACCAGCCTCACCCACTCCTTTGGCGACAGTACGCGCCGAAAGGTCTACTTCTACTTGCGCGAGAACCCCGGCGCGACGGCCGGCGAACTGGCCCTGCACTGTGATGTGCACGCGAACGTCGTGCGTCACCACCTCGAGCGCCTGACCGAGGGTGGTTACGTCACCTTTGACAACGTGCACAAGACCACCGTGGGACGCCCGGCCAAGGGGTACCGGGCCCTCGATGAGTCCATCGTGATGGAGGGATCACTCCGCCGCGACGCCTTGCTCGTGGCCCTTCTCGAGATGGCCCTCGAACGCCTCGGGCCCGACGCCTCGGAAGCGATGGCCCACGACGTGGGCATCGAATACGGTCGAACGCTCACCGAGGCCATCGGCGCCAGCGATTCGACACGATCGGTCAAGACCGCGATGGTCTCGATCGCCGGGCTCTTGACCGCGCACGGCTTTAACGCCCGGGCCGAGGACCACGAGCTCACCAGTTCGGTCGTGTCGGACAACTGTCCCTTCGGCTCGGCCGCGAAGCATCACCCCGTGCTCTGTGCCGTCGACCGGGGACTGATCGCCGGCATGCTCGAAGGCCTGGGCGCGGAACGCACCAACGTCACGTTGACCTCGCGCGCGCTGGGCGACGACACCTGTCGGGTGACCGCCTAACTCGTCGTACCTTCTTCGATCAGAATCAGCCCTGCACCATTCGCCAATGACTGACGTCATTGACGCACTCGTCCAACAGCTCTGGCCCGAGCGTCACGTCACGGTTCAACCGTTGCTCGGGGCATCACCAACGCCAACTACTTCGTGGAGCTCGGTGATGAGTGTGGTACGCATCCCCGGCGACAACACCGCCTTACTTGGGCATTGACCGCCGCGACGAAACTCCCGCCCGACGAGTTCGGCCCGCCGTAGCGCGCCACGTCCTAGGTCGCGCTAAGCCCGAGTTGCCTCAAGAACGGACGAGCCACGGCGAGTTGTCCGGGCGAGGGTTGTAGGGCCAGGAACACCCGGAACTCACGCTTGGCCAGAGTCTGATTGTTGGGGGTCGAGTCGGCGACGATCGCGTAGTACAGACGCGGCGCGGGGTTGCGCGGCGCGTAGCCAATGGCTTCGCGCAGGTCCTTGACGCCGAGTTTCACCAGCGTGGCGTTCACGCCCGAGCTGCCCGCAGAGAAGTCCAACCATCCGCTCTGGGTGAGGGCGGGCACGTTCTTGGGACTAATCGCCAACACCTGTTGGTACGCGCTGAGCGCCGCCACGACGTTGCCGTTGGCGATGTCGGCTTCGGCTTCGCTCAGCAACTGGGTGACCTTTTGGGCGCGGCCCAGGGAGATTGAACCGGTGATCGAGTTGCCCGGCTGACGCGGAGAGAGCGAGCTAACGAGCAACAGCGAGGCCGCCACCAAGAAGCACACGAGCGCTACGAGCAGCATCCAACGACGGCGCCGGCGAGCCGGTGAGCGCCTCGGGCCTTCGGGTGTGAGTTCACCCAAGGCGCGGCGCGCGACGTCAAGGGCGAGGAGTTCACGCGCCTCGATCGATGCCACTTCGGAAGAACTCAACTCGCCATTGGCCAGCTCTCGACGAGCGTCAAAGAGCGAGGCCTCGCGAAGCGCGATCTCGTCGCGCAGCTGTTGGGCGTCTCGCGTCAACGTCGCCTCGCGAGACGAACAGCACTCGCTACGAGTAAGAGCACGACGAGCACCGGCACGATCCACAACAACGCGCCCAGACCCGACGTGGGGGGACTAAGCAAGATCGACGTGCCATAGACCGACTCGAGCGAGGTCAGGATCTGATTGTCGGACTGACCTTCGTGGACCTTGGTCGCGATCTCCTGGCGAACGGCCAGCGCCGAGGTGGCGTTACTCTCACCCACCGAGAGATCCTCACACGAGGGACAGCGCACGAGCGACTCCAGGTGGGTGATCCGCGCGCTCGCGCCCGAGTTTTGGGGATGCAGCGCGATCGCCAGGGCCGCCACGGCGATCAACGCCACGCACCACAGTACGAACGACCGAAGCAGTTTCACGATCTCACCTGGGCGACGACCGCTCTCAATTGCTTGGCGCTCACCGGACCGAGCAACGTGACTTCGACGACACCCTTGGCGTTCAGCACGAAGGTCGTTGGCGGTGAGGTGACGCCGTATCGATTGGCGATGACGCCACCGTTATCGATTACCGAAGGGTAGAGCGAGCCGTAGTGCGCGGCGAAGGCGTTGGCGGCGCTGACGGTGTCGTCAAAGACCACGCCCACCACGTCCACGCCCCGGTGCCGCTCCTGCCAGGCGAAGGTGGAAAGCTCGGGCGCCTCCACTTGACACGGTCCGCACCACGAGGCCCAGAAGGTCACCACGACCACGTGACCGAGATCGCTCTTTAGATTGAGCGTGCCGCCACCGAGTTTCTCACCCGAGAGCGCGGGCGCGACCTTGCCGAGCAGCGGGCTCGGCGCCTCGGTGGCGCTCGTGACCGGGTTGCGCGTCGCGAGGAAGAGCGACAGCGCCACCACGACCACGATGGCGACGAGCGCGCTGGCCATGACCGAGCGCTTCACGGCGTGACCTCGTCGTTGTAGCGCCGGCGAAAGAAGGACAGACCACTGCCCAGACCAATGATCAGTCCCCCCAGCCAGAGCCACGCCAGCAGAGGTTCGACAGTGACCCCGAGCACCACCGAGCCCGCGGGCAGATGGTTCTGCACCTGGGCGCCCGACGTCGAACCGTTCCCGCCCACGGCGTCAAAGGTCACGTAGACGTCGCGCGCGAGGTTCGAGTCGATCGCCGGCGTGCCGACCGTTTGACCGTTGCGTCCGTTGTAGGTGGTCACGGCCGGGCGTAGTTGATGCCCGTCGACGCTGACGCGCAGTTGCGTCGCGCTCTCCAGAGCGTTCTTGACGCTACGAAAGCCCGAGAAGGTGACGAGTTGACCATCCACGACGGTGCGTTGACCGGTGGCGAGGGTCACCTCATTGCGCGCGACGTACGTCGTGGAGGTCACGATCCCCAGCGCCAAGACCACGACCCCCACGTGCACGATCATCCCGCCGGTCGTGGGTGAACGAAAGACGCTTCGCCACGAGCCGCGTCGAATCGCCGCCACGAGCGCGCCGCGCAAGGTCCGTAGCGCGGCACCCGCGGCCAACACCGAGAGAAAGACCGCCAATACTTCAGCGGGACGTCGAACCCCCACGCCGAGTAACACCACCACCGCCGCCAGAGCCGACCACGCGCTCACGCGCATGCGACCCCAGAGCACCTTGGCGTCGGCGCTGCGCCAACCGACCAGTGGCGCGATCGCCATGAGCAACAACAACACCACGCTCAGCGGCGCCGCGACACTGGCGAAGTAGGGCGAACCGACGGTGACCTGGGTGCCGTTGATCGCCTGATAGAGAAGGGGGAAAACCGTCCCGAGCAGCACCACGATGGCAAAGCCGACGAAGAGGATGTTGTTCGCGACGAAGAGTCCTTCGCGCGAGAGCGGGTGGTCCACCCCGACCGGCGCGCGGAGCCGGTCACCGCGCCACGCGAGCAGCCCCGCGCCAAGCACCACCACGACGAAGAAGAGACCGATGAGCAGTGGCCCGAGCGTGCTCGATGAGAACGCGTGCACGCTCACCAAGACGCCCGATCGGGTAAAGAACGTGCCCAAGATCGTGAGCGCGAACGTGGCGATCGCCAACGAGAGGTTCCACACGCGAAAGAGCCCCCGCCGGTCCTGGACGATGACCGAATGGATGTACGCGGTCGCCGTGAGCCAGGGCAACAGCGCGGCGTTCTCCACCGGGTCCCAGCCCCAGAACCCGCCCCAGCCCAGGACCTGATAGCTCCACCACGCCCCGAGCACGATCCCGATCGAGAGCGACCCCCACGCGAGCATGGTCCAGCGACGTTGCTCCAAGGGCCAGCGCTCTTGGACACGACCGGTGATGAGCATGGCGATCGCGAAGGCGAAGGGCACGCTGAAACCGACAAAGCCCAGGTAGAGCAGCGGCGGATGAATCGCGACCAGGGGGTTGTCCTGGAGCAGCGCATTGGGCCCCGCGCCTTGATGCACGAGGGCGGCGTTTGCCAAAAAAGGGTCGGCCGGGCCGATCATGAGCGCCGTGAAGAACGCGCCGATCGAAAAGAGCACCGCCGTCGCCCAGGTCACCACGGCGTCGGCCCGGTCGCGGCGGTAGTAGTAGAGCACGCCGAGCGTGAGGGCGATCTGCAAGAGGACCCACAACATCAACGATCCCTCGAGCGCCGACCACAGTCCGGTGATCGAATAGAGCAGCGGGGTGAACGTCGCGTTGTTCTCGGCCACGTAGGCCAGCGAGAAGTTGTGCGTGATAAGGGCGAACTCCATCACGCCCAC
This sequence comes from Acidimicrobiales bacterium, assembly GCA_035533495.1. Classification (GTDB taxonomy): domain Bacteria; phylum Actinomycetota; class Acidimicrobiia; order Acidimicrobiales; family RAAP-2; genus RAAP-2. The sequence continues at coordinate 6,313 of DATLTW010000041.1, read as the reverse complement.
CGCCGCCAGAATGCCCGTGAGCGCCAACCCGGCCCACCAGAGCGCGCGCGACGCGCGTTTTTGTTGAATGGCGCGCAACTGCTCGACGACACCGCCGATCGCCCCGACGAAACAGACGTACAGCGCCGCGCGCCCGAGCCAGGTCAGGATCATCGCGTCGTCCCGTTGGGGGCCCTCACGCGCTGGGGGTGCGCGGCGATGTACGACGCGGTGTGCTTGACCAAGATCTGCGTGCCATAGAAACGGTCTGACGTCGAGCTCGTGAAGTGCCCGACCACCACGACGGGGATGTTGGCTTGAAAGAGTTGCGGAGGCGAGCCGTACGCGTTGACGAACACCTCTTTACCCTGGCCGCCGGTCATCCAGAACGACGCGCCCTTGGAGGTGCGCTCAATCGTGTGGGGTTTGACGACGCCTTCTAAGCGAATGGTCGTCGTGCCCAGCTTCGCTCGGGCGCTCATCGCTTGGTCGATCGTCTCGAAGTAGTTCAGCGAGTGCAACAGGCCCTGGCTGAGCAGCGCCAACACCGCCGCCACGAGCACGACCAACACCCCGATCGTGCGCCGGCGCGCGCGCCGGCGCACGATCGGAGCGTCGACGGGGGTCAGATCGAAGGGAACCTCAGCGTCGGGCACGTCGTACCCGCCACCAGATTGACAGCGCGTAGAGCGCCAGCCCCCCAAAGGCGAAGGCGTAACCCGCCACGACGTAGCCCATCAGCGAACCCCCTCACGACGGCGTTCGAGAAGCGCCTCGGCCACGGACGCCTCGTAACGCTCACCACGCACTACCTCGAGTCGATAGCGCGCTCGCAGGAGCCAGAAGAAGAGCAGCGTAAAGGCGAGAAAGCTGATGAGCAACGTCCAGGCCATGAGGCCGTGAATGAGCAGCGTGCGATTGGACGTGAAGACCGTCGCACCTTGGTGGAGGGTCTTCCACCACTGCACCGAGAAGTGGATGATCGGCACGTTCATCGCGGCGAGGATGGCCAGGACCGCGCTGCGCCGTGCCCGTAACTCGAAGTCGTCGTTCGCCCGTCGAAGGGCCAGGTACCCGACGGCGAAGACGCCGAGGACGGCGGTCGACGTCAGTCGTGCGTCCCACGCCCACCACACACCCCACGCGGGACGTCCCCAAATCGAGCCCGTGATGAGCGTCAAGATGATGAAGACGAGGCTGACCTCCATTGCGCAGTGCGCGACTCGGTCCATCACGGGCGAACGCGAGCGCTTCCAGAGATAGAGGGCACTCGCGATCGTGGCCGTACCGAAGGAGAGGTAGAGCGCCACCCACGCGATCGCCGGGTGCACGTAGAGAAGGCGCGCGAGATTGCCTTGGACTTTGTCGGGCGGCGTGACCCAGAGACCGAGCCAAAACGTCAGTGCCAGCAAAATAAGCGTGACCGGTCCGAGTAGGCGTTGGGAGAGCAGTTTCATCATGATTCCTCCAGAACACCGTAAAGCAGAATGCCAATGCCCAGGTAGGCGACCAGAGCGACGAGGGAAATTAGCCACCACCGCCAGAGCGCGCCGCCGTGCAAGGCGGCGCTGAACGAACGCTCGCCGGCGATGAGGAGCGGCGCGAAGGCCGGCAGTGACAGCACTGGAAGCAGGGTCGCCGGTCCCTGTCCTCCGCCGCTGAGCGCGCCGTAGAGGGTTCCCGCGGCGGCGAGCGCCCCGAGCGTGACGACGACACTGGGAAGTGCCGACACCGTCCCGGCGGGCGCCGTGTGCAGGACGAGCACACTGCCACCGAGCAAGACCAGTCCCGTCAGCCACAGCTCGACGGCCAGCGCGAGCGCCTTGCCCAAGAAGACACCCGCCGGGTCGAGCCCCAAGGTCGCCACCGACGCCTGGGTGCCGGGCGAGCTTTCGATGACTCGGCTTCGGTTGATCATGAGCAGCGCCACCAGCAACATCACCAGGTAGAACAGTCCCGGGCCCGCGCCCGAGTGGCCGGCGCGGGTGGGACCGAGCGCGAGTCCGCTCAGCACGAGCGCCATCACGCCAAAGGGCAATACTTGCCAGAGCAGTACTCGGCTCCGGCGCTCGATGCGCAGGTCCTTCGCGGCGACCAACAGGGCGGTTCGTATCACGAGCGGTCCCCCACGACGAGGCCGCCCGCCAGCGTGATCGTGCGCGGCGCGAGCGCGTTCGATCGCAGGGGATCGTGCGCGCTGACGACGACGGTCGCGCCACTCTCGACGACGTCACCGATGAGTTGGTCGAAGAACGCTCTCCCGTCGTCGTCGAGGGAGGCGTAGGGCTCGTCGAGCAGCCACAGCGCGGGTCGACGAAGGAGCAGCCACGCGAGACCGAGCCGGCGGCGCTGACCGGCACTCAATCGTTTCGCGCTCGTCGTCGCTCGACTGGACAGACCCACGCGCTCGAGTGCGTTCGCGACCTCACTCGTCGGACGCGCGAGCGCCTTCGCGGCGAAGACGAGATTCTCGCTCGCGCTCAGATCGTCGTAGAACGATCCCTCGTGTCCGAGCCAGCCGACTCGTCGGCGAAGTTCTCTTAGGTCGCCCTTCAAATCGACACCGGCCACGACGCCCGTCCCGCTCGAGAGCGTGACCAGTCCCGCGAGGAGACGCAACAAGCTGGTCTTGCCAGCACCGTTCGCGCCGACCACGACGTTGATCGAACGCGGCGCGAGTTCAAGAGTCACCCCACTCAGTAGGGGAAAGCCGCCGACCAGCACCACCGCGTCACGAAGAGTGACTTCGGGTGAGGGACTACTCATCAAAAAAGGTCAACGCTGGATCGCTTTGAGGTCGGCCTCGACCATCATCTCGACCAACGCGTAAAAGTCCGTCTCGCACTTCCAACCCAGAACCTCGTGGGCCTTCGTGGCGTCACCGACGAGGAGATCGACTTCGGCGGGACGTAGGAAGGCCGGGTCGACCCTGACGAACTCTTCGTACTTCAGTCCGGCGCTGCTAAAGGCGACGTCGCAGAGTTCGCGAACCGTGTGGGACTTGCCCGTGGCGACGACGAAGTCGTCGGGTTCGTCGCGTTGGAGCATCAACCACATCGCGCGCACGTAGTCCCCCGCGTAGCCCCAGTCACGCTGAGCCTCTAGGTTCCCGAGGCGCAACTCGGTGTCGAGCCCGGCCTTGATTCGCGCGACGCCGTGGGTGATCTTGCGGGTGACGAACTCGATGCCTCGACGCGGTGACTCGTGGTTGAAGAGGATGCCGCTTGAGGCGTGCAGGTGGTAACTCTCGCGGTAGTTCACCGTGATCCAATGTCCGTAGACCTTCGCCACGCCGTAGGGACTGCGCGGGTAGAGCGACGTGCCCTCGTTCTGCGGCACGGCTCGGACCTTGCCGAACATCTCCGACGAGCTCGCCTGGTAGAAGCGGATCTCGGGGTCCACAATGCGTATCGCGTCGAGCATTCGCGTGACGCCCAGTGCCGTGGCTTCACCGGTCAAGACCGGTTGGGCCCACGATGCCTGGACGAAACTCTGGGCGGCGAGGTTGTAGACCTCGCTCGGACGGTAGTCGCGCAACACGTTGATGAGCGACACCTCGTCCATCAAGTCGCCCGACACCAACGTCAGCCGCTCCTGGATGTGACTGATGCGCTCGATGTTGACCGTCGAACTTCGCCGCATGAGGCCGATCACCTCGTAGTCCTGGGCGAGGAGCAACTCAGCCAAGTAGGAACCGTCTTGGCCCGTGATGCCCGTAATAAGTGCGCGCTTCGCCACCGCATTTCCTCCACAGCTTGGGCACCGACGAGGGGTCACTACCGCGACCAACTCTACTACTGGGACAAAATAAGGCCCTTCGGCCTAGCCTTGGCACGTGGCCCACCTCGTCATCGTGAGTTACCGCCTGGGCGGCACCGACGGCGTGAGCATCGAGGCCGCGAAGTGGATCGGCGCCTTCGAGAAGATGGGCCACCACGTCACGACCCTCGCGGGCGAGGGTCGCGCCGACGTGGTGATGCCCGAACTCGCGATACGAGCGCCGAACGCGCCACGACTGGACGACGTAGCGCGTGTCCTCGACGACGCCGACGTCGTCGTCGTCGAGAACGTCGTCTCGCTCCCCCTCAACGTCGCGGCGCGCGACGTGCTCTACCGAGCGCTCGACCAACGTCCAGCGCTCTTTCACCATCACGACCTCGCCTGGCAACGAGAGCGGTGGCGAGACGACGACGCCCCCCGCGACCAACCCGGCTGGCGACACGTGACGATCAACGATCGCTCACGACGCGAGCTCGAAGCGCGCGGCGTGCACGCGCTCACCGTTCGAAACGCCTTCGACTGCGATCCGCCCGTCGGACGTCGCGACGCGACGCGTCGGAAACTCGGTGTGACGAACGAACGCGTCGCCTTGATGCCCACGCGCGCGATTCCCCGCAAGAACGTCGAGGGCGCCTTCGCGTTCGCCGAGGCCCTGGGCGCCGTACTCTGGCTGCTCGGCCCGGCCGAGGACGGCTACGGGCCCACCCTCGACACGCTCATCGCCACGTCACGCGTCCCCGTCCTACGGGGACTGCCCGAAGGATTCGACGTGCACGACGCCTACGGCGCCTCGGACGTCGTCGTGATGCCCTCGACCTGGGAGGGGTTCGGCAATCCCGTGCTCGAATCCGTGACGCATCGCCGAGCGCTCGCCGTCTACCCCTACCCCGTTCTGCGCGAGATTGAGTCGTTCGGCTTTCGATTCTTCGCGCTCGACGACGTCGTCGGCGTCGACGACTTTCTTAAGGATCCCGACACGCAGCTCACTGCGCACAACGTCGCCGTCGCTCGCGAACACTTCAACGTGGCGGACCTGCCCACGCGCTTGGCCCCGCTGGTAGACGCTTTGAGCGAGAAAGGAACCCAACTAGGCTCTCGTTGATGGTTATCAATGACGAGCGGTCCTCCTCGGACGAGCGCACACCGCACGCGAAACGCCGCGATCAGCTGCTGCTCGTCGCGAGGTCTATCTTCGCGGAGCGCGGATTCCAAGCGACCACGATGGACGACATCGCCAAAGAAGCCGGCTTCACGAAGCCCATCCTGTATCAGTATTTCGAGTCCAAGACCGAGCTCTATCGCGAAATCGTCAACCAGACGGCGCAGAAACTCCTCACCTCGCTACGTGACGCCGTCGCCGCGGTGGAGTCGCCCCGATCAAAGATCGAAGTCGCCTTTCGCGTCTACTTCGAGATGGTGGTCGGAGAGACCGACGCCTTTCGTATTCTCTTCATCCACTCGCACGAAGGCGAGACGAAGGGCGACCTGCGCGCCATGGAACTCGGACTCGTCTCGTTCCTCGAGCCACTCATCGCCGTTCGCATCAAGCCCGACCACCGTCGCCAACTCGCCGCGGGCGTCGTGGGGATCGCCGAAGGCGCCGCGACCGCGTGGCTCATCCAACAAGAGGGTAAGGGTTGGCCCACACCCACACCCGGGGTCGCCGAGCGTCTCGCGTCGCGCAGTGCCACGCTCGCCTGGGGCGGACTGCGCTCCGTCGAACTCGACTAGCGCTCGTCCTCAGCGACGATCACCGACAAGACCTGCGCGAGCTCCCAGAGTTTCGTCGCGCACGCGTCGTAGGTCGCCTGGTCTCCCCCGGCGGGATCGTCGACATCGAAGAAAGCCAGGGGCTCACGTGACGCCACGAAGCGAAGTTGTTCACGAAAAACGAGGTCGAGTGGCGCTTCACGGACGAACTGGTGCAGTGACGCCGTCTTTAACGTGGCGCCGGGAAAGTTCGCTCGAACGAAACTGACGTGACCCGCTTCACTCGTGAAGATCGCGTCCGCCCAGCCAACGTCGTCACTGGTGAGTTGATGGCTTCGATGGCCACCGTAGTGGTGGTCGCCCAGGTCGTCGAGCGCGAGTAGCGCGTCTCTCGTGCGAGAACTCATCGCGCTTCCTTCGACGACGTGCGTGCCGGCCGTTCGAACGCGCCAGCCGAGCTCGCCGGCTTTGGCGAGGCTCTCCAACATGTAGCCCAACATCACTGACCTCGCGACGTTTCCCGTACAGAGCGTGACCAACTTTAGAGACGAGACCATCGCCGCACGCTCACGAGTCGCTAGCGAATCTGGACACCCGATAACGAGCGAGCGATGATGAGGCGCGAGGGATGACTGACGTCACTCTGTCCCCAGGGTGGCCGACGTCCACCCTCGTCGCGTCGGCGCTTCGATTGAAACATGTCCCGGACTCAAGATTTCCAACATACGCCTCGAACGGGCGCGGTTCACCAGACTTCTAGTGGATCTTCATTTCGATCGGCCCTGGCCCTACGAGCCGCTCGTGCCGCCGGGCGCGCTCGCGGGCTTGCCCGACGTCGGTGGCG
>DATLTW010000040.1:0-38016 GCA_035533495.1 Acidimicrobiales bacterium | reverse complement strand
ATTCGCTTCGCCGACGGTGAGCGACTCGAGACGACCGCGGTGATCTGGGCGGCGGGGATCACGGCCCAGGGCACGCTGGCCGACGAACTCGCGGGCCCGAGGGGCCCGGGCGGGCGCGCCCTCGTGGGGCCCGATCTGCGCTTAGTCGAAAGCGCGAACGTCTGGAGCGTCGGGGACGCGGCCGCCATGCCCGACGCGCAGAAGGCCTTCTATCCCCAGCTCGCGCCCGTCGCGATTCAATCCGGCGCCCACTGCGCGACGCAGATTCTGCGCGTGATCGATGGCGAGGCGACCACCGCCTTTCACTATCGCGACAAGGGCATCATGGCCACCATCGGGCGAAGAGCGGCCGTGGCGAAGTTGGCGCACGGGGGCGTCATCCGCGGCAGCGCCGGCTGGTTCGCCTGGCTGGCCCTGCACCTGTGGTATCTCGTCGGCTTTCGTAATCGTCTGCGCGTGATGATCAATTGGACGTGGCGCTACTTCGACTGGCCCTCGGGACCGCGTTTGATCGTGGCCGACGCCGAGACGGCCGAGTGACTTCTTAGGCGAGTCGAGCCTCGAGGTCGTCGACCATCGCGGCCAGTTCGGCGGGCAGTCGCTCGTTGAACTGGGCGTAGTGCTCACGAATACGCGGTACCTCGGCGCGCCACTCGTCGGCGTGCACGCTTAAGAGCTGGGTCATGTCCTGGGTCGTCACGTCGAGGCCCTCGACGTTGAGGGCCCCGGGAGTCGGGACGAAGCCGATGGGGGTCTCGACGGCCTCGCCGCGACCGGCGCTGCGCTCAAAGATCCACTCGAGCACGCGGCTGTTCTCGCCAAAGCCGGGCCAGAGCCAACGACCGTCCGCACTCTTTCGAAACCAGTTCACGTAGAAGATCTTGGGCAACGTCGACTCATCGAAGCGATCGGAAAAGGTCAGCCAGTGCGCGAAGTAATCGGCCATGTTGTAGCCACAGAAGGGCAGCATCGCGAAAGGATCGCGGCGCAGGTGACCCACGGCGCCCGTCGCCGCGGCCGTAGTTTCGGACGCCAAGATTGAGCCCAAGAAGACCCCGTGGTTCCAACTGCGCGACTGCACAACCAGGGGGATCACGTTAGCGCGACGTCCGCCAAAGAGAATCGCGTCGATCGGCACGCCCGCGGGGTCTTGCCACTCGGGTGCGATGGCGGGGTCCTGCTCGGCCGGCGCGGTGAAGCGAGAGTTCGGATGGGCCGCGGGCGTGCCCAACTCCTTGCTCCATAGCTGACCCTTCCAGTCGATGAGTCCGGCGGGCGCTTCGCCCATGCCCTCCCACCACACGTCGCCGTCCGCGGTGAGAGCGGTGTTAGTGAAAATGGAGTTCGCCGCGACCGAATACATGGCGTTGGGGTTCGTGTCCATGTTCGTGCCCGGCGCCACGCCAAAGAAGCCCGCTTCGGGGTTGATGGCGTAGAGCCGTCCGTCGGGACCGGGCTTCATCCAACAGATGTCGTCGCCCACGGTCTCGACCTTCCAGCCCGGCAACGTGGGCACGAGCATGGCGAGATTCGTCTTACCGCAGGCGCTCGGAAAAGCCCCGGTCACGTAACGCGACTCGCCCGCGGGATTCGTCAACTTCAAGATCAACATGTGCTCGGCGAGCCACCCGTCGTCGCGCGCGAGCACCGAGGCGATGCGCAACGCGAAGCACTTCTTGCCCAACAGCGCGTTGCCGCCGTAGCCCGAACCAAAGGAGATGATCTCGTGGGTCTCGGGAAAGTGCACGATGTACTTGTTCTCCGCGTCACAGGGCCACGCCACGTCGGCCTGACCTTGGGCGAGGGGTGCGCCGAGCGAGTGCAGACAGGGCACGAACTCGCCGGTCTCGCCCAACACTTCGAGCGCTCCGGCGCCCATGCGCGTCATGATGCGCATCGACACGGCCACGTAGGCCGAGTCCGTGATCTCGACGCCGATGTGCGAGATCTTCGAGCCGAGCGGTCCCATCGAAAAGGGCACCACGTACATGGTGCGGCCCTTCATCGATCCCGTGAAGAGGGTGTGGAGTGTGGCGCGCATTTCGCTTGGCTCGCGCCAGTTATTTGTCGGGCCCGCGTCGATCTCTCGCTCCGAGCAGATGAACGTGCGATCTTCGACGCGCGCGACGTCGCCCGGGTCGGACATGGCGTAGTAACTGTGGGGCCGCTTGGCTTCGGAAAGCTTCGTGAAGGTACCGTTGTTCACGAGTTGCTGGCACAGCTCGTCGTACTCGTCGGCCGATCCGTCGCACCAGTGGATACGATCGGGTGTAGTGAGCTGCGCCACTTCCTCGACCCATTCGATCAACTTCTTATTCGCGGTTGGGTACGTCACTTCTTCCTCTTTTGCGATCCACACGCCGCGTCGTTACGACGTGGAACAAGTACCAACTTCATGAGCGTGCCAACCGACCCAACCAAAGAACGGAGTCAGCACGAGGATGACGTATTGGAGCGTATAGCCAAAATAGTGGCGCGGGACGCAATACCAATGGGCGAACGGCACGGGGGCGACGACGCGGCGGTGCTCTCGCCCTTCGTGGGCGAAGCGATCGTCAGCACCGACGTGGCCGTGCTGGGCGTTCACTTGGACGCTGAACTATTCCCACTGAGTGACCTGGGATATAAGGCGGTGGCGAGCGCGGTATCAGACTTGGCGGCAATGGGCGCGCGTCCGCGCGGTCTGGTGGTGGCGGTGACCGCGCCCCCGGGCACGGACCTTGAGGCGTTACACCACGGCATCGCCGAGGCGGCGGCGCAGACGAACTGTCCCGTCGTGGGCGGTGATCTCTCTCGGGGTCACGACGTCGCGGTCGCCGTGACGGTCTTTGGCGAATGTCCCGGTCGGGGGGCGATCTTGCGAAGTGGCGCCAAGGCGGGAGACGAACTGTTGGTGACCGGTCCCCTCGGGCGCGCGGCCGCGGGACTTCGCAGGCGCCGCGCGGGCGCTGAGTTGAGTGACGAACTCGTGCTGGCCCATCGCCGACCTTGGCCGCTCCTGAGTGAAGGGATGGCGGCGCGCGGGACGCACGTGCACGCGATGATGGATCTCTCCGACGGGCTGGGCCTGGACCTGCACCGCTTGGCCGACGCGTCGAACGTCGGATTCGAATTGTCCGCGGTGCCCGTGGCCGAGGGCGCCACCTTCGATGAGGCCCTCAGCGGGGGAGAGGACTATGAACTGTTGATCGCGACCAACGACCCGGGGCGGCTCCGTTTGATGTTCGTCGATCGGGGCTTACGCGCGCCGATCTCCCTGGGCGTGGTGGTGAGCGACCGTAGTGTGAGAACTCTCGCCGGTGAGCCGTTGGTTCGCCGGGGCTTTGAGCATCAGCTCTAGTCCGGAGGGCCTAGACCTTGGTGCGAGTGGGCTTGGTGACCTTGCCCGAGCGCAGACAGCCCGTGCACACGTTCACCCGTTTGGGCGTGCCGGCGACGAGCGCGCGCACGCGCTGGATGTTGGGATTCCAACGGCGCTTGGTGCGACGGTGCGAGTGAGAGACGTTCATGCCGAACGACGGCTTCTTGCCGCAGATTTCGCAGACTGATGCCATGGTGGACGTTCTCCTTTGATCCCAGCGCCCGACCGCGGGGACTGGTTAAACCGAAGGACCATTGTAGCATCGCTAACGATGAGCCCTCCCTCGACGCTGTCGCCCAGCGACCTGCGCGCCGTTGTCGCCACCTACGGCGAGCTCCTTCGCTCACATAAAGAGGTCATCAACCGTTTGAATGTCTATCCGGTGCCCGACGGGGACACGGGCACCAACATGACCCTCACGATGGAATCGGTCTCGAGTGCCCTGGCGGCCCTCGAGCCACACGCGGCCATGGGCGCTGTCACCAAGGCCATCGCGCACGGTTCGCTCATGGGCGCGAGGGGGAACTCTGGCGTGATCCTCTCGCAACTCCTGCGCGGCCTGGTGGGTGAGTTTCCCGCGGAGGGCGACGTGGGGCCAAGTGTGCTGACCACGGCGTTGGCTCGAGCGGACGAACTGGCGCGCCAGGCGGTCGTTCGCCCAGTCGAAGGGACGATTCTCTCAATCGCGCGCGCCGGTGCTGAGGGCGCGATGGCGCACCCACACACCCTCGAAGACCTCGTTCGAGGCGCTCGCGACGCGGCGAAAGTGGCGCTGGCAAAGACGCCCGACCAACTCGAGGTCCTCAAGCGAGCGGGCGTCGTTGACTCCGGGGGCGCGGGCCTCTTGTTGTTCTTTGACGCCTTGTGCCACGTGGTGGCGCACGACGAACTGCCAATCGCGCCCAGCCCGGACTCCATCCACGTCACGGTGCACGAGGAGTTGCGAGACGACGCGGATCTGGCCGAGCTTCGTTACGAGGTGATGTACCTGCTCGACGCCGACGACGCCAAGATGCACGCCTTTCGAGAGGTGTGGGCCGGCATCGGTGACTCCATTGTCATCGTGGGCGGGGACGGTCTGTACAACTGTCACATCCACACCGACGACGTGGGCGCCGCCATCGAGGCTTCGCTCGACGCGGGGCGGCCACGCGAGATCAAGGTCACCGACCTGGCCGACCAAGTTCTCGAAGAGCGCTGGGTTCGCGAGGCGACGACGGAGCCCGTTGACGTGGAGAGCTCGCCCGCGCCCACGACCGCGGTGGTGGCCGTCGTGGTGGGCGAGGGAATTGGGCGAATCTTCCACTCGCTCGGCGCGCGCCAACTCGTGCTCGGCGGCCAGACAATGAATCCCTCGACGGCCGAACTCGTCGAGGCGGTGCGCGCGACCGGCTCATCGCAGGTGGTGGTGCTACCGAACAACAAGAACATTCGTCCCGTCGCCGAACAGGTGGCCGGTCTCGTCGACCAGACGGTGCGCGTGGTACCGACGAGTTCGATCGTGGAGGGCTTCGCGGCGCTGCTGGCCTACGACCCCGACGCGTCGGCCGAGCAGAACGCCGAAGCGATGGGGGCCTCGGCCTGCAACGTGGTGGCCGGTGAGGTCACGCAAGCGGTGCGCGACACCTCGAGCGACGCCGGTGAGGTTCACGTGGGTGACTGGATTGGTCTCGGGGCCACGGGCGTGGTGTCGATCGCCGGATCCATCGCGGTCGCGAGTAACCAGTTGCTCGCGGTGCTCGTGCGCCCGGAACACGAACTGTTGACCATCATCGAAGGCGACGGCTCCTCACCGGCCAACACGCGAAGGGTTACGGAGTACCTCGCTGAGGAGTTCCCTCAGATCAGCGTCGAGGTGCACCACGGGGGCCAACCTCTCTACCCCTACTACTTCGGCCTCGAGTGAGTGACGCGCCGACGCGGCGACTCCGCCAGTTGGGCGACGTGCCGGTCAGCCAACTTCGCCACGTCGGCGAGAAACGTCTCGCCGCATTGGCCACGCTGGGCATCGACAACGTCTTTGACCTCTTGACGGTCTATCCCCGTCGCTACCTCGATCGAACCAAGCGCGTCGACCTCTCCGATCTCAACGTGGGCGACGAGGCCGCGGTATACGGCGAGGTCGAAAAAGTGAGCAGCCGTCGCACCCGCCAGGGTCGGGTCATGGTCGAGGTGACCGTGAGCGGCGACGGTGATTCCCTCAAGGTCGTCTTTTTCAACCAGGCCTGGCGTGAGCGCCAGCTCACGCTCGGCGTGCAGGCGCTCTTCTTTGGCAAAGTGAGCGACTACAAGGGTCAGCGTCAAATGACCAATCCCGTGGTGGACGTGATCGTGGGCGCCTCGGGTGAGGAGCGTGACGCCTCCAAGGTGGGCCGGGTGGTGGCCATCTATCCCGCGTCGGGCAGGGCCGGTCTCACCAGTTGGGAGATGGGCGGATTCATTGAGGAGTCGTTGCGGCGCGCCGGTCCACTCTTTGACCCTCTCTCGAGTCGTGATCGTGACGCGCTCGAACTCGTCGATCGCACTCAGGCCTACTGGGGTATTCACCTGCCCAGCGACCTCGACGATCCACCGCGCGCTCGACGACGGCTCGCCTTTGACGAGTTCTTGCGCCTGCAGTTGCTCCTCGCCCTTCGACGGCAACGTCTCGCGGCCTCCTCGGCCGGTATTCGTCACCCCTTTAACGTTGAGGACCTCGACGTCGCGCCCGGAGAACTCATTGCGCCCACCTCGAGCCTGGTGAGGCGGTTCTTGGCTGGTCACCGTTACACCTTGACCGGCGCGCAGCGGCGCGTCCTCGAAGAGATCGCCCGCGACATGTCCTCGACGCTGCCCATGCATCGACTCTTACAAGGCGACGTGGGCTCGGGCAAGACCATGGTGGCCCTAGCGGCGATGTTGGCCTCGCTCGACGGTGGTCGCCAGAGTGTGTTGATGGCGCCCACCGAAGTCCTGGCCGAACAGCACGTCGCTTCGTTACGGCGCGATTTGGAGGGGCTGGGCGTGCAAGATGACGCGGTCCTTGGCGGGAGTCGTCCCTTGTCAGTCCAACTGCTCACCGGACGCGTTCGTGCCAAAGAGCGCCTTGGCGTGCTCGAAGGTCTGCTCCAGGGATCGATCGACGTGGTCGTGGGCACCCACGCGCTGCTCAACGACGACGTGCGCTTTAAGTCTCTGGGTCTCATCGTGATCGACGAGCAGCACCGCTTTGGCGTCGAACAGCGAGCGGTCCTGCGAGATCAGGGCCGAGCGCGCTCGAACGAGGGGGCCGACCCCGATCTCTTGGTCATGACCGCGACGCCGATTCCTCGGACCGCGGCGATGGTCATCTTTGGCGACCTCGACGTGTCGATCGTCGACGAGATGCCCCAGGGTCGTCGGCCCATCGTGACGACGTGGGCGAAGAGTGATGAAGAGGTCAGCGAGTGTTGGCGGCGGGTGCGCAACGAGGTCGCCGCCAAACGGCGGGCGTACGTCATCTGTCCGCTCGTCGAAGACTCCGAGCGCGTCGAAGCGACGAGCGCGGTCGAAGAGCGAACGAGATTGGCCCTGCATGAACTTCGTGGCCTGTCGGTGGGGCTCTTGCACGGCCAGATGAAGAGCGTGGAGAAGGAAGAGGTGATGAACCAGTTCCGCGCCGGCGAGCTGGACGTGCTCGTGGCGACGGTGGTCATTGAAGTGGGCGTCGACGTGCCCGAAGCGAGCGTGGTCGTGATCGAAGACGCTTGGCGCTTCGGCTTGGCCCAGTTGCACCAGCTGCGCGGTCGAGTCGGGCGATCCGAGCAGCAGAGTTACTGCTATCTGCTCGGCACGCCCCCCAACGACGAGGGCGAGAAGCGACTGAACGCGCTCGTCTCTTCGAACGACGGTTTCGAGTTAGCCGAGATCGATCTCGAAATGCGCGGTGAAGGCACGCTGCTCGGGTCTCGCCAGAAGGGTCGCAGCGACCTCAAGCTCGCCAAGCTCAAGAGCGACGAGGACCTGTTAATGAGCGCACAACGCCTCGCCGTCTCGATCGTGCGCGACGGCGACGGTACGCTCGCCGACATGGTCGATGAACTTCGATTGTTCGTAGATGACGACGAAGCAACCTATCTCTTTAAGTCCTAGCGCGTACCCTTAGGGGGTGCGAGTAATTGGCGGTGTGGCCCGCGGGCGTCGGCTCAAGGCAAAACTGCCAGCCACCGTACGTCCGACGACCGACTACGCCCGCGAGGCGATCTTTTCGATGCTGGAGAGCCGCGGCGGACTCAGCGATCTGGTCGTAGCCGATCTCTACTGCGGCTCGGGAGCCATGGGAATTGAAGCGTTGTCACGCGGGGCCGCGCGGGTCTACTTCGTCGACACCGATCCGCAGTGCCTCGTCGCATCGAAGGTGAACCTCGAACCACTGCAACTCTCGGGCGAGGCGATATTCGTGCGCGCCAATCTGCCCGTATGGACTCCGCCGCGGGACCTCGACCTGTTGTTGGCCGATCCACCCTACGGCCCCCTCGATCTGGCGAGCGTGCTCGACGGCGTCGTCGCCAAACGGGTCATCGTGGAAAACGACCGTCATATGGCCGCGCCCGAGGGTTGGAACGTGACCAAAACCAAGCGATACGGCACTACGCTCGTTACGATGTTAGAACCCAGCAAAGGGGACGTCGCGTGACGGTTGGTCTGATTCCCGGCTCTTTTGACCCTTTTCATAACGGGCACCTGGAGATCGTCGAGCGCGCGGCCCAGATCTTTGACGAAGTCGTGGTGGCGGCCATTCGCAACCCCCAAAAGTCCGAGGCGCTCTTCGACCTCGACGAGCGGCGCGACATGATCGCTGAGTCCCTCGTTCACGTGCGCAACGTGCGCATCGTGTCGATTTCGACCCTTCTAGTCAACGTCGCGCGCGACGTCGACGCGACGGCCATCGTGAAGGGCCTGCGCGCCGTGTCGGACTTTGAGAGTGAGCTGCAGATGGCCCAGATGAACCGATCCCTCTCGGGGGTCGAGACGCTGTTCTTGCCGTCGAGTTCTCACCACTCATTCATCTCGTCGCGCCTCTTGCGAGAAGTGGCGCGCTACGGCGGTGACGTGACCTCGTTCGTCCCCGCGCCGGTCGCCAAGCGACTGGCCCAGAAATTCCTCGGAGGTGAAGAGTGACTTCATTTGACGGCTACGACGGCGACGACTTCGAGGACGCCTCGGCGCGACACGCCCGGCGCGACATCGAGGCCGACCTGCGCGACCTGATGGAACTGGTCACCAACGCCAAGCAGATGCCGTTATCGAACTCGGCGCTCGTGTCGCGCGACGACGTCATGGCGCTTTTGGAGCAGGCCCTGCGCAGCCTGCCCGAGGAGATCCGCGAGGCCCGTTGGGCGCTACGCGACCGTGAAGAGTTGATGGCCGCCGAGGTCCAAAAGGCGCAACAGCTCATGGATCAGGTGCGCGCCGAGGCCGCACGCATGGTGGACAAGACCGAGATCGTGCGCCAGTCGCGCCTGAAGTCAGAGCAGATTATCGCCGACGCCCACGCCCAGGCCCGCCAGATGATCAACCAGTCCGAGGACTTCATCGACGGCAAACTGGGGGCCTTCGAGATTGTGCTCGAACGCCTCTTAAAGACCGCACGCTCAGGCCGTGAACGTCTGAGCGCCCAGGGACTGCCGACGTCGATGATCAATGACGAGAAACCGAGCGACGACTTCTTGTCGGCGCCCGCGGCGTTCAACGACTACGAAGAGTCGAGCCAGCCCGAGAGTTCCTTTTTCGATCAGGACTCTTTCTAAGAGCCGTGTCCTCGCCGTACCTCGTCCCCGTCGCGCGAATACTGCGCGACGTGCCCTCGTCAATCGAGGTCGCCTTCGACGCGCCCTTTGACGAGCCCCACGAGTACGCGCCGCGGGCGCCGGTGGAGACGGACGTCTTTCCCGAAGCGGTCGTCAACGTGCGCGTGCGCCTGGAGAGCTTCGTGGGGGGGCTGCGCGCCAAGGGGCAGGTGCAAGCGCCCTGGCACGGGGTCTGTCGGCGTTGTTCGGCGCCGGTCCTTGGGCTCTCGAGGGTCGCGGTCAACGAGCGCTTCACCGACGAGCGCGGACCGGGCGACGAAGAGACCTACCTCATCGAGCGCGACTTCGTCGATCTGGCGCCGCTGGCGCACGACGCCATCTTGTTGGACCTGCCCTTGGCGCCGCTGTGTCGCAGTGACTGTCGAGGGCTCTGCCTCTACTGTGGGATCGACCGCAACGAAGCAACGTGTGAGTGTCAGGCGCCGATCGATCCACGCTGGGCTACACTGGACGGACTCCAATTTGCCGAGCCCGAGTCCGAGGAATCCAACGAAGTGTGACGGGTTCGTCCGTTTCAGGTGAAAGAGAAGATCGATGGCCGTTCCCAAGCGCAAGACCAGCAAAGCCAAGACCCGTAGCCGTCGCGCCGCCAACTGGCGCCTCGAGCGGCCCGCGCGCAGCGTCTGTCCCCAGTGCGCGACCTCGAAGTTGCCCCACGTGGTGTGCCCGAACTGCGGTTGGTACAAGAATCGCGTCGCGGTAGAGGTCAACTGAGTTGACCCTGCCCATCGCCTTAGACGCGATGGGTGGTGACTTCGCTCCCGGTGAGATCATCGCGGGCGCCCGGCGCGCCGCGGACGAGCTGGGACTCGCGGTTACCCTCGTCGGGGTTCCTGAACTCATGGGTGATCCCCTGGGCTTGGAGGTCGTGGCCTGTAGTGAAGTCATCGCCATGGACGACGATCCCGCCGCCAGCGTGCGCAAGAAGAAGGACTCCTCGCTCGTGCGCGCCGCCGAATTGGTGCGCGACGGCAACGCCAGCGCAATGGTCTCGGCCGGGAACACCGGCGCGACAATGGCCTCGGCCCTGCTGCGGATGGGTCGCCTGCCCGGCGTCGTGCGCCCCTGCATCGCCACGCCCATTCCCCAACCCGGTCGCACGCCCATGGTGCTCGTGGACGCCGGCGCCAACGCCGAGTGCACGCCCGAGATGCTCGTGCAGTTCGCCCAGATGGGCTCGACGCTCGTCGAGGCGCACTGGGGCGTGGCGCGTCCAAAAGTGGGACTTCTGTCGATTGGCGAAGAGTCCTCCAAGGGCACCCCGCTGGTAAAGGCGACCCACGCACTCCTGCGTGAACTCTCGTCGCTCAATTTCGTGGGCAACGTCGAGGGCCGTGACTTCGTGCCCTCATCGGTGGACGTGATGGTCGCGGACGGCTTCACGGGCAACGTGGCCCTCAAGACCCTCGAGGGCGCGTTGAAGTTCGTGTTCTCGGCGGTGATTTCGGCGGTGGGCACCAACGACGCCACCCGGGCCGCGGGTGACGTGCTCTTTGAATACTTGTTACCGATTGCGGCCGAGTTGGACCCCGAGAACCAAGGGGGCGCGCTACTGCTCGGGGTGGAGGGGATCTGCGTGATCAGCCACGGCTCGTCGAGCGCCAGGGCGATCATGAACGCGCTGCGCGTGGCCGCTGAGATGGATAAAGGGGAAGTGGTGGCAAAATTGAGGGCTACCATTCGACCTGGTGAGGGCGCGTAACTGGGAAGTTGGCCGGGCCTTCTCGGTAGTCTTGTTCCGTACGTTAAAGGAGGCGTCATGAGCGCTGACACCCTCGCCCCGATGGATCGGGCCGCCATTTTGAGCCTGGTCCGTGATCGACTGGCCGAAATCCTCGAAAAGAGTCCCGGCGACATCGTGGAGGACGAATCGTTCGTCGATCTCGGCGCGGATTCGCTGGCGTTGATCGAACTCGTGGAAGCCCTCGAAGAGAGTCTCGCGACGTACTCGGCCGGCTTTCACATTGACGACGAGGACCTCGAGGGGCTCCTCTCGGTGCGCGACGCCGTGAACTACGTCGCGGTCAAACTTCAGGTTGCCTAACGAGGCACGCGCGCCTCATGGTCACGTCTTTGGACTCCGTCGCGGAGCGTTTGGGTCTCGCGGCGACGAACCCTCGGTTGTTGACGGCCCTCACCCACTCGAGCTTCGCTGCGGAACACGCCGTCGAATCGAACGAACGTCTCGAATTCCTCGGCGACGCGGTGGTTGATCTGGCGATCGCCGATCTCATCGTCACGCGCTACCCCGAGTTGGACGAGGGGTCGGGGTCGCTCGTGCGAAGCCGCGTCGTCAACGAGGCCGCGCTGGCCGACGCGGCCAAGCGTCTCGGTCTGGGCGACGCGCTTCGCGTCGGAC
Source organism: Acidimicrobiales bacterium (assembly GCA_035533495.1). Taxonomy (GTDB): domain Bacteria; phylum Actinomycetota; class Acidimicrobiia; order Acidimicrobiales; family RAAP-2; genus RAAP-2. The sequence goes on along the minus strand of DATLTW010000040.1, from coordinate 26,468 downwards.
GCGGCGTGATAAAGGAGAACGGCGCCGAGCGTCCTTCGTTACTGGCCGACGCCTTTGAAGCGGTCGTGGCGGCGATCTACTTAGAGCGCGGTTTTGAGGTCGCGAGGAACTTCGTGCACGCCTCACTCGCCGAAGAGGTCGAAGAGGCGTCCAAGCGGCCCGGGGACGCGGACCCCAAGACCCTCCTGCGCCAGTGGGCCGAGGCGACGGGTCGGGGCACGCCGACGTACGAAGTCGTAGCCCAGGGCCCCTCGCACAACGTCACCTTCACCGCGACGGTACGCGTGGGCGACGCGATCGTCCTCACCGGCGAGGGTCGGTCCAAAAAGAGCGCGGAGAGTCGCGCGGCCCGAACGGCCTGGCGGGCGCACTTCGATGCCTGAGCTCGCCGAAGTCGAGACGGTGCGCGCGTCGCTCGCGCGTGACCTCGTCGGCAAGAAGATCAAGAGCGTGTCGGTCACCAACGGTCGAGCCGTGCGTCGCCACAAGACCGCCAAGGACTTTCGCGCCATGGTCGAGGGGCACTCCATCAAGTCGGTCCAGCGCCTCGGCAAGAACCTCGTGGTGGGTCTCGACAACGCCACGCACCTGGTGATACACCTGGGCATGAGCGGTCAGTTGCTGCGGGCCAAGACCGCCAAGGATCCAAAACCCAAGCACACCCACGTGATCTTCACCTTCGTCCAGGGCGGCGAGTTGCGCTACGTGGACCCCAGGACCTTCGGCGAGATCTACGTCTCCAAGGCGCCCGGCGAAGGCGACGCCCCGGCGGAGCTCTCGAAGTTCGCTCGGCTCTCGATCGGCGGGGAGGGTCTCGCGCTTCGAAGGGCGGTGCCCGAACTCGCGCATCTCGGCCTCGATCCTTTTGAAGATCAGATCGGCTGGGACCGCTTCGCCGCGGTCCTGCGCAGCCGCTCCACGCCGCTCAAGGCGGTCCTCACCGACCAGGACATTATCGCGGGGATCGGTAACATCTACGCCGACGAGATCCTCTTCGCGGCCGGCCTGCGCTTTGATCGGCCCGCGGAGTCGCTCTCGACGATCGAGATTCGACGCCTGCACCGGGCCATCACCGAAGTGTTGACCGAGGCGATAAAACACGGTGGTTCGACGCTCGACGACCAGCAGTTCGTCGACCCCGACGGCCGGGCCGGTAACTACCAACAGTTCCACCAGGTCTATAACCGCGAGGGTCAGGCCTGTTATCAGTGCCGTCAGTTGATACGTCGCGAGAGCGTGCGCGGACGCTCGACGTTCTATTGCGAAAAGTGCGAGGCGTAGCGCGCGATTGGCGACCAGAAGATTGCTAGCGTCAGGGCGTGTTTCTTAAGCGATTGACCATGAAGGGATTCAAGTCCTTCGCCGACAACACCGTTTTAGAGTTCGAGCCCGGGGTCACCGCCGTGGTGGGACCGAACGGTTCGGGCAAGTCCAACGTCGTGGACGCCGTGACGTGGGTGCTGGGCGCTCAGAGCACGCGCGCCCTGAGAAGTTCTCGGATGGACGACGTGATCTTCATGGGCACCGCCCATCGCCCGGCCCTCGGCCGCGCCGAAGTGGCGCTCACCATCGACAACTCCTCGGGACGCCTGGCGATCGACGGGGCGGAAGTCACCATCTCGCGCACCCTCTTTCGAAACGGTGACTCGGAGTACGCGATCAACGGCACGACCTGTCGGCTCCTCGACGTCCAAGAACTGCTCGGTGACTCGGGCGTCGGTCGCCAACAGCACATGATCATCGGTCAGGGGCAGCTCGACTCGATCCTCTCGCCCAACCCCGAGAATCGTCGCGCGGTCATCGAGGAGGCGGCGGGTGTGCTCAAGCATCGACGCCGCAAGGAACGCTCCGAACGGCGACTGGCCTCCACGCAAGAGAATCTCGAACGCCTGGGTGACTTGGTGCGTGAGGTCCGCCGTCAGATGCGCCCCCTCGAGCGCCAAGCCGCCTCGGCGCGCAGCTACTCCGATGTCGAAGGTGAGTTGCGCGAGGCTCGTCACGCGCTCTTCGCAAACCGTCTCAACAACTTCGAACAGCGTCGGCGCGAACTCGACCACTCACTGGAAGAAGCGTCCGTGCGTGAACGCGAGCTTCGTCACGAACTGGTGACCCTCGACGCGAAGGCCACGGCCGCCGCCGCCGAAATGGCCTCGCGGCGTGAAGAGATGCTCGCGTCCACCCTGGGCCTGCTCCAGGGCCTGGCCGAACGGGCTCGCGGGACCGAGTCGATCATTCAAGAGCGTCAGCGCTCGCTGCGTCAAGCCCTCGTCGCCTCGGCCGACGAGAACGTGATCGCCACCCTCGAGGCGGACGCGGCCAAGCTGGTCACCGACCTGGAGGGCCTGGACGGCGACGAACTCTCCCTTAGCGGGCTGCGCGACGCCCTTACCGAGTCGCGTCGGAGTTTCGCTGATGCCGAGGCGCTCTACGACGAGACCTGGGCGTCGTCGTCGGCGGAGAGCGACGAGGCGGCCCTCAACAACGCTCGTCATCAGATTGCGCTGCTCGAGCGCTCACTCGCTTCACTTGAGGAGAGTGAGCGAAGAGCCCGCACGCGATTGGCTGAGGCGCAACGACGACGCACGGCCCTCACCGGCGAGCGAGAACGGGCTCTCAAAGAAAAAGCCCTTGCGGCCACGGCGCTCGACGCAGCGACGCTTGAGTACGACCAGGCGGAGAAATCGGCCGAGCGAGCGCACAGCGAGCAGCGCATGGCGGACGAGACACTTCGTGCGGGCGCCGATGACGCCTCGCGTGCCCTGGGGCGCGCCGAGACACTCGCGCGCGCCCTCGACGAACTCTCGGGCGCGGGCGGGCGGGCCATCATCGGCAATTTGAAGGGCGTGCTCGGGTCCTTCCTCGACCTGATCGAAATCGACCCGGGGAGCGAACGGGCGGTCGAGTCGGCCGCCGGCGCGTCGGTAGCCGCGATGGTCGTGGACGGGCGACGCTCGGCGCGCGCCGCCCTGGCGGCGCTCCGTCGCGAAGGGGGCGCGGGACTTATCTTGCCCGTGGTCGAAGGCGACGTCGCCACGCCGCCCACGCCGGGAGGTTGTCGAGCGCTACGCGAGGTCGTGCGAACTCGTCGCGGCGCGCCCGCGCACGTCACGAACGTCCTCGACGCGTTGTTCTCTCGCGCCTTCGTGGCGAAGGATTGGGAGGCGGGCCTTGACGTCGCGCTGGCCAATCCCGATCTGGTGATTGTCACGCCCGAGGGGGATCGCTTTGCGTCCTCGGGCTGGCGCGTGGCCTCAGGTCGCACGGTGGTGACCCGTCTCACCGTAGACGAAGCTCAGTTGGGCGCTGCCGAGGCAGAACGTGGACTCGTGGCCCTGCGCGCCCGTCGTGTCGAGGCCGACGCCTCACTGGACGACGCCCTCCAGCGATTCAACCGCGCCACGTCGGCCCGGACTGAGGCGCGTGGGGAGGTGGAGCGACTCCAAGGTGAGATCGAGCGATTCTCGCTCGAGGGCGAGGCGTTGGTACCGACGGTGGACACGTTGAGTGCCGACGTCGAAGATCTTTCGGCGCAGATCCTCACCGTCGATGCCGAGTTGTTGGCGCAGCGACAAGGTCTGCCGCTCCTGGAGTCGGCTCGACGCGACGGCTCTGAACGTCAAGTCCAGCGCAGCGGGGCCCGGGCCGCGCTCGACGCACATCGCCGCCACGTCATTGACGAAGCGACGATGCTATCGCGCCGCGAAGCCGAGTTCGCCGAGCGTCGGCGACTGATCGAAGAGCGTCGTCGCGAGATCGAGCAGCGGCTCGAAGGTCACACGGGGGAGCGACTGGAAGCGGCGACCCGGCGCCAGTCGCTGGAGTTCGATCGCCAGGTCTTGGATCGCTTGTCGTCGCTCGTCCAAAGAGCGGCCGAGGAGATACGGGTAGCCCAGGACGCGCTCGACTCGAGTTACCGCGAACAGCTCGAAGCCTCACGCGCGAGCGCCGAGATGCTCGAAGAGGTGCGCCAAGCCCGTCGCGGGGCTGACGTTCGCTTAAGCGAACTCGGCGAAGTCATGCGTCGGCACGAAATTGAACAGGCCGAACTGGTGGTGAAGGTCTCTAACGTGCACGAGATCGTTCGGCGCGACCTCGGCGTGGAGCCGCACGAGATGGGACCGGCACCGCGAATTGAACTGCCCGAGGGAGTCGTGCTCGAGAGTCGCGTGGCCGAACTCGAAGCGCGCATCACGTCGCTGGGGCCGATCAATCCGCTGGCCCTGGAGGAACTGGCCTCGCTGGAGGATCGTTACAAAGAACTCGACGCCCAGGTCAGCGACGTGCGCCACGCTCGGCGAGAGTTGCAAGAGGTCCTTCGGGCACTCGACGTGGAGATCATGCAGACCTTTTCCAAGGCCTTCGCCGACGTCAACGAGCACTTCTCGGCGCTCATCGCGATGCTCTTTCCCGGCGGCCAGGGTCGACTCAATATGAGCGAACCGGACGACCCCTTGAATACCGGCGTCGAGATTGAAGTTCGACCGATGGGGCGCAACATTCGACGCATCTCGCTGCTCTCGGGCGGGGAACGCTCCATGGCGGCCCTGGCCTTTCTCTTTGCGGTCTTTCGTTCGCGCCCGTCGCCCTTTTACCTCATGGACGAGGTGGAGGCCGCCCTGGACGACGTCAACTTGCAGCGCTTTCTCAGCCTCGTCGATGAGTTCCGCGACGAGGCCCAACTGCTCATCGTGACGCACCAAAAGCGCACGATGGAGGCCGCCGACGTCCTCTACGGCGTCACGATGGTGCCCGGCGCCTCGTCCAAAGTTGTCAGCCAGCGCGTCAACCGCACCTTAGAAGTCGAAACGGCGTGATCGTTCTCGTAACTATTCTCGCGGTCGTCGTGGTACTCGCCGTGGTCCTTTTCCTCGCCCGGCGGCGTCGAGCGAGTCGTGCGCCCCTCGCGAGCTCGCGCGCCGCCATGCCCGAGATCCTCGTTCGCGACACGACGCTAATCCCGTCGCTCGTCGACGCGGTGACGTTGAGCCAACGACTGAGCTCCTCGAGAGGCGTCTTTGAACGAGTGCGTTCGCTCTCGGGCACGGGCAATCTCACGAGCGACCAACTGGAGGTCGTGGAAGAGGTCTTGTTGCGCAGTGACGTCGGCGTCGCCACGACGGCGTCGGTGTTGGCGGAACTCCAGGCGAACGGCGCGCCCGACGGCGTGGCCCCCGCGCTACGGACGATACTTTTGAACGGGCTTCGCGCGGATCGTTCGCTCACCACCACGGCCGACCCCGGGCGGGTGCCGGTGTGGCTGTTCGTGGGCGTGAACGGCGTGGGCAAGACCACGACCATTGGCAAACTGGCCCAGCGTCACCGCGACCAGGGCCGCTCGGTGCTGCTCGCCGCGGGCGACACCTTTCGCGCCGCGGCCGCCGATCAGCTCGAGCAGTGGGCCGCGCGCACCGGCGCGGACATTGTTCGAGCGAACGAAGGGGCCGACCCGGGCTCGGTGGTCCACGACGCCATAGGACGGGCCAACGCTAAAGGCATCGATCTCGTCCTGGCCGACACCGCGGGCCGACGCGCGAACAGCTCGAACCTGCTCGACGAGCTCGCCAAGGTCCGTCGCGTGGCCGACCGGGCGCCGGGCCAAGTGGTCGAAACGCTCTTGGTCCTTGACGCCACGACCGGACAGAACGCGCTCAGTCAAGCGCGCGAGTTTTTGGCGGCGTCGCGCGTGACCGGCATCGTGCTCACCAAACTCGACGGCACGGCGCGAGGGGGCATCGTCATCGCGATCGAACGCGATCTCGCCATTCCGGTCAAGTTCGTCGGCGTGGGCGAGAGCGTGGGTGACCTCATACTCTTCGAACCCGACGAATTCGTGGACTCGTTGCTCGGGGCGTGACGCTAGCCTTCGGACATCATGTTTGACGCCCTCGGTGAACGCCTGGAACGACTCAGCGCCTCACTACGCACTCGCGGGCGCCTCAGCGAGGCCGACCTCGACGAAGCACTCGGTGACGTACGCGCGGCGCTGCTCGAAGCGGACGTCGAATTGGGCGTGGTGCGGGCGTTTCTCGACGCGGTGCGCGAGCGCTTGAGTGGCGAAGTACTGACCCAGAGCCTCTCGCCCGGCCAACAGGTCATCAAGGCGGTGCACGAACAGCTCGTGGAAGTACTCGGCGCCACCCCGCTCAAGGTCACCTACGCCGCCAAGCCCCCCACGGTGGTGTTGCTGGCCGGCCTCCAGGGGGCCGGCAAGACAACGGCCGCGGCCAAACTCGCGGCCTGGTTCAAACAGCAAGGTCGTCAGCCCTATCTGATCGCGGCGGACCTTCAACGCCCCGCCGCCGTGGAGCAGTTGCGCCTGCTCGCCCGACAGGTGGGCGTCGACGTCTACGCCGGGGCCTCAACGCCCCTGGACGTCGCGCGCAAGGGCCTGGCCGAAGCGACCCGACTGGGTCGCGACGTCGTCATCATCGACACCGCCGGTCGTCTCTCGATCGACCAGGCGCTGATGGACGAGGTGCGCTCGATCGCCGAGGCCACTGCGCCCGACTACACCTTCTTGGTGATCGACGCCGTGACCGGTCAGGACGCCGTGCACACCGCCCGGAGCTTCCACGACGCGCTCGAGCTCTCGGGACTGATCGTGACCAAGCTCGACTACGACGCGCGCGGCGGCGCGGTGCTCTCGGCGCGAGGCGTCGTTGGTCGTCCGGTCGTCTTCGCCTCGAGCGGCGAGCGGATCGCCGACTTTGATTTGTTTTATCCCGAGAGGATGGCGTCACGGATCCTGGGCATGGGTGACGTGCTCACATTGATCGAGCAGGCCGAGCGCACGATGGATCCCGACGTCGTCGCGGAGTCCGCCGGGCGCATGATGAGCGGCACGTTCACGCTGGACGACTTTCTCGCGCAACTCGCCCAAGTGCGCAAGATGGGATCGCTCGGTGGGCTGATGAAGTTGATGCCCGGGGTCTCGAAAGAGATGCGCACCGCCGCGAGCAACGTCGACGACGGTGAACTCAATCGGGTCGAGGCGATCGTTCGTTCGATGACGCCCCAGGAACGTCGTACGCCCACCATCATCGATGGTTCGCGGCGTATGCGCATTGCCAAGGGGTCGGCCACGAGCGTGAGCGCGGTGAACCACCTGCTCAAGCAGTTCGGCGAAATGCGAAAGATGATGCGCCAGATGGGTAGCGGTTCGTCGCCGTCGCTACCGGGCGGACTCGGACGCATGGCGGGCGTGGGCGCGCGCGCTCCCTCGGGGGAGACGCTGCCCAAGGGTTTTGAAGCGCTGGGTGCGGGGATGGCGAGCGCCGCGTCGACGTCGCGAAGCGCCGGCGCAAAGAATAAGAAGAAAAAAGGCGGCAGGGTCACCCCTCCCAAACAACGCTAAACTTGGACGCTCGGGTATTTCGCCCAGTTCCGACTCGGAACAATAATGTTCGAAGGGATTTACGTTGTGGCTGTGAAACTACGTTTGGTGCGGATGGGTAAGAAGAAGCAGCCCACCTATCGCGTCGTGGCCGCCGAAAGCCGCCGGGCCCGCTCCGGGGCCTTTCTCGAAATCGTGGGCACCTACCAGCCTCGAGGCATCTCGACGGCCGAGCCCGAAATGGTCTTGAAGATCGACAACGAAAAGGTGCTGCATTGGCTCGGCGAGGGCGCCCAGCCCACCGAGCGCGTGGCCAAGTTGCTAAAGATCAGTGGTGCGCTGGAGGCGTTCGAGGCCTCCAAGGTCGCAACGTGAGCGACGCGTCCGACGAGTACGTCGCCGGGGACGTCAACACGATTGACGACGGTCCCGAGGATGACTACGACAACAGCGACGTCGGCAACGAGGTCGGAAGCGGCGCCGGCGGCGCCGACAAAGCCGCGGCCGCGATCGCGGCGCTGGAGTTCATCGCAAAATCGTTGGCTGAAGACCCTGGGGCCGTCTCGGTGGAGGTCAGTGAGCGCCAGGGCAAGGTCATCTTGTCGCTGAGCGTGGGCCCGAGCGATATGGGACGCGTCATCGGCCGGCGTGGGCGCACCGCGCAGGCCATTCGTGCGCTGGTGGGCGCCGCGGGAGCGCGCGACGGCGTCATCACCTCGGTCGACATCGTCGACTAGCCGTGACCGACGAGCGTTCCACGCTCGAGGTCGGGCGCATCGTCAAGGCCCACGGTCTTCGCGGGCAGGTGCAGGTGGACCTCTGGAGTGATCGGGTGGAACGTCTCGCGCCCGGCGTGACCCTTTCCAGCGAGCGCGGGCCGTTGGTCGTGCTCGAAGCTGCGGCCCACCAGGCCCGCTTCATCGTGAGTTTCGATCGAATCCACTCTCGTGAAGAGGCCGAGCGGTGGCGCGGCGTTGTGCTGTCGGCGCCGCGCCTCCACGACGAGAGCGTCATCTGGATCGATCAGCTCTACGGCGCCGAAGTGGTGGACGAGCGCGGCGTTCGTCGCGGCGTCGTCGTCGACGTCGAGGCGAATCCCGCGAGCGATCTGATGGTGCTCGATTCGGGCGCGCTCGTTCCATTGACGTTCGTGGTCACACTCGAAGCCAACACCCGCGTGGAGATCGACGCGCCCGAGGGACTCTTCGAATGACGTTGCGCGTGGACGTGTTGACACTCTTTCCCGAGGCGGTGGCCAGTTACGCCGCCACGTCGGTGCTCGGTCGAGCGGCCGAGCGAGGAGTGTGGGCACTGCATCTCCACGACTTTCGCGACGCCACCTCCGACGTACACCGCAGTGTCGACGACACGCCCTTTGGCGGGGGCGCCGGTATGGTATTGCGCGCCGAGCCAATACTGGCGTGCATTGAATCGAGCCCGGGACTGGCGAGGCCGGTGATCGCCCTTTCCCCTTCGGGCCGGGTCTTCACTCACGCGTTGGCCCGCGAACTCAGCGAACTCGCGGGATTTACTTTGCTCTGTGGTCGCTATGAGGGATTCGACCAACGCGTGCTCGATCTGGTCGCCGACGACGAGATCTCCCTGGGCGATTTCGTCCTGTCGGGGGGCGAGTTGGCCGCACTGTGCGTCATCGAATCGGTGGTGCGCTTGTTGCCCGGGGCGCTGGGCAACGACGAGTCCAGCGTGCAGGAGTCCTTCGGCGAGGGACTCCTCGAGTACCCCCAATACACCAAGCCGGCCGAAGTGCGCGGACGGCGCGTACCCGAGGTTTTGCTCTCGGGCGACCACGCGAGGATTGATCGTTGGCGCCGCGCACAAGCGCTGCGGCGAACATTGACGCGCCGACCGGATCTGATCGAGCGTCGCGGGGGACTGAACGACGAAGAGACGAAGATACTGGCCGATTTCCCACCGTTGGATGGCGAGGGGCCAAGCGGCTAAACTTTTAAGGCCTGTGATCCGAAAGGGACCGCTCTCATGAACCCGACCGACCTCGTCGACCGCGACTCGCTTCGCGACGACATACCCGCTTTTCGCCCCGGCGACACCCTCAAGGTCCACGTGCGGGTCGTCGAAGGCACCCGTCAGCGCGTGCAGGTCTTCCAGGGCATCGTCATTCGCCGCCAGGGCTCGGGCCTGCAAGAGACTTTCACCGTGCGCAAAATCAGTTTCGGCGTCGGCGTTGAGCGCACGTTTCCGGTGCACACCCCCACCATCGCCAAGATAGAAGTCGAGTCGCACGGCGACGTTCGTCGCGCCAAGCTCTACTACCTGCGTGACCTGCGCGGCAAGGCCGCCAAGATCAAGGAACTGCGCCAAACCGAGCGCGCGTAGTCGCTGGTGAGTGAGGAAGAGCTCGACGACTACGAGTCGACCCTCGAACTCGCGCTGGTCCAGGAGTACAAGGCGGTCGTGGGCATGTTCGACTTCGCCGTGGAGACCGACCGGCGCTTCTATCTCGCCAACGACGTGGCCGTGGACGTTCGATCGAACACCGCGCCCACCCTGCTCGAGGTGACGCTGCACGACGCCTGGGTCTGGGACATGTACCGCTCGGCTCGCTTCGTGCCCTCGGTGCGCATCCTCACCTTTCGCGACGTGAACATCGAGCGATTGCCCAAAGAGGATCTCCAGCCCTGACTATGGAGCTGGTTCGCCTCGTCGCTGCTCTGGCCGAGCGTGACGCCGCGGTGCGACTCGCCAATGAGCGAACGGTGCTCTTTCGTTGCACCGACGCCGACACGGTCGTCGTGGCGGCTTCGATGAGTGGTCGTCTCACTCAACCCCTGGGCGTCTGGTTAGTCGTCGGCGAGTCGTACCCGGCTCAACTCGCGGCGCGCGACGCGGCGACCCTCGCGGCGCTCGTTCCCCTGCGTCACGTCGTCATCGAGGCGAGTTCGTTGTCCCGTGAGCACGCCGACGTGGTGCGAGCCCTGCTCACCAACGACGAGGTCAACTTCACCAACGCCGTGGCGACCCTCGTGGGTGCGTTCAACCGACCGGCGCCGCCGTCGCCACTCACGGTGTGGAGTTACGACGGTGAGCGTCTCGTCGACGGTGTGCGCGTTCTTTCACCTGGTCGCGTCGTAACGAGCGCCGCCGGAGAACTGACCGACTTCGTCTAAGTTACGCCGGCTGAGTCGAGATGTGGTCGGGACGAATTTTCACGTTCACGCGAACCTCACCTTCGCGACGCGAGGGAAACGTATCAACGTCGAGGTACTTTTTCGCGAAGCGGTCGATTACCTCGTCGGCGCCTTCAGTGGTAAAGGCCACGACCGTGCCGCGAACGGCAATGCAGACGTAGGGGTCGTCGGGGTCGGTGAGTGACACCGCCACACGCGAGTCGGCGGCCAGGTTGCGCGCCTTGGCCCGACCGAGGGCGGTGTTAATGACGATGTCCTCGCCGTCGAGTTCGACCCAGACCGGCGTAACGTTCGGCGCGCCGTCCGCGTCGAGGCTTGCGACGTGGGCCAGCACGTTCTTGGCGAAGATGGCCCTTGAGGCAGGGCTGAAGGTATCGGTCACGGCGCTCCTGACGTTTCATCGAGACGGGGCTAGTAGTTTTACCTTAATGAACGTTGGTGCGCACGTCCGCGGTGGCGGCAAGCTCATTCCCTCCCTCGAGGCGGGGGTTGCGATCGGGGCCACTTCGATCCAGGTCTTCACCCAGAGCCCGCGTATGTGGAAGCCCTCGCAGTACGCGCCCGAGGTTTTGGCCGCTTACCGTGAGGCCCAGGCGGCGCACCCCACGATTACCGACACCTTTTGTCACGCGACGTATCTGATCAATCTGGCCTCGGCCAACCTCGAACTCTACGAAAAGTCCGTCGAGTGTCTCACTCACAACCTCTCGGTGGCTCGCGGAATGGGTTCTTCGGGACTGGTCTTGCACGTCGGCTCACACATGGGGGCCGGCTTCGACGAAGTCGTTCGTCAAATCGCTGACGCGTTCGAGCGCGCACTGGAAGGGGCTGCGCCGGCCCCTCAGGGAGTCACCGACTGTCCGATTCTCATTGAGAACGCCGCGGGCACCGGCGGGACCGTCGGTCGCTCGCTGGAAGAGATTGAATTCTTGATCGACGCCTGCAACGGTGATGATCGACTGGGGCTGTGCATCGACACTCAACACCTCTGGGCCAGTGGCGTTGACTACTCGAGCGTGGCGGGCACCGAGCGACTGATCAACGACATTGACAAGACCGTGGGGATGGAACGTCTTCGTTGTTTTCACTTCAATGACTCAAAGATCGAGCTCGGCGGGAACCGGGACCGACACGCCAACATCGGCGAAGGGACCATAGGGGTGAAGGGATTGGCGCCGCTGGTGGGTCATCCCAAGATTCGCAACCTTCCACTACTGCTCGAGGTCCCTGGTTCGGGCGAGGGTCCGCGGGCCGAGGACGTCGTGGCCGCGAAAAAGGTTGTGACCGCCGGGATCAAGCTCTACGACGGAGCGAGAACGAACGCGCCGGCGATGAAAGCCGCCGTCACCAAGAGGGCCGCGCTGACCAAGAAGCCAGCATCGTCGAAGACGGCCGCGCCAAAGAAAGCCGCGCCAAAGAAATCTGGAACGAAGAAGGTCACTTCAACAAAGAAGGCCGCGCCAAAGAAGGCCGCGCCAAAGAAGGCCGCGAAGAAAACGATGAGGAAAACGATGAAGAAAACCGCCAAGAAAACGGCGAAGAAGTAGTCGGTCGATGACGAACACGCGCGTAGAGTCCGACAGCATGGGCGACATCGAGGTTCCCGCCGATCACTACTGGGGGGCTCAGACGGAGCGCAGCCTTCACCACTTTTCGATAGGTCACGAGACGATGCCTCGCGCGGTGGTCCAGGCTTTTGGCGTGTTGAAGTTCGCCTCGGCGAGGGTCAATCACGCTCTGGGCAAACTTGATGACGAACGAGCGTCACTCATTGATCGCGCGGCGCGCGAGATCATCGACGGCGCGTTGGCTGGTGAGTTCCCCCTACGCATCTGGCAAACCGGCTCGGGTACCCAGACCAATATGAACGTCAACGAAGTGATCTCGAATCGCGCCATCGAACTCGCGGGCGGAGTCCTTGGCTCAAAGGATCCGGTACATCCTAACGACCACGTCAACATGTCTCAGTCTTCGAACGACACGTTCCCCACCGCCATGCACATCGCCTCGGTCATGGAGATCACCGGACGGCTCGTGCCCGCGGTCACTCGGCTGCGCGACGCGTTCGAGACCAAGGCCACGGCGTTCGCCCACGTCACCAAGATCGGGCGCACGCACTTGATGGACGCCGTCCCGCTCACGCTGGGTCAAGAGATCTCGGGCTACGTCGCCCAGCTCGACGCCGACCTCGATCGTCTGCAGTTGATTCTTCCCGGTCTGTACGAACTCGCGGCCGGCGGGACCGCGGTGGGTACGGGACTCAACACGCACCCGGAGTTCGGCGTGCGCGTCGCGGCCGAGATCGCCGAACTGACCGGTAAACCTTTCGTGACGGCGCCCAATTACTTTGCCGCTCTGGCCGCGCACGACGCGCTGGTTTTTGCACACGGCGCCATCAAGACGCTCGCGACGAGTCTTACCAAGATTGCCGACGACCTTCGCTGGCTTGGTTCGGGACCGCGAGCGGGACTGGGTGAACTCAAGTTGCCCGAAAACGAGCCGGGCAGTTCGATAATGCCGGGCAAAGTCAATCCCACACAATGCGAAGCCATGATCATGGTCTGTATCCAGGTCTTTGGCAATGACACCGCGATCACCATCGCTGGCTCTAGGGGCAACTTGGAACTGAACGTCTGCAAGCCAGTAATCATTTATAACGTCTGTAACTCGATCGATCTCTTGAGTGACGCGTGCGATCGCTTCCGCGAGTTCTGTGTCGAGGGCCTCGAGCCCGATTACGAGCAGATCCAACGTCACCTCAACGACTCCTTGATGCTGGTGACGGCCCTCACCCCCATCATTGGCTACGACAAGGGCGCGCAAGTCGCCAAAAAGGCGCACCAGGAGCACACCACGTTACGAGAGGCGGCGCTCTCCCTGGGCTTTTTAAGCGCGGAGGAGTTCGACGCGGCGGTCGTGCCCGATGAGATGACCCACCCCTAAGCGTTCCACGCGATCCAGCATCGAAATCGAGGAATTCTTCACTTCAATCTGTAACTTTCCCGCGGTGGGCGACAGAGAGATAGTGAGGTCGCTAAGCCGCCATGTTGTGTTGGCGACCCGTGCACTTCTGAGCGCGCCAAAGTACTAGGACAGGTAGTGACATGAAAAAGCCAATGCCGTGGACTTCACCCGTTGCCCTTGGGGTCCTCGTCGGTTGCCTGGTCGTGTTGACCAGCGTGTTTGCTGGTGACGTCGCCGCGACGTCGTCGCCCACTTCCACCACGTTGGGACGAACGGAACTCACTACCAATACGGCCTCGAGCGCGACCGCCAGAGCGTTCGCCAACCAGTTGCTGAACCGGGCGGCCCTGCCGGCGGGGGCCGTCGTTACGAAGCGCCTCGTGGCGCCGTTGACCAACGCTGCGGGGCTGGTGGCACTCACTGACTTGGTGGTCGTTCATCGAAATTACGTGTTACAGCGTCCCGTCGACCTCGCGTCCTTCCTGCGAGACCATCACGCACCCGGCGCGACAATTGAAGGACCACAGACAGTGTCGGGTAGCGCCGTGACCTCGGTGACGGGCTATCAACTCAACCTTCCCTTCGCCAGCCGCCATCTGTCGTACGAACAACTCGACTACACCGTGGGTACCACTGCTCCGAGTGACAAGGAGTTGCGCGTCGACGCCGAAGTCGTATGGGTGCCCATAGAGAACGTGAGCATGCCCACGAGCCATCCCGTGATCTTGACGGCGTATGGTCACATGACCGCCTTCGCGGGTTCCAGTGATCCCACGACGGTGACCCTGACCAAATCCGAGGCGGTGCAACTACGACACGCTCTCTCTTCGCTCTCCAACACGGCCGGTGGTGTGTGCATGGAGGACGCCACACTCTTTACGCTGGCGACGTCCTTCACCGCTCCCGGTAGCACCCGCTCAGTGAAGTGGACCGCGACCGCCGACGTCTGCCCGGGGGTCCTTAGCGTGGTCAGCGGGACCCGTCACGTGGCCCTTGACGACCACTCGTGCGTCCTGCGTTCGCTGGTGGGAAAGTTCCTGCCGGCGCGCAAGGCCGCGGCCACTCGACTCTCTCTCAAGAACTGCGTGGGCTAGTCCGCTTAGTCGGCGACGAAGCTAGGCCAGGGTGAGGAAGCCTGACGTGACGCACAGGCCCATGGCGCAAATGACGAGCAGGGTAGAGACCACCGAGATGACGACGACGCGATTGGCGCGCCCGCGTCCGGTGGCGATCGGTCGAGGCATGTACCACTCAGGCAGTAAGTTCACCGAGTCCGATACGCCGTACCAGGGAACGGCGTTGGCGTCGAGCGGCGTCGTGGGATCAGCGGCCAGCGCGAGGGCCGTCAACTCTTCGTCGCTCAGCGCGTCGGGCCCCGGAGTCTCACTTGTCCCGAGCGACCACGACTGCTCCACGGTGACCTCCTGGGGTTGGCGTTGAGTTTCTCGCCCCCACGACTCAACTTACCCGGGCGAGTCGATCGACGATCGCCGTCTAACTGACGGGAAGGTTCCACAGCGCCATCCAACGCGCGAGATCCTTTTCGATGGGTAGGTCGGTGCCGAGAAACGACTTCACTCGCAGTTCGAGTTCGTTGTCGCGTTGCGAAGGACCGGTGGGTGCGAAGGGGTAGAACGTGCCCTGTTTCATGAGATAGACCATGCGCACCGATCCTTCGCCCGGTGGGGTCTTGGCCACGAAGCCAAAGACCGCGCACAACAGGCGCGGTCCGAGACCGTGCTCGACCATGGAGGTATCGGCGGCGTGAATTCGCGTGACCAGCGCCTCGAAGTCCGGGTCGGTGACGACGAGCCACTTAAAGCCCAGGTCGTCGGTGGTGAGGGTGACCTTATTGTTGGTCTGGTCGAAGTCGAGCAACTGCTTGATGTCTTCGTCGGTGGTCAACGTGCTTTCGCCGCTGCCGGACTTAAAGCAGAGGCCGGCCTGGCCCGAGCTGACCAGGTCCAACTCGCTCTCGAGGGTGAGCGCCGCCGTGGGGAGCGCGAAGAGGTTGTCGAGGTTGGGCGCGACCTGCTTGGTTCGTCCAAAGAGTGTGTCGCGAAGACCCACTAGCCGTTGAGTTCCTTCTCGAGCTTGTTCAACGCGTCGAGACGCTTTTCGAGCGACGGGTGCGAGGAGAAGAGATTCGCCGCCGTGCCCCCCGCCAACGCCGGGGCGAAGAAGAAGGCGTTCATGCCCTCGGTCTTGCGTAAGTCCGTGCGCGGGATTTTGCCCATGTCGCCGGTCACGTGCACCAAAGCGCTGGCCAGCACGCTCGGCTTGCCGATGAGGATCGCGCCCGAGCGGTCGGCCGCGAGTTCACGGTAGCGCGAGAGCGCCATCGTCAAGAGGAAGGCGATCACGTAGATGACGATCGAGACGAGCATGGTGATCATCTCTAAGATCACGATGTTCTGTCCGCCGCGACCGCGACCGCCGCCGCCGAACATCGCGCCGAACATGGCGATGCGACTGACCAGTCCGGCCAGCATGCCCACGCCCGACGCGATGGTCATCACGGCCACGTCGCGGTGCGCCACGTGGCTGAGTTCGTGGGCGAGGACGGCTTCGAGCTCTTCGTCGTTCAAACGGCTCATCAGCCCGCGCGTCGCGCAGATGACGGCGTGGTTCGGATTACGCCCGGTGGCAAAGGCGTTGGGCATATCCATCTCGGACACCCCGACGCGGGGCTTGGCCATATCGGCGAGCAGACACAGGCGGTCCACGATCTCGTGCAACTTGGGTTCTTGTTGGGGCGTCACCTCGTGGGCGTGCATCGCGAACATCGCGATCTTGTCCGAGAAGAAGTACTGCGAGAAGATCAGGGCCCCCGCGATCACGATCACCAGCACCGTCGACACGCCCAGGCTCAGCATGACCGACACGATGATGGCGTAGAGCGCCACCAGGGCGAGGCCCGTGACGAACATTCGAACGTTCAGGCCGTGATCGGCTTCAATCTTGGTCTTGGCCACGGTTAGTTGCCTTCGTGGGTGGACGCGCTCGCGGCGCCGTCGCCCGGGCCCGAGGGCAGCGCGGACACGGCGCCGTTGGACTTAAGGGCGGCGAGCTGGGCGTCGATGTCCGACGTCGAGGTGGCCTTGTCGAGCTGGGCTTGGATGTCGTCGTTGGTGCTCGTCAAGTCCGTCAAGGCGCCCGAGGCGAGTAGTTCGTCGAGCGCGCCGCTGCGCGCCTGCATCGCGGCGACCTTGTCTTGGGCGCGCTGCATCGCCGCCCCCGCGTCGCCCATCGAGGTCGAGATGCCGCTGACGGCCTCGTTGACGTGCGCCGATGCCTCCGCGGCGGTGTAGGTCGCTTTGATGGTCTCTTTCTTGGTGCGAAAGGCCTCCACCTGGGTCTGGAGCTTGGTGGAAGTGTCCTCGAGTTTGTTCTGCTGCTCTTGGATCGAGGCGTGCTGGGTCTCGAGGTCCTTTAGTTGGTTGGCGATGGCTTCGCGACGGGTGAGCGCCTCGCGCGCGAGCGGCTCGTTGCCCTGGGCCATGGCGGTCTTGGCCTGGTCGGCCAGTCGGTCGCCCTGGCTCTTGAGCTGCTCGGCTTGAATCTCAACGCGCTTACGCGCGGTGGCCACGTCGGCCACGGCGCGCTTGACCTTGGTGAGGTTCTCGAGTTGCTGTTCGTACGAGAGATCGAGGGTCTGGCGGGGATCCTCGGCCCTGTTCAAGGCGTCGTTGGCTTTCGCCTGAAAGAGCGTTTGCACTCGCTTCATAATGCCCACGGGGGCCTCCTTTTGGTACGCGTCCAGACTAGAGCCCACGCCCTCGGCGCACGTCCACGCCCATCAGGCAAAATCGCGCGGCGTCCTTAATTTCTCGGTAAATCTGTGTCCTGGGCTTGGGACTCCGCGGCCAGTTCTTGGCGGAATGACTCGAGATCTCGGGCGAGTGACTCATTCGACGTTGCGAGAATACGCAGCGCCAAGAGTCCCGCGTTGGCCGCGCCGTTGATCGCCACGGTGGCGACCGGTATGCCCCGGGGCATCTGGACAATGGAGAGCAACGAGTCCAATCCGTCGAGTCGCGCGAGCGCGACGGGCACGCCGATCACCGGCAGGGTGGTCACGGCGGCGAGAACGCCGGGCAGGTGCGCGGCGCCCCCCGCGCCGGCGATGAGAACCTTCAGACCACGATCGCGCGCGGATTGGCCATACTCGAGCGTCGCGTCGGGCCGGCGGTGCGCCGAAAGCACTCGAATCTCATACTCGACGTTGAAGCGGGCCAAGATCTTTGCGGCCTCGTTCATGACTTCGAGGTCCGACGACGAGCCCATGACGATTCCCACTACCTCGGGCACGGCACCTCCTGGGTCTAAGTCCCGTACGCACGGGCACCGTTCCATATTCGCACACGCGCAATGACGGTAGGTTGGGAGGCGATCAAAACGACCGAAATGCTCGAGGTCATAGAGAGGCGTCGAAGATGCGAATCGCCATTGGATTGGACACCGACGGACCGCTGGAAAAGACGATCGAACGTGCGAGAGGGTTGCGCGAGCGCGGCTTCACGCGTCTGTGGTCGTCGCAGATCTTTGGGCCCGACACCTTGACGGTGCTCGCGCTGGTGGGTCGTGAGTTGCGTGACCTCGACCTGGGCACGGCGGTCGTGCCGATTCAGCCTCGGCATCCGTCGATGCTGGCCGCCCAGGCCCGCACCGTCCAAGAGGCCATCGGCGGACATCTGTCGCTCGGGGTGGGTCTTTCGCACCAGGCAATCGTGGAGGGATTGTGGGGGCTCTCTTTTGAGCGACCCGGGAGCTACATGCACGAGTATCTCAACGCGCTCGCGCCCCTGCTGCGCGGAGAAAAGGTGAACGTGCAAGGTGAACGCGTCAAGGCCGTCACCATGGGACCGATCGGACCCAAAGACGCCGCGGCGCCAAGCCTGCTGGTCGCGGCCCTCGGGCCTAAGATGCTCGAGCTGGCCGGCGCCCTTACCGACGGCACTCTCTTGTGGATGACCGGGCGACAGACCATTGCCTCGCACATCGCTCCGACGATTCGCGCCGCGGCGGCCAAGGCCGGTCGAAAGGAACCGCGCGTGGTCTGCTCGCTGCCGATGGCGGTCACCTCGGACCTCGAGGGAGCGCGCGACCGTCTTAACACCGAGTACGCGATCTACGCCACGCTGCCGAGTTACGCCGCGATGTTGAAACGTGAAGGCGCTACGGCGCCGGCCGACGTGAGTCTCATCGGATCGAAAGAGCTGGTACTCGAACAATTGAACGAACTGGCCGAGGCCGGCGTGACCGAATTCTCCGGCGCGCCCTCGGGCACGAGTGAAGAACGCGAGGGCGCGATTGACGCTCTGTTGTCCTACCAGGGTCACCACTAGCTCGCTGCATCCAAGAAATTTCTTATGGCGCCACTAAAGTGGCTTCGAACGAGGTGTAAAAAACTATGACGGTTATCGCGGCTCTACTCTCCATCGCGCTGTTTTTTGCCTTTGGCTCTTCGGGGGCGCAGAAGTTGGTCTTTAACCCGGCGATGTCCAGGGTCGCCGATCACTTAGGGTTCACCAAGCGGGCCTACCAACGAATCGGCGGGATCGAGGTGGTGGGCGCACTGGGGCTGTTGATTGGCCTCGCCTCGAAGGGATCGTCCGTTCTGGCGATCGTGAATGAGGTCGCGGCCGGCGGCCTTTTTGTGATGATGGTCGTCGCGGTGGCCCTGCACGTGCGAAGGGGTGACGCCTTTAAGTACGTCGCGCCCGCGCTGGTCCTGGGCGTCTTGGTGATGCTGGAGTTGATCTTTCGCCTCTTCTAGGGTCTAGAACGGGACGCGGGTGTGTTTGAACTCGTTCAACGCGCTTTCGTGGGTCATGAGGTTGAGCAGCGACGTGATCAAGGTAATGGAGTCGCCCGGCTGTTCGTTGGGCGCGTTCATGTAGCGAACGAACGTGGCGTCGTTGCCCACCACGAACGTCGGCACGCCAAAGGCCTCGTAGTGATCGAACTCTCGGAAACTCTCGCCGATGACCTTGTGGGGCCGCCGCGAAGCGACGTCCGTGTGGATATCTTCGAGGTCGACACCGATCGGCGCCAGTACGCCGTCGATTTCTTCCATCGTGACCAAGCGAATCGCCCGTTCGTGACGGGCTCGAAAGAGGGCCTCGTGCACGTCCAAGAAGTACTGAGGTTGCAGGTCGCGAACTGACGTGCTCACCGCGAGGGCTAAGAGGTCGTCGTCGCGATCCGGGTCGTCCCACACGTCGGGGGCGCGGTCGGCTTTGTAACCCTGGCTCATCGTCCAGGGCACGAACGTCACCTCAAAGTCCGCACCGGCGCGAAGGGCGGTGATGACGTGCAGGTGGAGATTGTTCGCAAAGGGGCAGCGATAGTCGTAGGAGAGTTGAAAGGAGGACACGAAACCAGCCTAGGAACTAACGCACGGGAACCGGCACGCCCTGGCTGCGACAGAGATCCTTGAAGGAGCAGAATCGGCACGCGTTGACCGAGGGCGTCGCCGGAAAGTCGCCGTCGTCGTAGTAGCGCTTGATCTTCGTCCACGCCCCGGTGGCGGCGTTCGCGCGCGCCTTTACCACAACCTCACTCACGGAACGTTCGATCGATTGGCCGTGCGCGACGTACATCAGGTGAAGCGTCGTTGGTCGCTCGCCGAGCTTGGCCTCACAGAGTGCCGCGTAGAGTTCGGCGTTCGCGAACGTGTGCGAGTCGTAGTTCCGATTCGGCAACGCCCCGGTCTTGTAGTCGACGATGGTGAGTGAGCCGTCGTCCGCTCGATCGAGGCGATCGAGTATGCCAAAGAGGGGCGTGCCGTTCACGTCCACGCCGAGGCGCAACTCGACGCCTTCGCTGGTGACCGACGTCGGATCTTCCATCGCGAAGTAGCGCACGAGGATGGCCTCGGTTTCCGCGAGCAGTTTCGTCAACATCGCCTCATCGAGGCCAATGTCAGTACGGACCTCGTCGGTCAGTATCGCCGCGGTCGCCGGCTCGACGTACTCGCGAGCGCGTTCGATCGTGCGCTCGTGGCCCTCCAACCGATAGAGCTGCTCGAGGACGTAGTGAACGAACCGGCCCTTGGCCGTGGCGTACGTCGCGGGCTGGGGGAGCCGTTCGATCGACGCGTGTTGATAGCGGCGGGGACAGGTTTGAAAATCGGACAGCCGTGAGGGCGAGAGTGACTGGGGCAGTGGTTGGTCGAACGCCATGGGGCCACGCTAGGTCCACGGTGTGACGTCATAGGCGCCCACGCTCGGTAACAATGGAGAGATGGCCCGCGAATCCTCCGCCACTCGTTTCGGCGCGATCGTGCGCGCGAACGCTTGGCACGGTGTGGGTTTCGGTGACCGCGTGGTCGTAAACACGCCCAAGGAGCGCCGCCAACAGTGGACCTTTGTCGCGCACGTGGTGAACGAAGCCACCGGGGACGAGTGGGTGGAAGTGCGCGGGGGCCGGGAGGGCGAGTCAAAGGGCCGGTCGTTTCGACCAGAGCTCATCTATCCAAGTGGCGCGCGTAAGGGCTCGCGCGTCACGGGACTCTCGCTCGCTACGGCACCACAACTGGCGTTGGGCTGACGCGACCGTCGTCAATGGCGTTGATCCGCTTGGATTTGAGGATGTAGAGACCCGGTACCACGCAGATCAAACTGGCGGCCACGAAGTAGGTTCGCACGCCGATATAGTTTGCGATTTCGCCGGCGACGATGAGTCCGAGGGGACCGATGCCGATCGAGACGAACCCGTCGATAGAGCTGGCTCGGCCCAAGAGTTCGCGCGGAACCTCACTTTGCATCATCGATTCCCAGATCACGTTGCCAAAGATCATCATCGGCGACGCGACGATGGGAAAGATGATGACTTCCCAGAAGTTCCCCGCGATGCCCATGACGAGGGCCGACAGCGTGCCGATGGTCCAGTAGATCCACATCACGCGCACGCGGCGCTTGGGCGAAGGAAGGTTCGCGGTGACCAACGCGCCAATAGCGCCCGCCACTCCAAAAGCCGCCACCGCAAAGCCCACGTAGTCCTTAGCGAGATGCAGATTGTGGCGCAGAAAATAGGGGATGAGCACAAACATGGGGACAAAGACGAAGGCGTTGACCAGGGTGACGCCGAACAGCGTCGTCCAGAGCCAACGAGTATGGCGAACGTACTGCACGCCCTCTTTGATGTCGTCCAGCATGGAGTTGCCGGCGTTCCTCATTGGCTTGGGCGTCGCCTTCATCAACAACAGGGCGGTGGCGCTGACGACGAAGGTCGCGCAGTCCACGCCTATCGCCAAACTCGTGCTATAGGCGGCGAGTAAGCCGCCGACGGCCGGCCCGACCATCGAGCCCATCAAGTTATTGGCCAACGGTCGCACGGCGTTCATCGCTGGAAGGAGTTCTTCGGGCACGATCTCGGGCGTGAGGGCGGAGATGGCCGGAAAGAAGACGGCGTCAAAGGCGCCAAAGAGAAAGGCGAAGACGAGGAGTTCCCAGAAGTGCAGCAGGCCGGTCGCGATCATGACCACGAGCACACCGGTTAACACGGCGCGGGCCACGTCGGAAATGATGAGGAGCACACGGCGCGAGAATCGGTCGACGATCGCCCCGCCGATGAGCAGGAAGATAACCAGAGGAGTCATTCGAGCCGCGGCGAACCACGCCAGCTTGGTGACGCTGTGCGTCGTGTCTAAGACGAGCAGCGTCAGCGCGACGAGGGCGACGCCGTCGCCAAAGTTCGAAATCGTCTGACCCGAAACCAGGAGCGTCGGTTCGCGATGTTTCGCCAACTGCACCATGGCGAGCTTCTTTTTCACCGTTCCACAGTAGGCCAGGTGCAAACCGTGAACCGCGACATAGCGCGAGGGATCGGGTGACGGGAATCGGCCCGGACCGTATAGTCTCGAACAATTCGAGCGGTCGCTGCGATCACTCGACGTCAAGAGGAGTAGCCATGGCACTAGAGAGCGGGGCCGCGGCGCCCGATTTCACCCTGTTCGCGGGACCCGGCGAAAAGGTCACCCTGTCAGAGATCGACGGTCCGGCGGTTTTGATCTTCTACCCGGCTGACTGGAGTCCCGTGTGCGGTGATGAACTCACGGTGTTCACTGCGGCCAACAAACTCTTTCAAGCTCGCGGGGCCCAGTTACTCGGTATTTCGGTGGATGGTCTTTGGAGCCATCAAGCTTTCCGGGCCGAGCGCAGATTGGACTTCCCCCTCCTCGCGGACTTCCACCCCAAGGGCGAGGTCGCCCAGGCGTACGGCGTCTATCGCCCCAACGACGGCATCTGCGAGCGAGCGCTTTTCGTGATCGATCGTGATCGCCACGTCGCCTGGAGCGAGGTTTCGCCCATTGGCGTGAGTCCAGGAGCCGACGGTGCATTGCGGGCGGTCGAGGCGCTTTCGTGAGCGAGGTCGCTCGACTCTCCGTCCCGGGGGGGCCCGAGGACCATTCGAGGGGACGCGAGGACGCCCCGTTGGCCCTCGTGGAGTACGGGGACTATCAGTGTCCGTACTGTGGCCAGGCGTATCCAATCGTGGAAAAGCTGCTGCGTACCTTTAGCGACTCCCTGCGACTCGTATTTCGAAATCTTCCCCTGGCCGACGTGCACCCCCACGCGGAAGCGGCCGCCGAAATGGCCGAGGCCTTAGGGCTACAAAGCAAATTCTGGGCGATGCACGACGTATTGTTCGAGAATCAACGAGACCTTAGCGACGCCGCGTTGTTGCGTTACAGCGAAGGCGTGGGCGCTGACGTCGATCGAGTAGCGAAGGATCTGGCCGGGGGAGGACCGCGCCACCGTGTCGAAGCGGACCTGGAAAGCGCCATTCGGAGTGGCGCCAACGGTACGCCGATATTTTTTGTGAACGGCGTGCGTTACGACGGCTCATGGCAGTACGAATCGTTCGCCGAGTTTCTTGAAGCAGCCCTGGCTCACTAAGTCCATCGGCCTCGACCAGAGTGGTCGCCTCGGGGACGTGCTATTTACTTAGAAGCATTTGAGAATCCTTCGATTCAGCGTTTTTTCACGCCTTGCGCTGCCGAGAGGATCTTAAATTTGACATATGTTGATTCGTCGACTTCGCGCGGCGTCGGTGTGGACGCTGGTGGTCGCCTTGACGACGGTGGCGTTCGTCCTTCCTGGTGGCGCCGCCGGCGCGCGATCAATCGCGCGATCGGATCTTCTTCGAAGTGGCGATCTGCCCTTTGGATGGACGGTGCATCGATTGCACGGCATATTTGACGTCGGATGCTTGGCGCCCCTCGCGCGACAGCCTGCACTTCAATATTCGTCACGAGCGTCAATAACATTTGTTGATAATGGCAATCCGCCCGTGCTCACCGAGGTGGTGGCCACTTCTGATTCGCCTTCGTACACGTACCGGCGCGTGATCAGTGCCTTGGGGCGATGTCACGTCGTGAAGGGTGTTTTTGCGGGGCATCGTCTGGTGGGCAGTGTTCATCGAATGCGCTTCGCGCACTTCGGAATTGCCTCACACGCCTATGGCGCGAACGCGAGTGTCGAAGGTGCACTTCTATTCGAGGATCTGGTCGTGGTGGAGACGTCTCAGGCGGTGCTGGCGGTGGCCGAAGGCAATGTCGGTGCCGTGGACTCCTCGCAATTTGAGGGATTCGTCTCTCTCGCTCTTAATCGACTGAACGCTCGAGTCAGTGCGGGTTGAGGGACGAGAAACCCTGGGCAGGTGAGATATTCGTTGACAACGACCGGTGAATGACGAGGGACAAAGTTGGTCCGGTTACCAGGTTGTGGTTCAGTCTGGTGGTTCCGGGTAGGTGACTCGACCGTCAGCGACGAGCGGTTCCGGCCCCCAAGCACCGAGTTGGTGCTCGATCACCTTGCCAACACTCATGATGTGATGCACAGCCCAGCCGCGCGCGACGAGGGTGTTGGCGATGAGCGAGCGGTGACACCTCCACGGCAGCGCCTCGGAGCACATGAACGCGACCGGTAGCGTTAGCGCCACGCCGGCCAATTGGACAATCCCTGCTTGGTAGGCGTCGCCGATGGTGTAATCGGCGTAATTCCTAAAACTAGCGTTGCGCCACGCCGCGTTCATTGTCGGGTCGACATCGTAATCTCGATTTCGTCGACCACCTAGAACACTTGCGTGTTGGTAGGTGATGGCGTCATCCGCTAACCACGTGCTCATCGTCTCGCGTCCGAACTGCGGACATCGGCGTGAGCCGGGAAAAGAGCGCACGTCGACGAGCGAGTCAATGGCGTGCTCGTGCAGCAAAGCGAGAAACTCTTCAGTCGAGCGGGTGGAGTGACCAATAGTCCAGATCTCTCCAACGCTTGACACCTGGCGCTCCACTGCATTTAGAGTTTCGGTCGTGTTCATGTAGAAATGCTCGCCCGTCGGTTGGCTTCGTACGCGCGGACCGTAATTCGAAATGATGGGATCCGCGTTACGCGGCGCTTTGACAAAATACAGACCTTCCTAATACCGGGCTTCGCTAGAACGAAGCGCCCCTATCGATGTGCCCTTACGACATTACAAGTGGGTTTCTGGGTTCCCAGCGTCACCGGTACGATTGCTCGATGAGCGACTTTGATGGGCTATGCGACACGAGTCGAAGTTTCTTCGCTCGTGATGTACTCGAAGTCGCACCAGCCCTTCTCGGCTGCGTGCTCCAACGCACCGATGCCGGGACCACGATTTCGATCCGGATCACCGAGGTCGAAGCGTACGCTGGCGAACGTGATCCCGGGGCGCACTCTTATCGGGGCATGACCGACCGGAACAAGACCCTGTTCGGTCCGCCTGGTCACCTCTACTGTTATTTCACGTATGGTTTGCATCACGCGATCAACATCGTCGTGGGGCAGCTGGGCCAGCCGTACGCGTGTCTGATTCGAGCGGGGGACGTTATCGAAGGCGCAGAGCACGCGCGGATTCGCCGAGAACAGAAACCACGGAAGGTTCCCCTTCTCGAGCACGGATTGGCCCGGGGTCCGGGGTGCGTTGCTCAAAGCTTCGGCGCGAACCTCACCAACGATGGTGACGACCTTTTTTCGAGTCAGTGGCGGTTTTTCGTTCCGATCGATGGCGTCGTCTTACCCCACGTCATAGGGCCGCGCGTTGGTGTCAGCGGGCCGGGTGGTGTTGCTGCCGCGTTTCCCTGGAGATACTGGTTGGCTGATTCCCTATCCGTTTCGACGTACAAGCCGGGACGCGCTTAACTCCGACACTTCTTTTCAGGACGGACTTGGTTTCCCGGGTAAGTGGGGTTCGAAGCCAAAGCGTGCGGTGACGACCCCGTGGCATACGTATGGTTGGCTTGTCCCAATGGTGATTCGCGCAAACGGCCGATGGTCGCTTTTGGCCCGCGTCTTGAAGGAGATCTGTAATGGCAAGAAAATCGGACGTACAGGTTCGCCGGGTTTACGAGGAGGCCAACGACGACGACGGTCTTCGAGTTTTGGTCGATCGCATTTGGCCGCGCGGAGTGACCAAGGCGAAGGCGGCCTTAGACGAGTGGTGCAAGGACGTGGCGCCGTCGACACGGTTGCGAAAATGGTACGCGCACGAACCCGCCAAATTTAGGGAATTCTCCCGCCGCTATCGCATCGAACTTAAGCAGATCAAGCGCGGTCGGGCGCTGCAGCACCTGCGCGATATGGCGTCCGAACACCGTCTGACCTTGCTCACCGGTACCAAGGGTCCCGCAATAAGCGAGGCTGCGGTGCTGGCCCACGTCCTGAGCGGGTGAATTGGCACCGGTCAACTTGGTGTCAGAGCGTTAGTGAATAATCCTGGGAGAGTGAGAAGCGAGAACCGCCGAAAGGTTTGACTTATCGATGGTGACTACGAAGTAGTTCCCAGTCGAGTTGGACGGACACGATCTAGGGCACCCTGATGGCTCAAGCGACGGATCGAGGCAATCGAGAGAACTTTTGGATTCGTGCGTGGTCCTCTAAGAGGTTCGCTGGCGAGTACTCCCGAAATCAAAACTTCGGAATCAGACGGGCTTCGAACGACCTATTTCGATGAACCGGCATTAACCTTTCTTGTAA
>DATLTW010000039.1:0-2982 GCA_035533495.1 Acidimicrobiales bacterium | reverse complement strand
TACCACGTTGCAGTCAGCCATTGATGCTGCGCAAAGTGCTCGCGCGGCTGCGATCACGGCACTTGGTGCCAACCCGCAGAAGAGTAAGAAGTAACGCAGCACAGAACAAGTAGTAGATAAACGCAAGAAGCCGGACCATGTGGTCCGGCTTCTTGCTTCGTCTAGGGGTGTAGCCCGGGCTCGTGATCGACGTGCATAGCCGGTTCGAGTTGAAAAGTAGCGTGTTCAATGTCAAAGTGCTCCGCGAGACATTTTTGCAGCGCGTCAAGTATCTGAGGGGCGTGGCCACTGTCGAAGCAGTGGCCCTCGACCACCACGTGGGCCGAGAGAGTCAGTGATCCAGAGGTGACGGACCAGGCGTGGAGGTCGTGGACGTCAAGGACGTGTTGCACTCTCGACAAGTGGGCGCGCACGTCATTGAGATCGAGAGTGTCCGGCGACGCTTGGAGCAGGATTCTTCCGGCGTCTCGCAACAGTCCCCACGAGGTCTTCGCCATCAGCGCAACCACGACGAGAGAGGCAACGGCGTCAGCGCGCTCCCAGCCGCTCAAGATGATGACCAAACCGGCGATACCCGTTCCTATGAACGCGAAGAGATCGGTGAGGATGTGCACGTAGGCGCCGCGCAGGTTAAGACTCGATCGATTGGTTTTGCTCAACAGCCACGTTACAATGACGTTGATGACCGCGCCGATGATCGCCACCGTGAGGACGACACCACCCTTGACGTGTTCGGGCGAGATGAGTCGTTGGATGGCCTCGACACCGATGAGGAGCGCGATGGCGACGAGCGTCACCCCGTTGACCGCCGCCGAGACTATCTCTGCTCGTTGAAGCCCAAAGGTCCAGCGCCCTTGCGCCGGCCTTTTCGCGAGGCGAATCGCCCACGCGCTCATGCCCAGAGCCGCGACGTCGGTCAACATATGTCCGGCGTCGGCGAACAGGACCAGTGAGCGGCCAATAATCGCGGCTACGACCTCGCCAACCAGAAATGTGAGAATCAGTCCGAGGGCCACCATCACGTATCGAACGTCGGTGTCCGCGGTCACGTCGTGTGAGTGAGGGTTATCCCGGTGAACGTCAGCCACGAGGTTGCGGTGTCCCCATGATTGGGTTGCATTGAATCACCGTGTCATTGTCTCATGAACGTGACTCATGGTGCGCACACCATTTTGGGTGAACTATGGAGAGCTGCGGTTGTGAATGGGGAGTGCGCCGAAAGGCGGTATGGGTACTTGAGTATTGCGCTTTGAACAGTCCGGTTCGACGATGAGAACTAGAATGTATCAATGCCCCGCGATGAATCTCGCAACCGTCGCGCGCCTTCTCCGGAGAATATTCCGAACGCGGAACGTCTCGCACAACTCGGCCAAGCCGTCGATCGTCGTACCTCGGGTGGCAAGGTTCCACGGGTGAGAAGTCGTCGACGGAAGTGGATCCGACGCAGCGTGATCGCGTTCGGTCTGGTCGTGGTACTCATTGTTGGAGCGGTGGTGGGTGACTACTACTACCTCGGTTCACTGATTAACCACAAGAACGTAAATGGTCTCCAAAACTCGTCGGGGCCCACGGAGAACATCTTGCTCATCGGTTCGACCACTCGATGCGGACTGAAGGTCCAGAATGTCGCCTACGGGCTCTGTTCCCAGGGTGTGACCGCCGTGAATAGCGACATCGTCATGATTCTGCACCTCGATCCCAGCACGGGCGCCGTGTCGCTGTTGTCGATTCCGCGCGATCTCTTTGTCCCTAACGCCCGGATCGAAGGCGCCAATAAGATCGACGCCGCGCTCTACCAGGGTCCCAGTCAACTGGTGGCCGCGATCGAAGAGGATTTTGCGATTCCGATCAACCACTACGTGGAACTGAACTTCGACACCTTCGCGAGTGTGGTGGATGCGTTGGGCGGGGTCTACATGGACTTTCCGATTCCCATTTTCGACCAGGAATCGGGTCTGAACATTGAACGGCCGGGCTGCTATCTGCTCAATGGCGTGAAGGCACTCGAGCTCGTCCGAGCCCGACATCTTCAGATCCAAAACACGCCGTCCAACCACAACCCGCGTTCGTGGCCCCAGGAGGCGCTCTCGGACCTGGCGAGAATCCGACGTACGCATGAGTTCCTGCGGGTCTTGGCGGCCAAGGTCGCCGCGCGGGGCCTCGGCAATCCGATCACCGACCAGAGCATCGCGACGGCCGTCTTACCGAGCCTGACCGTTGACAGCGGATTCAGTGAGTCCTCGATGGTGGGCCTGGCCCGGACGTTCGCCCACACGAACATCGCCGCGGTACTCCAGTACACGTTTCCGGTTATCCAGGTCCAGACTGGTTCTTTGCTCTACCAGGGTTACTACTACGGCGACGTGGTGTTTCCGGTGCAGCCGACCGGCGTGAACTCGATAAATCAGATTCTGGGTGTGGCCGCTGGTATGAACTCCTTCACCGACCAGCCGTTGCCCGCGCCATCGAGTTTTCCTCTCTCGATCGAGAACGGCACGGGCGTGGCCAGCCAGGCCGCAGCCGTGGCGAGGGAGTTGACGGCCAAGGGATTCAAGATCAAGTCCACCGGTAACGTGACACCGGCGGGCCCGGTGAGCGAGACGGTTGTCTGGTACGGCGGCCCGAAACCCCCGGCGAACGGCAACTGGACGAGTCCGGCCCTGGCGGATGCCCAGGCCGTCCTCGCGCAGCTGCAGGGTCCGGCAATCTTGGGTTACGACCCGGCGAACGTGACGGCCGGTGCGTTAGTGACGGTGCAGACCGGTACCGATCTCTCTGTCAAGGCGAAAGTTACGCCGACGAAGACGACGACGACGAAGCCGACGACCTCGGTCACCAAGACCACCTCGGTCACCACGACGACGATCTACGACCCGCCCGGGGTGAAGACGAACCCCCAGTTCAGCGCCCCGAGTGCGGTCAGCTCCGCGTTGGAGCCGTGGGACCCGAGGGCGTGCAACGCCGCGCACACCGGCCCAGTCG
>DATLTW010000038.1:0-63743 GCA_035533495.1 Acidimicrobiales bacterium | reverse complement strand
AGTCCGTCGATCAACGTGGCGGCCGCTTGGGGGTAGGGCATCGAGGCCACGTAGTGCGGCACGCGCGCCCACAGCGTGAGAATATCCATGTCGACCTCGGCGAAGCCCAGTTCGAGCGCGGTGCCGATTCCCGCGGGCACCTCGAGTTCTCCGGTCACCGAACCCACGAGGGCCAAGAGATGCTTGCTCGCCGCCGGGGCCGTGCCGATCAAGCGCACCGGACGGGTGTGGGGCGTGGGCGCGGGAAAGGCGCCCAGTCCCACGACGAGGCGAACGTCGAAACGTCCGGCGGCGTCGGTGACGACGTCAACGAAGTCGCTCCAGTGGAAATCGGGCTCGGGGCCCACCAGAAAGAGCACGTCGGCGCCGTCGCGGTCGCGACCGTAGCGAATCTGGATCTCCGGCCAGGTCAGTTCGGTCGTCACGCCGTCGACGATGCGCGCCAAGGGACGTCGGGCCCGTTGGTCGATGAAGTACTCGGTGTCAAAGGTCGCGAGCACCTCGGTCGGGATCGTCTCGAGCAGCGTAGCCACGGCGGTGCTCGCGGCGAGCCCGGCGTCGATCCAGCCTTCGAGGCCGACAATGAGCACGGGCTCGTTCAAGTCGGGGTCGGCGAGAAAGATGATCCGGTCGTAGATCTCTTCGTCCATCAGTGCGCCAACGTCGCTTTGGCGGTCTCGGCGAGCATGGCGATATGGGCCGGATACTGCTCGACGCTGCCCTGATCGCCCCCGGCCGCGCCGGCGCGGTATCGCGCGAAGACCCCCTGGAGGATGCAGGCCAACTTCCAGTATCCGAAGGCCTGGTAGTAGGCGACGTCGCTGACGTCGAGCGTCGAGTGACTGGCGTAGGACTTTAAGACCTCGTCGCGGGTGGCAAAGCCGGGCGCCGTGGTGGGCGCCGCGCCGAGCAGGGCCACCGTGGGGTCGCTCGGTTCAGCCCAGTAACAAAGCAGGATCCCCACGTCGGCCATGGGGTCGCCGAGCGTGCAGATCTCCCAGTCGAGGATGGCGCGTACGTGGCCCGAGGAGTTGAGCACGGTGTTGTCGAGTCGGTAGTCCCCGTGCACCACCGCCGCGCGCTGTTGGACGGGAATCGAGCGGGCCAGCTCCTCGCCGACCTCCTCAACGAGGGTGTCGTGATCGACGCCCTCGACTTTCATCTGCTCGAACTGGCCCCGCCAACGGCGTAGTTGGCGCTCGATGTAGCCGTCGTGGCGCGCGAGCGAGCCCAGACCGGCTCCGTCGACGTCGACGTCGTGCAACTGGGCCAACGTGGCGGCCAGGTTTTCGCCGATCTGAGCGCGCGTTGCCACCTCAAAGGTCGACTCCGCCTGGGCGCGATCGCGCAAGATCGCGCCCTCGACGAACTCCATGACGTAAAAGGGCCGTTCGTTGACCTCCTCGTCGGTGCAGAGCGCGAGGGGTTGGGCGACGGGAATCCCGAGGGGGAAAAGCGCCTCAATGATCGTGTGTTCGCGCACCATGTCGTGCGCGGTGGGCAAGACGTGACTGATCGGTGGACGGCGCAGGGCGTAGGTGTGGCCCGCGGCGTCGGTGACGCGAAAGGTCAGATTCGAACGTCCCCCGGCGATGAGTTTGAACTCGAGCGGCGCCACGGTTCCAAGGTGGCGGACCATCCACGCCGTCACGTTGGCGTCGTTGATTCCCGTCACGTTCCCCATAGTCGCCGAGACTAACAGCGTCGCGCGACCCCTCCTTTTCATCGCCGTGACCGTTAGGCTGAGCGACGTGAATGATGTCACGGACGCCACTTTTTCTACCATGGTGATCGAGCGTTCGAAGAGCGTGCCGGTGGTGGTGGATCTCTGGGCCGAGTGGTGCGGCCCGTGCAAGACGCTCGGACCGATCCTGGAGAAAGTCATCGGCGAGACCGGCGGCGCGGTCGAACTGGCCAAGGTCGACGTCGACGCGAACCCCGAAATCTCCCAGGCCTTTAACGTGCAGTCAATTCCCGCGGTCTTCGCACTGCGCGACGGGAAAATCGTCGACACCTTCGTCGGCGCGTTGCCCGAAAAGGCGGTGCGTGAGTTCATCGGACGCCTCGCCCCGGGCGCGTCGGCGCTCGATCAACTGCTCGACGCCGGCGACGAAGTCTCACTTCGTGCCGCGCTGGATCTCGACGCCAACAACGTCGAGGCGGCCGTGGCGCTCGGTGACCTACTGCGTCTAGCGGAACGGCTCGACGAAGCCGAGGCGGTACTGGAGCCGTTTTCCCACGTGCTGACGGCCAAGACCGTGCTGGCGCGCATTCGCTTGCAACGAAGTGGCGTGCGCCTCGACGGGGACCTCGACCTCACGCTCGAACACTTGCTCGAGCAGTCCTCGAGTAACGAAGAGGCGAGGAGCCATCTGCTCGAAGTGCTCGACGCGCTCGGCCCCGACGACGCGCGCTACGTGTCGTTTCGTCGCCGGCTCGCGAGCCAGCTCTACTAGTGCAGATCTTCCGGCCGGCACGGCCGTTGGTGGTGGCCCTCGGGACCCGACGCGTCGACGTGACGACCCGCGCTCTGGTGATGGGCATCTTGAATCGCACCAAGGACTCGTTCTTCGGTCCGGCCGCCACCTACGATCTCGACGCCTTCTATCAACGTGCCGAGCGACTCGTTGACGAAGGCGCCGACGTGTTGGACGTCGGCGGCGTGAAGGCCGGCCCCGGGGACGAGGTGAGCGAAGAGGAAGAGCTCGATCGCGTCGTGCCCGTGATCCTTGAGCTGACGAAGCGTTTTGACGTGCCGGTCAGTGTCGACACCTGGCGCGCGTCCGTCGCCCAGGCCGGCTTCGCGGCCGGGGCCGTGCTCGGCAACGACATCAGTGGTTTCGCTGATCCTCAGTACCTGGCGGTCGCCGCCAAAGCCCGCGCGACGGTGGTGGCGACGCACATTCGATTGCGTCCGCGCGTCGCGGACCCAACGCCGACGTATGACGACGTGACCCAAAGCGTTGCGGCGTTTCTCTTGGAACGGCGTGGCTGGGCCGAAGCGGCCGGTCTGAGTAAAGAGCAGATCGTCCTCGACGCCGGACTGGACCTGGGCAAAACGCCGGCGCAGTCGCTCCAGCTCTTACGCGACACGAACGTACTGGCTGCGCTCGGCTCACCGCTCTTGCTCTCGGCGTCGAACAAGACCTTCCTCGGGGCGCTCTTTGACCTTGGGGTCACCGAACGCCGTGAGGCCACCTTGGGCGCCACGGCGCTGGGCGTGGCACTGGGTTGTCGTATCGTTCGGGTGCATGACGTGGCCGGGGCGGTTCGAGTGCGCGACACGCTGGCGCGCTTGGCCGAGGTGCCGTGAGTAGCTCGAGCGTTTGTGTGGTCGGCAGCGACGCGACGATGGTCTACGACGCGGTGCACAACGTCATCGCGGGCGCGCTGGGCGACCTCGATCCCTCCTTTGCGTTACAAGACTTCACCGCCCGAGACGTCACCCAAAGCAGTGGCGAACCCACCCTGCCACGCGTGATGGAAGCGCTCAATACCCCGCCGCTCTTGGTGGAGCGTCGCGTGGTGGTGGTGCGTGACGCGCAGCTCTTGGTTGCTGAGGAAGTGGCCCAGCTCACCGAGTGGATGTCCTCACCCGCGCCCCAAACGGTGCTCATTGTCGCTCTCGTTGGCACGAAGGCCAATCGACTGGTGAAGGCGGCGAGTGAAGTCGTTGAGGTGAACGTTGGCTCGCGCGTGTCTGACCGCGTGGCCTTCGTGACGTCCAAGATGGACGAGTACGGCGTGGTGATCGATCGCGCCACCGCCCAACGCGTGGCCGAGCAGGTGGGCGACGACGTGGCACGCGTGGACGCCTTGGCGCGAACGCTCCAGTCGATCTACGGCTCGGCGCCGCTGGTCTTCGCCCGCCTCGAGCCGTACCTGGGCGACGCCGGCGACGTGCCGGTGTGGGACCTGACCGACGCGCTCGACGCGGGCGACGCCACCAAGGCCATTGTCGTGGCTCGTCGGATGCTCGAATCGAGGCGGCGGGCCGGACTGCAGATCGTCGCCATGCTCCAGCGCCACTACCTCAACATGGCGCGCCTCGAAGGCAGCGCGGCGCGCACCAAGGAAGAGGCCGCGGCGCTGCTGGGCGTCAACGCCTTTCCCGCCGGCAAGGCGTTGCAGTTAGCCCAGCGCCTGGGCGCGGAGCGTCTGAGAACCGCGGTGCACTGGATCACCGACGCGGACCTCGCGCTCAAGGGCGCCGTCAGCTACGGCGGGAAGGATCTCGACAGCGATCTGGACGTGACCGAACTGACGGTGATTGAGATACTGGTCGCGCGGCTCGCTCGTCTCTCGCACGGCGCGCGCCAGCGCTGAGGCGTACTCGGCGCTAGAGCTCTTGGCGCAGGGCGTTGATCCGCTTCATGAGGCCACTCTTTTTGTTCGCGGCCTGATTCTTGTGGATGACGCGCTTGGTGGCCGCCATGTCGATGCGCTTGACGGCGACGCGCAGCGCGCTCTCTTCGTCCGCGGTCCCCACGGCCGCGATCGCGTTCTTCGTGCGGGTGCGCAACTCAGACTTGACGCCCTTATTGCGCTCGCGAGCCGACGCGCTCTGTTTGTTGCGCTTAATTTGGCTCTTGATATTGGCCACGATTTAAACCTCGTTCTTCGTGCGCGAGAACTCTTCGCGCGGGCCTATCGATGTTAGCAGAGGGCGCCCGACGCGCTCCCCTCTCGGGAATTTCAATTCTCGACGGGTAGCCTTGAGTGACCGTGGCCACTTCACCCGCACCCGTTGATTCTGCCAAAATCCGTAATCTCGCGATCATCGCGCACATCGACCACGGCAAGTCCACGCTGTCGGACCGGATCTTAGAGATCACCGCCGCGGTCGACCCGCGACTGATGCGCGCGCAGTACCTGGACTCGATGGACATCGAACGCGAGCGCGGCATCACCATCAAGGCCCAGAACGTTCGCGTGCACTATCACGGTCACCTCATTCAGCTGATCGACACGCCCGGCCACGTGGACTTTGGCTACGAGGTCTCTCGCTCGCTGGCGGCCTGTGAGGGCGCGGTCTTACTGGTCGACGCCAGCCAGGGCATCCAGGCCCAGACGTTGGCCAACTGCTACCAGGCGCTCGAGCACAATCTCGAGATCGTGCCGGTCCTGAACAAGATCGACCTCGTCGCGGCCGACCCCGAGCGCTGCAAAGAAGAGCTCGAACGCGTGCTGGGCATTGACCCGAGTTCGGTGCTGCTGATCTCGGCGAAGACCGGCGAGGGCGTGTCGGAGCTACTCGATGCGGTGATCGCGCGCATCCCCGCGCCGGTGGGGGAACCCCAGGTGCCCCTGCGCGCGCTCATCTTTGACTCGTACTACGACCAGTTCCGCGGCGTGATCTCGTCCATCCGCGTGGTCGAGGGAACGCTCTACGACGAGGCCAAGATCCGCATGATGCGCGCGGGCACCAACCACGAGATCGAAGAGCTCGGCATCCGTACCCCCGACATGATCAAGGTCGCCCAGCTCGGCCCGGGCGAGGTGGGCTACGTCGTGGCCAGCATTCGCGACGTCGGTGGGGCAAAATCGGGTGAGACCATCACCGAAGCCTCGAATCCCGCCACCGAACCACTCGAGGGCTACTTCGACCCCAAGCCCATGGTCTTTTGTGGGATCTACCCCATTGACGGCGACGACCTGGGCAATCTTCGCGACGCGCTGGACAAACTCAAGCTCAACGACGCCTCGATCACCTTCGAACCCGAGAAGTCCCACGCCTTGGGCTTTGGCTTTCGTTGCGGTTTTCTCGGCTTGCTGCACATGGAGATCGTGCGTGAGCGCCTCGAGCGCGAGTACAACCTCGGCATCATCGCGACCGCGCCGTCGGTGGTCTATCGGGCCTTTCTCACTGACGGCACCGAGGTACTCATCGACAACCCGACCGAGCTCCCCGACGCCAGTCGACTCGACCACGTCGACGAGCCGATGCTCGACGTCACGATTCTCACTCCCTCGGAGTTCCTCGGCGCGGTCATGGACCTTGGCCAGACGCGCCGAGGCGAGATGACGAAGATGGAGTATCTCTCCACCGAGCGGGTGGAACTGCGCTACCGCGTTCCCTTGGCCGAGGTCGTGATCGACTTCTTTGACGCGTTAAAGAGTCGCACCAGGGGGTACGCGTCGCTCGACTATGAGCCGGCGGGTTACGTGACGAGCGAAGTCGTGCGGGTCGACGTGCTGATCAACCACGAACCGGTCGACGCGTTCTCCACGATCGTGCACCGTTCCAACGCCGAGGCCTACGGCAAGAAGATGGCCGAACGTCTAAAGGAGCTCATCCCTCGCCAGATGTTCGACGTGCCGATTCAGGCGGCCATCGGAGGGCGCGTCGTCGCTCGCCAGACCGTCAAGGCTCGCCGCAAGGACGTCTTGGCCAAGTGCTACGGCGGGGACATCACTCGCAAGCGCAAGCTCTTGGAGAAGCAGAAAGAGGGCAAGAAGCGCATGAAGAACCTGGGGCGCGTCGAAGTGCCCCAAGAGGCCTTCGTGGCGGCGTTAAAGCTCGAGGAGTAACTCAGTAGCCGGTGGCGCCGTCGACTAACTCGCGGATCAGGTCGGCGTGACCGTTGTGGCGTGCGTACTCTTCGATCATGTGCACGTAGATCCAGCGCAGATCGACTTCGCGTCCCCGACGGGGCTTCGTCGCGAGCTCGTCGAGATCGTGGCCCGCCGCGAGTCGCCGAGAGTCATTGAGCGACTTTAGGAAGAGGTCGAACACTTCTTCGACGGCGGCTGAGTCGAGGTCGTTGAAGTCCGCGTCGCGGTCGCCCTCGGTCTTGTAGTAGTCACTCGTGTCGTGCCCGGCGAAGGTGGTCTCGAACCAGACCTGTTCGACGAAGGTCATATGGCGAACGATGCCCAAGAGTGAGAGTGGCGAGGTCGCCACGGGTCGCTCCTTTAGTTGCGCGGCGTTCAGGCCGTCGCACTTTCGTAGCAACGTCGAACGTTGGAAGTCGAGCCAGGCGTCTAGCTGGGTGCGTTCGTCACCCGAGACGGGTACGTTCGCGCGTTCGGGGGCGTTGAAGGTCTCCACGGGCCCACATTAGACAGGTGTGTGACCCGTGGTTAGCACTCGGTAAAATCGAGTGCTAACAAGGAGAAGGTATGGCCCGGCGCGTGAAGACCCCCCCTCAGCCCAAGAGCGGCCTCGACGCGCGCAAGGCCACCATCCTCGAAGCGGTGGTCGTGGAGCACATCGACACCGCCCAGCCCGTGGGCTCGACCTCAGTGGCCCACAACGCCGACCTGGCCGTGTCGCCCGCCACGGTGCGTACCGAGATGGTCGCTTTAGAGCGTGAGGGCTATCTCGCCCAGCCCCACACCTCGGCCGGGCGGGTGCCCACCGACAAGGGGTACCGCTACTTCGTCGACCACTTAAGGGCCGGCGAGCTCGGCTCCGCCCAACAACAACAGATCAAGGAGTTCTTCAGCCACGTACGGGGCGAGATGGAAGACGTCCTCGAACAGACCACGACGCTGCTCAGTCGACTGACGAGTTACACCTCGGTGGTCGTGGGCTCGGCCCACAGCCGAGCGACGATCTTGAACGTGCAGCTCGTCAACCTCGACGCCCGCCACCACCTCTTGGTCACGGTCTTTTCCGACGGCACCGTCACCAAGCACAGCGTGTTGGCGGCCTTCGAGGCGAGCCACGTCGAGGTGACCGAGGCGTCGCGCCAGTTGAACGCGCTCTTGATCGGCACGTCGCTCGACGCGGTCGTCCAGGTGCCCTCGCGCGCGGACACCATCGCCAAGCTCGTGCGCGAGTCGGTGTCGGTGTTACACGCCGAAACCCCCACCATGGAGGGCGAACAGGTCTACATCGGCGGTTCGTCGCACGTCGCCGAAGTCTTTGACGGTGTAGAGACCGTGCGCAAGGTGCTGGCGATCTTGGAGCAAGAGCTGCTGGTCGTGTCCCTGGTGGAGGACATCTTGGGTAAGGGCGTGTCGGTGGCTATTGGTTCCGAACACGGCTTCGAACCGCTGTCGTCGTGCGCGGTCATCGTCGCGCCGGTCTCGCTGGACGGCGAGACTATCGGCGCGGTGGGCCTGCTCGGCCCTACGCGCATGAAGTACCCCGAAGTCATGGCCGCGGCCGAGGCCGTGTCGCATCACCTCACGCGCCACTTCGGCGGCGAGGACGAGCGTGGCTAACACCAACCTCTATGAGGTGCTCGAGGTCGACCCGCGCTGTTCGCCCGACGAGCTCAAGTCGGCCTATCGCCGACTGGCCCGTAAGTTCCACCCCGACGCCAACACCGTCGACCCCCAAGCCGAGGCCCACTTCAAAGAGGTCTCCCAGGCCTACGAGATCCTCTCGGACCCCGAGCGGCGCGCGAACTACGACCGCTTCGGCGCGGACGTGGGCGCGGGCGGAAGTCCCTTTGGCGCCGGCTCGGTCCAGGACATCTTCGACATGTTCTTTGGCGGCATGGGCGTGAACACCCAACACCGCCGGGGACCACAACCGGGCCCCGACGCCGAAGTCGCCCTGGACATCTCGCTCGAAGAGGCCGCCTTTGGCGCGACGCGCGAAGTGACGGTCGTCCTGCCCCAGCGCTGTGCGACCTGCGCCGGGACGGGCTGTGCGCCGGGGACCTCACCGACGAGTTGCGAAGAGTGCCAGGGCACCGGCCAGATCCGACGGGTGCGCAACTCGATTCTCGGTCAGATGATGACCACCCAGGTCTGTCCGCGCTGTCAGGGAATGGGTTCGCGTATTGAGACCCCCTGTGGGGACTGTCGCGGGGACGGACGGCGTCAACAGAGCGCGACCCTGAGCGTGCAGATTCCCGGCGGCGTCGAGGACGGTTCGACGATGCGTCTGGCCGATCGCGGTCCGGCCGGGCTGCGCGGGGGCGCCAACGGTCGACTCTTCGTGCACCTACGCGTGTTGCCCGACGCGCGATTTGAACGCCACGGCGACGATCTGCACTACGAGGCCCACGTGGCCTTTAGCCAGGCCGTGCTGGGGGCCAGCATCGCGGTGCCGACGCTCCGTGAGGCGATCACCATCGACGTGGAACCCGGGAGCGCCAACGCCACCGTGCACCGCGTGCGCCACGAGGGCACCGAGCACCTGCACGGGCGAGGGCGCGGCGACCTCTACGTACACCTCGTGGTGGACGTGCCCGTCGAGCTCGACGAGACCTCAGAGGGCCTGCTTCGCCAGTGGGCCGAGCACCGCCGCGAGTTGGTCAGTGAGGAGAGCGGCGGACTCTTTCGCCGCCGCAAGGCGAAGAAGTGACGCTCCTGGAGTGGCCGCGACGCGTGGCCGCGCTGGGACAGTTTCACGTCGACGATCTCGAGGAACCCGACCTGGGTCGCGACGATGATCATCACTTGCGACGGGTGTTGCGCGCCAACTTTGGCGAAGAGATCGTCGTCACGAACGGGGCCGGTTCATGGGCGCTGTGTCAAGTGAAAGAGGCCGGGCTCGATCGCGTGAGCGACGTGTGCCTCGACCCGTTCTCGCCCGCCACGACGCTGTACCTCACCCCGATCAAGGGCGAGCGCGCCGAGTGGGCCGTGGCCAAGGCCACTGAAGTCGGCGTCAGTCGAATCGTGCCGTTGGTGAGCGCGCGTATGGTCGTTAAGTTCAAGGGCGAAGCCCGTCAGAAGACGCTCGCGCGCTGGCGCCGAGTCGCCGATGAAGCGGCGTCGCAGTGTCGAAGATCGTACGACGTTCTCATTGATGAACCGGTCAAAGTCGCCGACGTGCCCGCCTCGGTGGCGGTGGCGGACTTAGCGGGGGCGGGCGACTGGCGTGGCGTGCGTGGCGTGGCGATCGGACCCGAAGGCGGGTGGGCGAGCGAAGAGTGGAGTGAGGATCGTCGTCGCGTGGGACTGGGCCCGACGGTGCTTCGAGCCGAGACCGCCGGTGTGCTCGCGGCGACCCTCATGGCATTCCAAGCCGGCGGATGGGGATTTACTCTGGAGAGTGGGAAATGAGTAAGGATGAGGACACTAGATGAGTGACTGCCTCTTTTGTAAAATCGTCGCGGGGGAGATTCCTTCGAAGGTTGTGGCCGAGAGCGAGAACTCGCTCGCCTTTTACGACATCGCGCCCCAGGCGCCGGTGCACGTGCTGGTCATTCCCAAGCGTCACTTCACCAGTGTCAACGAGGTCAGCGCGAGCGACCCCGGGGTCTTTGACGACCTGATGTCGCTCACGCAAAAGGTCGTGCTCCACGAAGGCGTCAAGGAGAGCGGGTACCGCCTCGTCTTTAACGTGGGCGAGGACGGCCTGATGACCGTGGCGCACCTGCACGTGCACGTGCTCGGCGGGCGGCGAATGACCTGGCCGCCCGGATGACCACTGGGGCCACGGCCGACGAGGCGTTGACGGCGACGACCCACATCGCCAACACCCACCTGATGGCGGGACTGCTCGGCGCGCGCGACGAGCACCTTCGCGTTATCGAGCGTTCGTTTCCTAACTCGAAGATTCGCGTCCAAGGCAATCAGATCTCGGTGACTGGCGCGGACGCGGCGACGATCTTTCGGCTGTTCGACGAACTGGTCCTCGTGCTCGAAAGTGGCCAGTCCCTCGACACCACCAAAATCGCGCGCACCATCGATATGGTCGCCGACGACCTTCGCCCCAGTGAAGTCCTTCGTCACGAGGTCGTGCGCGGTCAAAAGGGCCGGGCGATCCGACCCTCAACTGCCGGCCAGAAGCGCTACACCGACGCCATCGACACTTCGATCATCACCTTCGCCATCGGCCCGGCCGGCACCGGCAAGAGCTACCTGGCCGTCGCCCAGGCCGTCCAGGCGCTGCACCGTCGCCAGGTCCAACGCGTCGTGCTGACCCGTCCGGCGGTCGAAGCGGGCGAGAACCTGGGCTTCCTGCCCGGGGACTTAATGGCCAAGGTCGACCCCTACCTGCGCCCGCTCTACGACGCGCTCTATGACATGGTGGGCGCCGACGGCGCGCAGCGGCTCCTCGCCAACGGCACCATCGAGGTGGCGCCGCTGGCCTTTATGCGCGGACGGACCCTCAACGACTCCTTCATCATCCTCGACGAGGCGCAGAACACCACCCCGGAGCAGATGAAGATGTTTCTCACGCGCATTGGCTTTAACTCCAAAGCCGTGGTGAACGGTGACGTGACCCAGATCGACCTCAACGGTCGAAAGAGCGGGTTGGTGAACATCGACCAGATTCTGGGCGAGATCGACGGGGTCAGCTTCGTCTACCTCGGCACGAAGGACGTGGTACGCCATCGCATCGTCGCGGACATCGTGGCGGCCTACGAACGTTTCTCATGAGCATCGACATCTACGCGGCCGATGAACAACACGATCACGAGATCGATCTCGAGCGCTGGAGTCAACTCGCCCGCGGGGCCCTGACCGACGAGGGGGTGCGCGGACTCGCCGAAGTGTCGTTGATCTTCGCCGACGAGTCGACTATCGCCGACCTCAATCAACAGTTCATGGGTCAAGAGGGACCGACCGACGTGTTGAGCTTTCCCATCGACGGTGAGCCCGAGCCCTCGGGGCGCGTGCCCGACGCCGGGGGCAGCGGACCGGGCGAGCCGGCGTCCTCCGAGATCCCCCAACTCATCGGCGACGTCGTGATCTGTCCCGCCGTGGCCGCGCGTAACGCGATCGAACACGAGGTCTCCTTTGAGAACGAGGTGGCCCTGCTCGTCGTGCACGGCGTCTTGCACCTGCTCGGCTGGGACCACGTCGTCGACGCGGACGCCGAGCGAATGGAGGCGCGCGAGCGTGAGCTGCTGGCGCGCCACGACCGCGCGAGTGCTTCATGATCGCTACCGCCTGGCACGCGGGCGACACCTATCTCGGTGTGGCCGTGGCGATCTTGCTGCTGCTGTCGGGTTTCTTCGCGATGGCCGAGACGTCGCTGACGCGAATGAACAAGTCCCGGGCCCGCTCGCTGCGCGAACAGGGACGACACGGCGCCAAGGCCCTCGTCGCCCTGACCGAAGCGCCCGGAAAGTTCCTCAATCCGTTGCTGCTCCTCGTACTGATCTGTCAATTGGTGTCGGCGACGATGGTGGGCGTCTTGGCCGGTCACCTCTTTGGCGCCGCGGGTATCTTCGTCGCCACCGCCGGCGAGGTGATCATCATCTTCGTGGCCTTTGAGGCCATTCCGAAGAACTTCGCGATCCAACACCCCGATCAGGCGGCGCTGACCAGCGCGCCGGTGGTGGGACGGATCCTTCGGTTCTGGCCCGTTCGTTGGATCTCGGTGGTACTGCTCACGGTGGCCGATTCGGTGATCGGTCTCTTTGGCGCCAGCGGTCACAGCTCGCGCGTGACCGAATCCGAAGTGCTCGCCATGGCCGACGTGGCGCACGAGGACGACGCGATTGAATCCGAGGAGCGAAATTTCATCCATTCGGTGATCGAGTTCGGCGACACCATCGTGCGTGAGGTGATGGTGCCGCGCATCGACATGGTCGACATCCACGACCGCGCGAGCGTGCGCGATGCGCTGGATTTGGCTATTCTCTCTGGCCGCTCGCGCATTCCCGTGCTCGGCGAAGGCGTCGACGACGTGGTGGGGCTGGTGAATCTGCGCGACCTCGCGCGCCTGGTCGCCAACGGTCAAGGGACCGAGCGGGTGCGCGAGCACATGGGTGAGGCGCAGTTCGTCCCCGAGACCAAGCGGGTGGCCCCGCTCTTGAGCGAGATACGCCTCGCGAAGAGTCA
Organism: Acidimicrobiales bacterium; assembly: GCA_035533495.1. Taxonomy (GTDB): domain Bacteria; phylum Actinomycetota; class Acidimicrobiia; order Acidimicrobiales; family RAAP-2; genus RAAP-2. The sequence continues at coordinate 51,041 of DATLTW010000038.1, read as the reverse complement.
CCTCTTCGTCGTGGTGGACGAGTACGGGGGCACCGCGGGACTCGTGACCTTAGAGGACGTGCTCGAAGAGCTCGTGGGCGAGATCACCGACGAGTCCGATCCGAGTCTGGACGAGGACGACGAGCAGTCGATCGAAGGGGGCATTGAACTGAGCGGAAGGCTCAACATCGACGACGCCAACGACGAGTTCGCGCTGGACCTGCCCAAGGACGGCTGGGACACCGTCGGGGGACTGGTGCTTGACCTCGCCGGGGGCGTGCCCGCGGTGGGCGACGTCTTTACCACCGAGCACTACCGCTTGACCGTGGTGCGCATGGACGGGCGACGGATCGAAGAGGTGCGCGTCGAACCTCGGGCGTGGCGGTGACCCGAGCGGGGTTCGTCGCCGTGCTCGGTCGGCCCAACGTGGGTAAGTCGACGCTGGTGAATCAGCTCGTCGGGGCGAAGGTCGCCATCACGGCGGCGTCGCCCAACACCACCCGACACGCGATACGCGGGATCTTGAGCGAGGGCGACACCCAGATCATCCTGGTCGACACCCCCGGACTCCACCGCCCGCGAACCACCCTCGGGGGACGCTTGAACGAGACGGCGCGCGCGGCCGCGGAGGGCGTGGACGTGATCCTCGCGGTCATCGAGGCCAACTCGTCGATCGGTCCCGGCGATCGCCACGTGCTCGAGACCATGTTGCGCCAAGCGCACGGTTCGATCGGCCCGCAACTGATCGTGGTGGTGAACAAGACCGATCGCGTGGGCAAGACGGCGGTCGCCGAGCAGTTGCTCGCGGCCAGCGAGGCCGTCGAGGAGATCGCGGCGGCGAGCAATCGCCGAGAGGCCGCCGAGCGCGTGGAGTACTTTCCGGTGTCGGCCAAGTCCGGTGAGGGGACCGAGGCGCTCCTCGAGCAACTCAGGGCCGCGATGCCCGAATCGCCGTTCCTCTTTCCCGACGAGGAGGTCTCGGACGTCACCGAGGCGACGTGGATCGCGGAGTTGGTGCGAGAGCAACTGGTACGAAAAACCATGCAAGAGCTCCCGCACTCGATTCACTGTCGAGTGAGCGAGTTCGAGTGGCCCCACGTCACCGTGGAGATACTCGTCGAGCGCGAGAGCCAAAAGGGCATGGTCATTGGCAAGGGCGGCGCGCTGCTCAAGGACGTGGGCATCGCCGCTAGAAGCCAACTGCCCGAAGGGCTCTACCTCGAACTTCGCGTCAAGGTCGAACCGGGCTGGCAGAAGCGCGACGACGTCCTAGACCGATTCGGTTACTGAGGTCGCCGCCACCTCCAAGCGGCGCCGCTCGCCGGCGTGCTTGACCTCTAAGGCCATGATGCCCACGGCCAGGATCACCGCGGCGACGCCCAAGGCCTCGATCGGCACGCCGACGTACTTAAGGCCGCTCAGTAAGACGGTCGCGGTGATGATTCGTCGAAGGGCGACGCCGTTGGCCCTCGACGAGAACAGCGCGCCCACAATGACCGCCGGCACCGAGCCGATGATGATCGAGGACGTCAAGGAGAAGTCCACGTGGTTAAAGAGCAGCGTGCCCAGCGTCGCCGACAGTGTCAGGGGCACCGACTGGGCCAGGTCCGTGCCCACCAAGTGACTATTGCGAAGGCTCGGGTAGAGAAAGAGCAGCAAGACCACGATGAGCGATCCCGCGCCCACCGACGTGAGGCCCACCATGAAACCACCCACCGCGCCAATCGCCACCGTCGCTCCTTTTCGCACCACGATGGGCCGTGAGTTCGAGGTCGGGGCCATGAGCGTGCGGCCGAGCATGGCCAGGGCGCCGATGATGAGCGCGGAGCCGAGCAGGATCTGGAGTCGATGCTCGGCTATCACACTCTCGCCCAAGAGGTGCATGACGTACGTACCGAGAAAGGCGGCCGGCAGCGAGCCGTAACAGAGGTACTTGACGAGCCCGGTGTTGACGGTCTTTCTTCGCCAGTGGATCGCGACGCCCGCGGGCTTCATGAACAGGGCCGCCACGAGGTCCGACGTGATGGCGGCGGTGGGGGTGACGCCAAAGACCAGCACCAACATCGGGGTCATGAGTGCCCCGCCGCCCACGCCCGTCAGACCGACCAGTAGACCCACGACGGCGCTGCCGAGCACCAAGTAGAGGTCGATGTGCATGAGGTCTCCGAAGTAGGCAATTAAATCTAGTGAAATAATAGTCTATTGGCCGGCGCGAGTCGCCGGGCGATGGGCCGGGTGGTTCACTGGCGAAGTTCACGCAGGAACGCGTGCGCCTCGGCCCTGTTGCGGGTGCGGCGCATCGGGGGCAACTTCTTAAACATGGCCGAGCGATAACTCGCCGTGGCCAGGCGAGTGTCGAGCACCGCCACGACGCCGCGGTCACTGCTCGTTCGGATGAGCCGACCGACGCCCTGGGCGAGCAGCATCGTCGCGCGCGGCAGGTCCACTTCGTAAAAGGGCCGCTCGGACTTCTCTCGACGAGCTTCGGCCAGCGGTTCGCCGGGCACGCGAAAGGGCAATCGGTCGATGGTGACCAGACTGAGCGAGTGGCCGGGCACGTCGACGCCTTGCCAAAAACTGGTCACGGCGAAGAGGCTCGCTTCGGCACTGCGACGAAACTCTTCGATCAGCCGATCGCGCGACAGGGTGCCTTGGACGAGGACCTCGGTGTCGAGGCGCGGCGACACCGCCGCCGCGACGCGCTGCATGACCGCGCGATTCGTGAAGAGCGCGAGCGTTCGCCCGCCGGCCGCGGTGATGAGTTCAACGAGCTCTTGGGTGATGGCGTCCTCAGCGCCGGGTTCGTTTCGTTCCGGAAAGTTCTCGGGCACGTAGAGCAGCGCGTGGTTCTGATAGTCAAAGGGGCTCTCAAAGTGCTCCACCACGCAGTCGTCGAGCCCGAGGTCCCGGGGCAAGGTGTCGGGGATCGTGGCGCTCGACAGGACCGCCGTCACGTGGCTCCAGAGTTCGTCGCGCAGTCGCGGTCCCACGTTCACCAGCGAGATCTCCACGTCCACTTCACGCTCGCGCCGCGAGAGGAAGAGCAGCTCAGAGTCCTTGACTCTGCTTACCCGGTCCAGGTCGTTGGCCAGGTGAATCGCCGGACCCAGGGAGCGGACCTTGCGAAACTCACTGTCCGGTGAGGTCGTGGCGAGGCCGCGAAGGCTCTCCACGAGTGACGACACCAGCTCACTCGCGCGAGCGAGTTCGAGCTCGCACGTCTCGTCGAGGCCCTTGAGCTCGTTGCGTTCGTACTGGGCGAGTAGGTCCGACGCCAGACGATCGGCGCTCGAGAGCAACTGGTCGGCACGGACCTTGTCCTCGTCACCTAGAAGCGAACGCGCACCCATCGCGAGCGCGCGCAGGCGTGCGGCGTTGAGCGAGGTTCCCAGCAATGTCGCGAAGATGTCGAGTATCTCGTGGGCTTCGTCAAAGACCACGTACTCGTGCGAGGGCAAGAGCATCGAACCCGACGCCAGGTGCGAGGCGTACAGGTGGGCGTTCACGATCAGGATCGAGCTCTCGTTCGCGCGATCCTTCGCGAGTTCGGCGAAGCAGTTTGGGCCCTGGGGGCACTTGGCGCGCCCGAGACACTCCTGGGGGGTCACCGAGAGGCTGCGCCGGGCCCGCGGGTCCACCTCGAAGGGTAGCTCATCGAGGTCGCCCGAGACCGTGTCGTTGGACCAGCGAAGGATCCGGCGCATCTGGTCGGCGACGCCCTTGGGCACGTCGGTGCCGTCGTCGAGGCTCAACTGCGCGCCCGCGCCTACGCTCTGGGCGCGATTCTTACAGAGGTAGTTCTGCTTGCCCTTCAGCACGGCCACGCGAACGCCTTGGACGTGGGCGGCCACTTGGGGCGCGTCCTTCGTGGCGAGTTGGTCTTGGAGGTTCTTGGTGGCCGTGGCGATAACGACTCGATGGCCCGACATCACCGCCGGTACCAGGTAGGCGAGCGATTTGCCAACGCCCGTGCCCGCCTCAATGACGTGGTGGCGACGTTTCGAGAGTGCCGAGGCGACGGCGCGCACCATGTCGCGCTGGCCCTGGCGACTCTCGCCGCCCTCGGGCAGGTCGTGGGTGATGGTGTCGAGCAGCTCGAGCGCGCGTTGGGCGTCGATGGTGACGACGTCGTCGTCGAGTTGAATACCGTCTTCGTCGTCGGGCACGACGTCCGGGGACTCGTCGTCGGGATCGAAACTCTGCACTCGTTGACCTTAGAGGTCGTAGAGAAAGTTCTTAAAGAGAGGAACTAAGTTTTGGTCGTGCCTGATCCACGTCCCCTGCCGTTCCCCGCGTCGATCGAGCGTTCTGGCGTGCCCCGACACGTCGCGATCGTGATGGACGGCAGCGGTCGCTGGGCCCAGCAGCGCGGCCTGGCGCGCACCGAAGGGCACGGCGCCGGTGAGGAGTCCCTGGTGGACACCACTTACGGGGCGCTCGCCGTGGGCGTCAAGGCCCTCACGGTCTTCGCCTTTTCGACTGAGAACTGGCGGAGGCCGGTCGACGAAGTGCGCTACCTCATGAACTTCAATCGGGGTCTGCTCGAGCGGCGCCAGCACGAGCTGAACGCCGACGGGGTGCGCATCGTCTTTTCCGGGCGAAGGGACTGGCGTGTGCCCAAGGGCGTGCTGGGGCGCATGGACGAAGCGGCCGAACTGACGAAGAAGAATAAGGACTTGACACTCAACATCGCCTTTAACTACGGCGGACGTGCCGAGATCGTCGACGCGGTGCGCGAGTTGGTTAAGGAGAAGGTGCCACTCAAGAAGATTGACGAAAAGTCGATTCGCGAGCGGCTCTACCACCCTGAACTGCCCGATCCGGATCTGGTCATTCGCACCTCGGGCGAGTACCGCATCTCGAACTTCTTGCTCTGGGAGATGGCGTACTCGGAGTTGATCTTCACCGACGTGCTCTGGCCCGACTTTCGTCGCGAGGACCTCTTTGACGCCATCACCAAGTACCAGCACCGCGAGCGGCGCTACGGCGGGGTAGACGAGTGAGTATGCGTCGCGTCGCGATCCTCGTCGGATTACTTTTCTACATTGTGCTCTGGTTGCTCTTCTTTGACGGCGCAACGACGTTGGGTGAGCCACTACTCGTACCCCTGGTGCTGGTCGCGATGATCGCCCTGGGCGTCGCGTTCAACCGCTTCATCGGTCTTCCTACGCGCCAGCCGCACTTTCGAGACCCCGAGGACGGGCCTCAGCCGTGAGAGAGATCAACGATGATGCTGTCGTGCTGAGGACGTATAAGTCCGGTGAAGCCGATCGGGTGGTCGTGCTCTGGACGCGTCACCACGGCAAGGTTCGCGTCCTGGCCAAGGGCGTGAGGAAGACCACCAGTCGCATGGGCGGTTCCCTGGAGACCCTCGCGCACGTGGAGGTCCATCTGGTGAAGACGCGCGGCGAGTTTTACGTCGCTCGTCACGTGCAGCATCGCGAGCGACTTGCGACCCTTCGTTCGTCGTACCCACGGATCTCCGCCGGGTACGCCGTCGTCGAAGCGATCGACGCGATTCCCTCCGACGGGGTACCCGACGAGGCGATTTTCGATCTGTTGGCCCGGGTGTTACTGACCCTGGATGACGAGACCTTTGATCCCGCGCTGGTGCCGGCGTCGTTCTACTTTCGCCTGCTGGCCCTCGACGGCTCCGAGCCGGTCGTGAACGAGTGCGTGAACTGTGGACGAGCGGGTCCGCTCGTCGCCTTTGACGCACCGATCGGCGGGACGCTCTGTGACGAGTGTCGCCAGGGCGTGTCTTTGTCAGCTGACGCGTTGACGCTCATTCGCCGCATGGTGGGCGGTGATCTCGCGAACGTGTTGCGTGAATCGAATCCGCCGGGCGCCGGTGAAGTAATGGCCATCGCCCAAGAGGCCATTGAAGCGCACTTCGGACGGCGCCTTCGCGCGCCGGGGTCCGTCGCGCCGCTCATCGCGCCGAGCGAGCGCTAGGTGCGCGCTTGAACCCCAAGGCCAAGGACTTCGGGGTGTACGTGCACGTGCCCTTTTGCGCACACCGTTGTGACTACTGCGCTTTTGCGACCTACGCCGACCGCGACCACCTCATGGATGACTACGTCGAGGCGGTACTCGAAGAGATCGCCCGGGCGAAGGACCAAGGTCTGGCCGTGGCGACCTCGGTGTTCTTTGGCGGGGGCACGCCGTCACGCTTGGCGGCCGAGCAGTTGCTTCGAATTCTGGCGACCATTCCTCGCACCGACGACGCTGAAGTCACGGTCGAGTGCAATCCCGAAGACGCCTCGCTCGAGCGGCTTGGTCGCTACAAAGAGCACGGCGTGACGCGCATGAGTTTTGGTGTCCAGTCCACCCAACCCGCGGTCTTGGCGGACCTCGGTCGCCGCCACGGCACGATGGCCCATAAAGAGGTGTCCGAGGCCGTGCACCGCGCTGGCTTTACGACCTGGAATATGGACCTGATCGTTGGCTCGCGCGCCGAGGGCCTCGACGACGTGCGCCGCACGCTCAATGACCTGTTGACGTTGGCGCATCCGCCGCCCCATATCAGCTGTTACGCCTTGACGCCGGAACCGTCGACGCCCCTTGGCAAAGACCCTCGACGTCACCCCGAAGAGGACGCCACGGCCGACGCCTACGACCTCGTCGGCGAGGTGCTCGCGGCGAACGGCTACGCCTGGGAGGAGATCTCGAACTGGGCGAGGCCGGGTCACGAGTGTCGTCACAATCACCTCTACTGGGAGCACGGGGACTACGCAGGCTTTGGCTCAGGCGCTCACTCGCACCAACACGGTCGCCGCTCTTGGAACGTGCGCACGCCCGATCGTTACATTGCCCGCGTGCAAAAGGGCGAGTCGCCGCTCGGGGGTGAGGAGTTCTTGAACGAGTCGAGCCAGCGCTTCGAGCGAGAGTCGTTGGCCCTACGGACGTCGCGCGGCGTCGCGCTCGAGGCCTTCGACTCCCTCGAAGAGATCAGGCACCTCGTGCGCGTGAGTGAAGGGCAGGTCACGTTAAAGCCCAAGGCCCGTCTCGTCGCCAATCAGGTCATTGTCCGCCTAAAGAGCTCGGAGTCGTCCGGTAATCTTCTTTAATGGAGGCAACGCCCACGCTCGACCCGGACCTACTCGATAAGGTCACCAACCTCGCCAAACGACGAGGCTTCATATTCCCCTCGGCCGAGATCTACGGGGGCTTTCGATCGGCGTACGACTACGGCCCCCTCGGGGTCAATATGTTGCGCAACGTCAAGCAGGCGTGGTGGCGTTCGATGGTCCAGACCCGTATCGACATCGTGGGTATCGACGCGGCGATACTCGGCCCGCCGGCGGTGTGGGCGGCCTCGGGCCACCTCGAGACCTTCACCGATCCGTTGGTGGACTGTCTGGTGTGCAAGGAGCGCTGGCGCGAGGACAAGATCGACGGGGTCTGTCCGAACTGTGGCTCGACGAAGTTCACGAGTCCGCGGGCCTTCAATCTGATGTTCAAGACTCAGGCCGGTCCCGTCGAGGGGGAGGGCTCGACGGCGTACTTGCGCCCCGAAACCGCTCAGGGCATCTTCACCAACTTCGCCAACGTGCTCTCGACGGTGCGCAAGAAGCCGCCCTTTGGCATCGCGCAGGTCGGTAAGTCCTTCCGCAACGAGATCACGCCCCAGAACTTCGTGTTTCGCACCCGAGAGTTCGAGCAGATGGAGATGGAGTACTTCGTTCCCCCCGCCGAGGCTGACACGTGGTACCGGTACTGGATCGACGAGCGTTTTCGTTGGTACCTCGAACTGGGGATACCCGAGGAGCTGCTTCGACTGCACGAGCACGCCAAAGAGGATCTATCGCACTACTCGCGCGGCACCACCGATATCGAGTTCTTCTACCCCTGGGGTTTTGACGAGCTCGAGGGCGTGGCCAATCGCGGCGACTACGACCTGACCCAGCACACGACCCACTCGGGCGTCGCGCTCGACTACTTCGATCCCACGACCAACGAGCGTTATACGCCCTACGTGATCGAGCCGGCCGCCGGCGCGACGCGCGCGATGATGGCCTTTCTCCTGGCGGCCTATCACGAAGACGTGATTGAGGGTGAGACGCGCACCGTGCTGCGCCTCGACTGGCGTCTGGCGCCCTATCAAGTCGCGGTGCTGCCGCTCTCGAAGAAGCCTGAACTCGAGGGTGTGTCGAGTGAGGTGCTGAGCATGTTGGCGCCGCACTACATGTGCGACTACGACGTGACCCAGTCCATTGGTCGGCGGTATCGACGCCAAGACGAAGTGGGCACGCCCTTTTGCGTCACGGTCGACTTTGACTCGCTGAACGATCGCGCCGTCACCGTGCGCGACCGCGACACGACGATTCAAGTACGCGTCCCAATGGAGGGACTACTGACCCATTTGCGCGAGGTCACGGGAGAGCGATAGTTGCGCGACGACGGGCGCGGTCTCAAGTTCGGCACCGTCGCCGAAAGCTACGACCGCTATCGCCCGGGTCCGCCGGAGGAAGCGGCGGCACTCCTGGGCGGCGTCGCGGGTCTCGAGGTGCTCGAGGTGGGCGCGGGCACCGGGAAGTTCACGCGACTGCTGATCGAACTCGGGGCACACGTGAGCATCGTGGAGCCCGACGACGACATGCGCCGAGTGCTGCTTCGTAGAAGCCCGGACGTGTCGGTTTTGCACGGGCGCGCCGAAGAGCTGCCCGCGGCCGAGAGCTCCTTTGACGTGGTCGTTTCCTCGTCGGCGTGGCACTGGTTCATCCAGCCTGACGCCACGAACGAAATGGCGCGGGTGCTGGGCGATGACGGGGCACTCTTCGTGCTGTGGAACGGATTCAGTCGGGACGTGCCCTGGATGGCCGAGCTGACGAAGTTACGTCAGCGCCCCGACGACGCCAACGCTCGGCCCCGCGGGTGGAACGCGCCGTTCGATCCCGATGGACCGTTCGTGGACGTGCGCGATGTGTCACTGGACTGGGCGTGGACGCGCACGATCGATGACGTGGTGGCGCTCTTTGGCACCTACTCGAGCGCCATCATTCAAAGCGACGAGAATCGTCAGACGATGGGACGAGAAGTGCGCGCGCGTCTCATGGAGCAGGCGAGGAACGGTGCCGTGGAACTACCCATGACCCTGCGCGGCTCTACGGCTCGGCGTCGACCGCGCTGATCGGGACCACGTCGGGCTTCGAGGGTCGCCACGCCAACGCCGGGATGAGAATCGCCAGGCTCAGTAGTCCGCCAAGCCAGCAGTCCCCGATCCAGCCGTCGTGGGCGTAGACCACCCCGGCCAGGTACGAGCCGATTGAGGCGCCGAGAAACGCGCTCACCATGTAGGCGCTGTTGAGGCGACTGCGCCCTGCGTTGAGTCCGTAGATGACCGACTGATTGGTGATCTGCATGCCTTGCATGCCCGTGTCGAGGATCATGATCCCCGGGGCCAACAAAAAGACCGCGTTTCGCCCGAGGGCCAAGACCACGAACGAAGTGGTCAGCAGCAACGCCGCGACGATGGTGCTGCGATGCGTGCGTTGCTTGTCGGCCTGATGACCCGCGGCGTTGGCGGCCAGCACTCCGGCGACGCCAAAGAGGCCAAAGAGTCCAATCACCGCATTGGAGTAGTGGAACGGCGAACCGGCGAGGAGAAAGGAGAGGGGCGTCCAAAGGGTGCTGTTGGCCGCGAAGATGAGGGCCCCGAAGTAGGCGCGACGACGTAGTTGGCGCTGGGTGACAAAGAGCGAGAACACGCCCCCCACGAGTTTGCGATACGTGACGTGCGCGCGCGCGGGTTCGTTGGGTAACACGACGTGCAGTACCACGGTGATGGCAGCTAAGAGGCTCGCCGCCGCCCAGTAGACCGAACGCCACCCCGCGACTTCAGCGATCAGTCCCGACGCCGTGCGCGAAAGTAGGACGCCCAACAACAGCCCGGTCATCACTCGCGCTATCACCCGGCCGCGCTGAGCGGGATTGGCGAGGTCGGCCGCCAAGGGGATGAGCACGTGGCTGCCGACCGACGAAACGCCGATGAAGAACGTCACGATCGCCAGCAGCGTGAACGAGGTCAACGTCGAGGCCAGCGCCACCGTGAGCGCGGACAACGCGAAGACCCCCACGGCCAGTCGGCGGCGCGGCCAGATGTCGCCCAGGGGCACGATGAACGCCAGTCCGAGGGCGTAGCCGGTCTGGATGAGGGTCATCAAAAGTGACGCGCGCACCGTGCCGACGTGAAAGTCCTTGGTGATCTGGTGCAACAAGGGTTGGAGGTAGTAGAGGTTGGCCACGATGATGCCGGTGGCGATCGCGAGCAGCGTGATCAACGCGTTCGACAGAGGTTGCGGGGTCTCTTCGGTCAATGTCCCATCCCTAACCGAGGGGGAGAAGGTTGGCGGTTGATTGCACCACGCGAAACATTACGCAGTAGCGCGCGGCGGTATCGAGTATGTCACTTGAGCTTTGGCGACCAGCTCACTCGAACCTCGCGAGAAGAGTTCCACGTCGACCACGGCGAGCTGGCGTCCGAGCTTGATCAGCCGAGCTCGCGCCATGAGGTCGGTGAGCTCGGGTTTGCGAAGGAAGTCGATGTGCAGGCTCGTCGTCACCGCGAGTAACACCGGCCCGACGTGCGCGAGGATGATGAGCCAGGCCGAGTTATCGGCGAGGGCCATCATGGTGGGGCCCGACAACGTGCCCCCGGGGCGTGAATTACGGGCGCCGACCGACTGGGACATTACGAGCGTGTCGCCCTCGAGCGATTCGATCCGGGGAACCTCGAAATCGGGGAACTCCCTCTCGACGATCTCTTGCAGTTCTTCGACCGAGAGGAGCGGCATCGCCTTAGGCGACCTTTCGGTAGCGATTGACGGCCAAAGGCGCGAGGACGAGGATCGCCCCGAGCGACCACATCAGAGCGATCCAGGTGGACTGACCGTGGGGCGTGCCGAGCATGAGACCGCGAACGGCGGTCGCGGTCTGGCTGACCGGCTGGTTGATCGCGAAGGGTCGTAGCCAGCCGGGCATCTTCGCCACGGGCACGAAGATGGCCGACGCGAAGGTGAGGGGAAAGATGACCGGAAAGGTCATCGCCTGGGCCGCTTCGGAATTAGGGGCGGCCAGCCCGACATAGGCGAAGCCCCACGAGAGGCAGTAGGCAAAGATCAGCATCAAAAAGCACGCTTGGATATAGCCCACGAAACCGCCGTCGGGGCGAAAGCCCACCAGAAAGCCGACGCCGGTGATGATGACGAGGACCAAGACGTTGCGAAAAAGGTCCGAGACGGTGCGTCCGGCCAGGACAGCCAAACGCGCCATGGGGAGGGCGCGAAAGCGTTCGATCAGTCCCTTTTGCAGGTCTTCGGCGAGACCGATGGCGGTACCCACGGAACCGAAGATCGTCGTCTGGACCAAAATGCCCGGGATCAGGTAGTTGACGTACGAGGTGTGGGGGATATTGATGACGCCGCCAAAGACGTAACGAAAGAGGATCACGAACATGATTGGCTGAATGATCAAGAAGACCATCGCGGTCGGTATTCGTACCAGCGTCAGCAGGTTTCGCCGAGCGATGGTGAGGACGTCGCTCACGGCCCATCGCAGCGGCGAGTGAGTGGACGTGGAGGCGGGAAGGGTGCTCACGCGTGGGCCCTACGTCGCTCTCGTCGCTCATCGGGCGCCACGTCGCTCTCGGTCACGTCGTCGGCCCTGTGGCCAGTCAGGCTTAAAAAGACGTCGTCCAGGCTGGGCTCGCGTAACGCCAGGCCGCTGAGCGAGATGGTGGCCGCGTCGATTCGTCGCAGCGCGTCGGCGGTCACCCTCGGTCCATCTTCCACGGTGAGCTCGATCACGGTGCCTTCGATGTTGGCCGGATGAGTTGAGAGGTCCGCGAGCAGGGGCTTGGCGCGTAACGCGTCGTCGGTCGAGGCAAAAGTAAGGGCGAGCACGGTGGTGCCCATCTGTGCCTTCAGTTGGGCCGACGTGCCCTCGGCGATGATCTTGCCGTGGTCGAGGACCACGAGTTGCTTGGCCAGGCGGTCAGCTTCATCGAGGTACTGCGTGGTGAGCAACACCGTCGTGCCGCCTTCGACGAGATGCTCGATGATCGCCCAGAGATCTTGGCGACTCTGCGGGTCCAGCCCTGTCGTCGGCTCGTCGAGAAAGAGAATGGGTGGATTCGCGACGAGCGCGGCCGCCAGGTCGAGTCGGCGACGCATGCCGCCTGAGTAGGTCGTGGTCGTGCGGTGTGCGGCGTCGCTAAGACCAAAGTCGTCCAGTAGTTGGTGCGACTTTGCGACGACGTAGGCCTTGTTGAGGTGGTTGAGCAGTCCGACCATACGAAGGTTCTCAAAACCCGTCAGATTTTCATCCACCGTGGCGTTCTGGCCGGCCAGTCCGATGTGCCGGCGAACCTGATTGGGCTGCTTGACGACGTCAAATCCCGCCACCGTCGCCTTGCCACTACTCGGCGAGAGGATGGTGGAGAGTATTCGAATCATCGTGGTCTTGCCCGAACCGTTGGGACCGAGGAGTCCAAAGACCTGTCCGGTGGGCACCTGGAGCGACACGTCGTCGAGGGCTCGAACCTTACCGTCGCTGTAGGTGCGAACAAGATTGAACACCTCCACGGCGTATTCGGGCATAGCGAGCAGTTTAGAGAACCGCCCGAGGTGCGTAGCGCGCCGTTGACACAGAACCGGTACTTTCTATCCATGGCCATTTCCGACGACGAGATCGCGCAAGTTCGCGCGGCGACTGATCTCGTGGCTCTCATTGGCGAAACTGTGGCCCTCAAGCGCACCGGCCAGCGCTGGGTGGGACTCTGTCCCTTTCACGGTGAGAAGACTCCCTCGTTCTCCGTCAACGCGGAACTGGGCCGCTACTACTGCTTTGGCTGTCGGGCCTCGGGCGATCAGATCACCTGGGTGCGCGAGATGCAACACTTGGACTTCATCGACGCGCTGCGACTCCTGGCCGATCGCGCGAGCATTGAACTTCACGAAGACGCCAACGCTGGCCCCGCTCGAAAGGAACGCCACGAGGCGCTCGCCGCCATGGAGCGGGCCGTGGCCTGGTATCACGAGCGATTGCTCGAAGCGCCGGACGCCCGAGGGGCGAGGGAGTACCTTCGCTCGAGGGGCATCGGCGGCGAGGTCGCGCGACAGTTCAAACTCGGGTGGGCGCCCGATGAGTGGGACGCGTTGACCAACGCGCTAAAGCTGAACGAAAAGGTGCTGCTCGCCACCGGCCTCGGCTTCGTCAACAAGCGTGATCGTCGCCAAGACGCGTTGCGCGCCCGGGTCATCTTTCCCATCTTCGACCCCGCCGGTAAGGCCATTGCCGTGGGCGGGCGAGTCCTGCCATCGTCCGCAGAGCGGCCCGCGCGAGCCGAGGCGCTCGTCGAACCCAAGTACAAGAACAGCCCCGAGACGTCGATCTACTCCAAGCGCCGCACGCTCTACGCGCTGAACTTCGCCAAGGCGGACATCATCAAGTCGGGCGAGATCATCGTCTGTGAGGGCTACACCGACGTCATCGCGTTCTTTGGCGCGGGCCTGCCCAGGGCCGTGGCGACCTGCGGGACGGCCCTGGGCGAGGAGCACTTTCGTCTGATGCGCAACTTCGCCAAGCGCATCGTGCTCGCCTACGACGCCGACGCGGCCGGACAGAGCGCGGCCGCGTCGGTCTATCAGTGGGAGCGCCAGCACGAGGTTGACGTGGCGGTGGCGCGTCTGCCCAAGGGCACCGACCCCGCTGAGCTCGCCCAACGCGACCCCGAGGCGCTGCGCGTGGCTATCGCCGAAGCTCTGCCGTTTTTGAAGTTCCGCCTGGAGCGGGTCCTCGAAGGGGCTCGCGTCGACACCGCCGAAGGACGCGCGCGTGCGGGCGAGCTGGCCCTGGACGTACTGGCCGAGCACCCCAGTGAGCTGGTGCGTGACCAGTACGTCATGGAAGTGGCCGACCGCCTGCGGCTCGATCCCACCACGCTGCGCTCGCGGGTGGCGGAGTTGGCCAAGCACCCTCGAGAGCGCGGCGCGCGCGAGGTCGCGAACCGGCCCCCGTCCCCCCCAGTGCGGCCGCGCTCTACGTTGCCCCGCCCCGGTCTCGAGGCGCTGCGGCTTTACGTGCACGGTCCTTCGGTGATGAAGGAACGGCTCATCACGCCCTACTTCGTCAATGAAGTGCAACGAGAGATCTTCGAGGCGCTGATCACGAACCAGCCGCTGTCGGAGTTGATCGACGACCTCGAGCGTCGCGGCCAGGACGAGGCCGCCCAGGTCCTGAGCGAGCTGGCCGTAGATGAACTCACTCGCCCTTACGCCGCGAGTGATCTCACGGCCGTCGTGGCCCAGCTGACGCGTAGCGCCGTCGCCGAAGAGCTGCGATCGCTCGATCGCGACATGCGCGAAGGACGCGTCACTCCCGACGTCGCGATGGCGACGAGTCGCGACGTCAAAGAGCGAGTCGAACTCCTCGAGACGGGCCACGCTGAGATCGCCGAGCGCGAGCTTCGTCATTGGCTCTTAGAGCGCGCGTCCCAGCACACATCGTGAGTCGAGGTACGCGGGGCTTCATCGGGGGCATGGCGATGCTCGCGCCGCTCAGCGTAGACGAGGAGCGCGCCTTGTACCCCCTCATCCAACAGGGCCGTAACGCCAGCGCGGAGATGGTGAAGAACGAGTCGAGCGATTCCCAACGGCGTCAGCGATTGCTGCGCGCGCGCCAAGAGGGCCAAGAGGCCGAGTCGACCTTGTTGCGAGCGACCTTTGGACTGGTGCGCGCGCGAGTGCTCGAGCGGGGCTACCGGTTCTACAACGAGGACCTGGAGGCGGCTGGGGTCGAAGGGCTGGTCAACGCGCTGCGTCGCTTCGATCCCGCCCAGGGCAACCGCTTCGCTACGTACGCCAACTACTGGATCACGAAACTCGTCAACCAAACGGTTCAACAACAAGCTGGCCTCAGTGACGCCGAGATGCGGCTCATCTTGAAATATCAGCGGTTGGCGAGGTCCAAGCCGGATCGGCACCTCACCAAGCGCGACGTGGCCCAAGAGATCGGCATCTCCCAGGTCAAGGCGCAAGAGATCATGCAACTCAGTCGTGAACTCCAGGCGCGGCGCTTTGCCTCGGTGGAGATTGAAGACGTCGCCGATTCGAGACCCTCGAGTGATCTCCACGACGCGCCGTCGTGGGTGATTGAGGAGTTGCGACGTCTCACCGGGGAGGACTTCGACGCGTTCTGGCAGTCCACGTTTAAAACGATGCCGATGGAAGAGATCGCTCGAGCGCACGGCATCTCTCGTCAAGCCATGACCAAACGGATCGAACGATGTCGACGGGCCGTGAGGGAAAGCCCCGACGCGCAACGCCTGCAGCGTTGGTTCGATCGACAGTGAATCACCGGGTCAGTGCTAACGTAACTACGCTTTAGGGTTCCTTCCCAGATAGCTCAATTGGCAGAGCAAGCGACTGTTAATCGCTAGGTTGCAGGTTCGAGTCCTGCTCTGGGAGCCACTGTGATGTCTCAGCATTTAATGGACAGCTGAACCCACAGAGCCTATTTCAAGCCGTTGGTAGTTGACCGAGGGGTCGAGTGTGAAGCGTCGTAAGACGCTGCGATCTTCCGCCACGACGTGCACTTCTCGTCCCGTAATCAGCATCAGAACCCGTATTCCTTGGTGACGGCGGCCCAAACTGATGTGGTGGAGATTGCCGTTGTAACGAAGGGTGAAGGTGCCATTGGCGTGCACTTTGTCGCGTCGAACCCGAGGGAGCACGCCCAGCGGTTGGCCGTTGAGCTCGTGGACTGCCTTTGCTCGTTGACGATACGTGCGCATCGGAGGTTGACCGTGCGCCTGGTGCGGACGCCACTCGTTGTAAAGGGCGACGAAGCGATTGACCTGACGTTGGAGCTCTTTGATCGAGTCGACCTCGGGCTGGCCGGCGAGCCACTTCTTTAAGGTCTTGTGGAATCGTTCGACCTTGCCCTGGGTCTGGGGATGGTAGGGCTTGCCGTGTTTAAAGGTGATCCCGAGCGCGTTCAACTCTCGCTCGAGGGCCGTGTAGCTGCCGCGGTAGGCGGCGGTGTAGATCAGACCATTGTCGCTGAGCACACTGGTCGGGAGGCCGAACTCCTTGACGGTGGCCCAAAAGAGACGCTGGACTGCGCTGGTGCGTCGCGACCGCGAGCACGGTCGAGCTGAGCGCGGCGCGCGAGTGATCGTCGATGAAGTTGACGATCTCGACGTTGGTGCCGTTCGCCAAGTGCCAGTGGGTCATATCGCTCTGCCAGCACTCGTTGGGAAGTTCCGAGGCGAAGCGAATCCAACTGGTGCGGGGCCGCTTTTGGGGCTCGGCCGTGACGAACCCGCGACGCACCAGCACGCGGTGAATGGTGGCGAGCGCCGGGGCGGGCGAACCGGACTCTTTGAGGTGATATTGAATGGTGCGAGCGCCCGCGTCGACGTTTTCATCATCCAGGCGCTTGCGCCACGCGACGATCTCGTCTTCTTGGGCCGGTGACGTTCGATTCGGGGCGTGACGAGGACCTCGCTTGTGCGCCACCAGAGCGTCTTCGCCACCGTCGCGATAACGCCCGGCCTGCTTCGCGACCCAGGACTTCGATCGTCCCGTCGATATCGCCACCGAACGCAGTGAGCGTCCCTCTTCCACCACCGCCAGCGCGGCGTATTTTGCAAGTTCCATCGACACACCCCATCACAAGGTGTCCACGAAATGCTGAGACATACTGTCCACGAAAATGTGGAACTTTAGACTGCTCTGGGAGCCACTGCTCTGTTCTATCTCGGTTGATCTCGTAAAGGTCAATAACGGATGATCTGTTACTTAGTAACGCCTGATGCGTGGCACGATAACGGCTGATCCTTGACACTTGGCCCCTCGGAAGCGTCGACTTAGACGTCGAGGAGGTTGGGCGAGCGGGCGGCTCATCGGTCCGAACACTCGTGGCTGAGAGAACTACTGTGGCGGGAATGTTCCAAGAGGAGGCCCCGTGTCGTACGACGTGCAATCTGATCCCCGGTTAGACCCTCGTATCAAGGCGGTGCTGAATCTGTTTCCCCAACTGAAGATGCTCGACGCCGAAAGTCGCGAAGAGCTGATCGCCGAAGCCGCTTCGCCTGAGGGCCTTGCGCGTACCGAAGCCACGGCCGGTTTCTTGAATATGTGCGACAGCGAAGAGGTCGCGCCCTCTAAAGGTCTGCGTTTTTCGACCGAGGACATCGTTTCTTCGCCCGATGGCAATACCATCAAGCTGCAGATCATTCGTCCGGACAACGACCAGACGGTGGCCTGTGTTTATTACATCCACGGCGGCGGAATGGCGTCGATGTCGAGCTTTTATGGGAACTACCGAGCGTGGGCGAGGATCATTGCGTCAAAGGGCGTGGCCGTGGTGCTGGTGGAGTTTCGTAATTCGTTGGTGCCCTCGGCGGTGCCCGAGCTAGCGCCGTACCCAGCTGGACTAAACGACTGTGTGTCGGGACTTAAGTGGACCGCGGCTCATGCAGCTCAGCTAGCCATTGATCCGGCGCGGATCATTGTGGCCGGCGAGAGTGGTGGTGGCAATCTGACCCTGGCCACGGGGCTCAAATCGAAGCGTGATGGCGAAATCGGCCTGGTCAAGGGTCTTTACGCGTTATGTCCTTACATCGCGGGCAGTTGGCCCGATGATCGGTACCCATCTTCAGTTGAGAACAATGGAATCCTCTTGGACCTGCATAACAATCGCGGTGCGATGGGCTATGGCATCGAGGCGTTGAGGGACCGCGACCCGTTGGCGTGGCCCGGTTTGGCCACCAAGGAGGACGTGCAAGGATTCCCAGCCACGGTCATCAGTGTCAATGAGTGCGATCCCCTGCGAGATGAGGGCATCGCCTTTTATCGTTTGTTGCTTTCGGCCGGCGTAGCGGCCCGGGGCCGCACGGTCCTGGGCACTATGCACGGTACGGAAATCGTTCCAATTATTTGTCCCGAAGTGAGCCACAGCACGGCCGTTGACATCGCGGCGTTCGCATCGTCGTAAGGGAAGCTGAGTACTGTTCTCACATGAGATGCGAGGAAACTGACTTACGCGCCCTGCTATTTTGATGACGTCACAAGGACTCGGGTAGCCGTATTTCTTCTGGCTCTGAAGGGCCGTAGCTCAGTGGTTAGAGCAGGGGACTCATAATCCCTCGGTCGTGGGTTCGATCCCCACCGGCCCTACTAATTTCTAAAAGTATAGATTGCTATCTAAAAGAATAGGGTTCTATACTATTAGATAATGAACCTCTCAGACCCTTCAATGGCAATTACCTCATCGTTGGACGGTCCCGTTCTGGTTGTGCTTGCGAGCGTGGGAAAGCCACTGACTGTTTCTGAAGTTGCAAGCAAATCAGCACGCGGTTCCGAAATTGGAATCCGAAAGTCCTTGGGACGACTCTTGGCGCAAGGCGTCGTTGTGTGCACGGAACTTGGTAACACTCGCGTCTATAGCCTCAATCGGGACCATCTGGCAGCAGCAGTGGTAGTTGAAATGGCAGAAATGCGCTCGGAGCTTTGGCGAAGAATTGCTCGAGAAGTCGAGCGATGGACTGTTCGACCTCTTTACGCAAGCGTCTTTGGCTCTGCCGCTCGTCACGAGGGAGACACTGACAGTGACATAGATCTTTTGGTAGTGCGACCCTCAACCATCTCTGAAGTCAATGAAGCTCAGAAGAGCAAGTCAATCTGGTCAGCTTTAGGCATGTGGGCTGAAGTGATTTCTACGAGGGTGATGTCCGAATCGCAAATAAAGAAATGGGAGTCCAACGTCGACAACTTGCATGATTTGGTGCGACGATGGACCGGGAATCCTCTACAAGTCGTCAGCATTACGGCTATTGAATGGTCAGAAAATCGACGCGCCCGGAGTGAGATTTATTTGAACATCACTCAAGACGAGGTAAGGCTCTATGACGAGCTCGCTCCAGTCAAATACAAATATCCGAAAGGACGGATCGGCCAATGACATCGAGAATTCGAACGGTCGCTTGCAACCTTCGTGAGGCTCGACAGCGCCTCAATACGGCGCGGGCTTACCTTGAGGTCGCGGAGGTGATCTTGGGTGACGAACGTCGTGAATTCTCCGGTGTCGTAGCCGGTAATGCAGTACTGGCGGGAATAGCTGCTGCAGATGCAATGTGTGGAAAAGGGCTCAAGAAGTGTTTTCGAGGCGAAGATCATCGTCAAGCCGCTGAGTTGCTTGAGACCGCATTCTTCGATGGGCCAAAGTGCAAGAAGATTTTGCTGCGACTCTTGGACTTGAAGGACGCGGCGCATTATGGCTTCCAAGATTTTTCAAGAGTGAACGCCAAAAAGGCGGTCACGCTTGCGCAAGAATTGGTAGGCAGCGCAGACGACATGTTCCAGCGTTAACTTTCTTCCGGATTGATCACTTTCGCGGAATGTAGTATCTGCTACTCCCTTGCTACTCCAAATTTCAGGCCGTCTGGACGGTTCCAGTACTTGGTGGATTCTCGCAAGGATTCAGAGTCACTTACTGGACCGAACGGACGCTGTGCACTTATTGCGTGCATCTCATAATCCCTCGGTCGTGGGTTCGATCCCCACCGGCCCTACTAATCAAATAAAGGCTTTTCGAAGGTTAGTGGTCATCCTTCGATCAATAATCTCACGGACAAATGCCCGTAAACAGTGGCCAGGAAAGCAGCGAGGAGCTTCCGGAAACAGAGCCGAAGCCCCGTGGCCGAATCATTGGCTGGGACGACACCGCCGCTGTCGCCTGGCGAATCATATCTAAGAACCTCTACGAAGCCCGAAAGCGATTCCGAATTAGCAAGCGAGAGGCTGCCCGCCGAGGCGCCTCAGTGCAAAAGGCTCGCGACGATGTTGATAGTGAGACCGATGATCATCGCCCCGAAGAGGAACGACACGAGGGCGTGTCGAAGCGCGACCCTGCGGATTCGTCTCGACTTGAGGTCCGTGTCGGAGACCTGGAATGTCAGCCCGATGGTGAATGCGACGTAGGCGAAGTCGAGGTAGTCCGGCCGCTCGTCGGAGTGAAAGTCGATCCCGTCACCGTGGCCCGTGCCGTAGTACTCCCGCGCGTAGCGCAACGTGAAGACCGTGTGCACACAGGCAAAGGCGAGGGCAACGCTCAGCACACCGAGTGCAATTAGGAGTGCCTTCGTTCCCCCGTGGGAGTGCGCGGCCTTGACCAAGACGAGCCCGACGGCCCCCAGACACGCGAGTCCGGCACCAATAATGATGAGGTCCGTGACTGCCACGCTCGGGTCCTCACGCGTGGCCAGGCGCGACGTCGCCCCAGCGTCGAGCCCTGCGATCGACCGCCAAACCCGGCCCAGGTACACGAGCGCGGCGGCCACCCACCCGAGCAGCGGCGCTGCTTGCCAGACGACGAACGGACAGGACGCGCCAGCAACTGCCGCGCCAACCGCGCCGGCGAGGATAACTGGTCGCACCGCGGGCGGGACGCGGCCTATTCCAACTTCCTGATCGTCCTGTCCGCGTCGACGATCCTTTTTCTCGCGTGCGACCATCGCTGCAATCTCCTCAGACTGTTCAGCCAGCGCCCCTGACGCCCGCTACCGGTGGGATCCTATCCTTGCCGCCATCTGCCGATGCGATCGAGTGACGCGTGACTGCTGAGATCAGCCCGGCGAGATCGAGTACACGTACACAGCACCAGGAACGGGGTTGCCGCACAAGAGCTGGACTCAATGCTTGCTTTCGAAGTCAACCAGTGGGTGACCGTGTTCCATGAAACCATGTCAGATAGCGGAAGTTCTCTCAGATTCGCGTGTCTTGTTGGGCTCGACGCAGTTGAGGATGCACTGGGGCATCTTGGATTCGACCGCGAGGTTGGCGAAGGAAGCACCGAAGGTCACCAAACTCTAGATCATGGAATTGGACTTGTCGATATGTTGGACGAAGTGCGAAGTTCGCTCTGATGTTGAACACACCAGGAAGGTTGAGGCTCCTCCGCTGCATCACCAGGTCATGTCAATGGGAGCCTTCGAAATCCCACGGTTCATCCCACATACCAAACCGACACCACCGGACGAATCCGACATCACCGGACCAGTTTTCTTCCAAATCCGGATGAATCCGACCTCACCGGACCATTCCGACCGAATGCATCCACCTCATAATCCCTCGGTCGTGGGTTCGATCCCCACCGGCCCTACTGAGAGGTTTATACCGAAGTCGAGCGAATTGTGTACCGAAGTGGGCGTGCATCGTCGGTGAAGAACTGCCTCACCGTCACACCATCAACAGGGAACGGAAACGGGAGGAGTCCCTGACTTGACAGGGACCGTGGTACACACGTTCACCATTTCGGTGATCGCCGCCACTCTGTAGTGGGCTACTGCGGCGGCGCCGTGGCCAGTCAAAGAGACGAAGATTACGTAGTGCGGCGCTCGCTTAGCCGCCTTCTTTAGAATCGAGGGCGTCACTGTCGTGATGTTGTCGACGTGCATGGCCCCTTGAGCAGAGAAGGTCGCCTGGACGGCGTCGGCTTGGACCAGGCTGGTGTCGTTGAATCTGCGGCAGTACCCCACGAGTACCGATGCCTGGGATGCGAAGAACTTCTTCACGGTGGCGGCCTCCTTCTCAATGATGGCGGTGTAGCCAGCTTCGGCGGCGGCGGTGTGCGTGGCGTTGAAGCCTGGGTTGAAGAACGTGGCCTCTTCGAACTGCTTCTGGCTAGCCACGCCGACCGCGCGGAGCCCTGCCTTGAGCGTCTTGGTCGGTGCATCGATCGAAAAACTATCGAACTCCTGATAGGACATGGTGTAGAGGCGAGTGACCATGTCATTCGCCTGGGCGGGCGTGGGTGTCGAGGTGACGTCGGGCCACAGCTTGGCGAGTTGGGCTGGAGCCGCGTAGAACATCCCTTCTGACTGGCAGAACGATTTCATGTGGGGGGTTAACGAAGAGGGGATGGTGGTTGTGGTCCCGGAGGCACCAGCCAGCAGGGCGGGAGCCAGGGCCAGCGAACCGCTGAGCAGCGCCGCGGTGAGGATTTTGATTGGGGTGATGCGCATCACTGTTCTCCCATGGTAGTGAGTGTCGTAGCGTTACTGTGTGGCGGAATTGTGCCAAATTCCAATATTTCAGCCAGAATTGCGAATTAGGAAACGACTTACTTTCAGTTGAAAAAGGTGCCACTTTTCTGTTGAACTGTGGACCTGAATTTGGAAAGCATGTGTTCGAAATCTCACGCTTCATCCCACATACCAAACCGACACCACCGGACCAATCCGACATCACCAGACCAAGATGTCAATGAAATTCGGACCAATCCGACATCACCGGACCAGTCCGACGCTTCGCTCCCACCTCATAATCCCCCGGTCGTGGGTTCGATCCCCACCGGCCCTACTCAATGTGGTTGATCACGTTGACTTGACCGGATATTTGACAACTTTTGTGTGTGGGTGGAGAATCACGTAGTGATACTTGAACAAGTTCGCAGCGAGATGAACCAAGTCAATTGGGTTCTAGATGAGTTTGATTCGGTGGAAATCCGAAAGAATGACAAAGCTCGAAAGTCCGAGTTGCTCCATATGGCGGCGCTTGCTTCAATTCGAGGCATCCAAGCGCTTCAAGACGACGTAAGGACTAGGGAACCATTCACGGTAGAAGATAAATTCTCACGAGACGTTCGTGAAGTTATGCGGCAGGACGATGCGCTCGTGAAACAATTCGCGCGGGCGGAATGCAGGCTATTAGAAGATCTTGGTGTATCACCAGGATCCGTCAACAGAATTCAAACTGAACTTGATGCAAGCCTGGCGAGAATATTAAATGACGAGGCGTTGCAGCCCGGGGCGGTCGAGGAGCAACTGTCTCAGATGATCGCGAGTCTTGAAACAGCGATGAGCCACATTGAGGACGAGTCAGAGCATCGAAGGTTCATTCAAAAGCTGAAGGGAGCATTCGTCGCGCTCGCCGGCGGAATGGTGGTAACGAGCAATGGACTCATCGGTGCTGGTCTAGCTCCGGTAACGGGTGGAATAAGTATCGCTGGCGCGGCTCTCTCGGGCGCTGTTGGGCAGGATCTGGTTACTCGAGGGATTGACATTGCTCTTGGAAAGGATTAGCTTTCCTCGGTCGTGAGTTCCATCCCCACCAGCCCTACAGCTTGAAATTTTGAATGACTTGGCAAATTGAATTACCTGACGGATTCAGACATCAGTTCGGCCCACCACTCGCAGACGTCAGCGAGAATGTGCGATTTCCCGAGAGCCGCCATCAGCGCAATCGCGGCCTTTTCGGAAGAGAGATCTCCAGCCCAAAGCACGTCGTCGTTCGGTCTGTACGTTCGCGCCACGTCTCTACTCCGTGATGAGATCACGACTGGAATTCCTTGGCTCCAGGTTCTTTCAATTTCTTCAAAGTAGGCGGACGGGACGTGACTGGCGCCGGTTCCAACCAGAACGATCCCGCTCGCATCGCTCGGAATCGATTGCCGTGCGACTGAAGAAGTTGTCACGACCTTTACGTTGACATCGATTGAGTCGGGTGCGGGAGGAAGTGGACCGCTTGAACTCGGTCGTCCACCTCCGGAAAATGCTTTGAGCTCAAAGGCATCAATCTTTCTGACCCAGCGGGCTGCAAATAGTTCACCCGCAAATGCAACTTGTACGCCTTGATCCAACTTCTCAGCCTGCTCAGAGTTTGCTAACGCGTACTTGAGATTCTCAATCCCGTCCGATTCATTCGTGTCGGCAAATTTCATCGCACCGGTAAATATCACCCGGTTGGCCATCCTTCGGTGGTTCCCAAGCATCAAATCTGTAAGCCACGCCGTCTCTTCCATTGTGTCGGTTCCATGAGTCACAACTATTGATCTATGACCAGCGTCAATTGCCGAACAAACGGATGCCCCAATTTGGAACATGTCCGAAAGACTCAAATCCCACGAGGGTTTCGAATTGACGTCGACTATGGAATCAAACTTGAGCCCAGCCGCATGGGATAGTTCCAGGCCATTGAGCATTCGGCTTTCTTGCTCGGACCATGCAATGGTCCCTCCGGTTGCAATGAGAAGCGACGTCATTTCAATGATCGTAGATGTCGAAAGGTTCTTGCATTGAGATCAAAAATCCCACGTTTCATCCCACATACCAAACCGACACCACCGGACGAATCCGACACTACCGGACAAAGGTTGCAGTGAAACTCGGATGAATCCGACTCCACCGGACTAATCCGACGCTTCGCTCCCACCTCATAATCCCTCGGTCGTGGGTTCGATCCCCACCGGCCCTACTGCTTGAAGTTTCTCTGCGTCGTGTGGATGGTCACAATCAAGATCGATAGTGAAACCGGGCTTGAAGAATGATGACATCATCGTTTTCAACTACGTAAACGAGTCGGTGTTCTTCGTCGATTCTCCGAGACCAACAACCTTCCATGGCGTGTCGAAGCGGTTCGGGTTTACCAATACCTTCGGTCGGGTGGCGTAAGACGTCCTTGAGAAGTCGATTCACACGTTTCAAAGTCGTTTTGTCACTGGTCTGCCAGTGGCAATAGTCTTCCCAGCCGAGGGAAGTAAACACCAAGCGCATTAAGAGAGTTCGTGCTCTTCGAACTGACCCGATCGGGCTTGAGCCAAGCTCTCCAACAAACGTCGAGCGTTGGCAGGAGTGCGCAAGAGGTGTGCTGTTTCATTTAGAGCGTCAAAGTCGGCACGAGAGATGAGCACAGCGTCGCCCCTCTTGGACGTAATCTCGACGGGTACTCGGTCATCGTTGACTTGCTGGATCAGAGGAAACAGGTTCTTTCGAGCCTCGCTTGCGGTGATCGACATCGGCTCTCCTGTCATTAATTCGTTTGGTACCATTTATCGTACCATATCTGAAGGGATGTGCATCTTTCACAACGGTCGCGGGGTGCCTGGTTTGCTACTCCTTTGCTACTCCAAAATGTGGACTCAGTGGACACACAGAGTCATGAGTGGACCGGTACGAAAATCTAGGTGAACGGGGTGGACGCAGAATTACCCCGTGCACATACTGCGCCCCACTCATAATCCCTCGGTCGTGGGTTCGATCCCCACCGGCCCTACTGCGCGTCACTTCTCGTAGTCATTTCCCGTAGTGGTATCGCGTTCGAAGAACCACAATGTCGTTGCCGTCCACACGGAATATACGTGCCGGTGGTGCATCTACTCGGCCAACGCTGAAAAGTCACCACTCTATAATCGACCCATGTCAGTGTTTGAAGTTGTCACCACGGTTGATCGTCCCGATCTGCACGATCAGTTCGAAGAGGCGTTCAGACCAGTGTGGCCGGAATTCATCTTTCATGATTCCGTCTCGAACCAATATGTCGGTCAGGTCCAAGAGCGTTTCCCTCTCTATGACGTGACTGTTGTGGAAGGTGACAGGGTCGTTGCTGGTGGCTGGGGCGTGATCTTGTCTTGGAACCAAACAATCGACGA
Organism: Acidimicrobiales bacterium; assembly: GCA_035533495.1. Lineage (GTDB taxonomy): Bacteria > Actinomycetota > Acidimicrobiia > Acidimicrobiales > RAAP-2 > RAAP-2. The sequence continues at coordinate 25,631 of DATLTW010000038.1, read as the reverse complement.
TCTACCCGACGGTTACGACGGCGCTCTCATCAGATCGATTACGCTGAACGATGAAACTGCTAGGAACACTCTCAGCGTCATGGCCACCGCCGTTCGACCCGATTGTCAAGGAAATGGGTTGTCGGCTCTCGTCCTGACAGAATTACGCCAGCGGGCCTTTGCGGGCGGTTTGACTTCGGTCATCGCTCCGGTCCGGCCGACTCTGAAATCGAGCTATCCATTGACTCCGATGGAGAAGTTCGCCAATTGGCGACGGACCGATGGCGAGCATGTTGACCCTTGGATTCGGATACACGAGCGGCTCGGAGCTGTGGTTCTAGGAGTTGCTGCAAGGTCTATGGTGATTTCGGGATCTGTCGACGATTGGGAAAAGTGGACCGGAATGCTCTTTCCAGAGAGCGGTACGTACGTTGTTCCCGATGCGCTTGACCTCGTTGTGATTGACCGTGTCGCGGATGTCGGTACGTACGTCGAACCAAACCTTTGGATGCATCATTCTTGAGCCGTACTTGATTTTGATACCTCGTGCACGTTCCCGGGCGTGGGAAACCGCCAGTGGCTGGTGGGAGATTGTTGACTCGGCCCTCCGAAATGCACCTCCGCGCGACGATTGTCATTCAGAAAATCCCACGTTTCATCCCATATACCAGACCGACACCGCCGGACAGATCCGACACCGCCGGACGAGATTTTTCGTGAATCTGGATGATTTCGACACCACCGGACCATTCCGACCGATTGCATCCACCTCATGATCCCTCGGTCGTGGGTTCGATCCCCACCGGCCCTACCAGGAGAAATACTCAGTTTCAGAAGTATGGATTGCTTCTCTTCTGCTACTCAAATTCAGTGGAGAAATCTGCTCTGCCCCCTATTTAGCAACTATTCTTTACAAGTATGGAGAAAGTAAAGAAAGTTAATCGAGGGGCGAAGATCAGTTCCAAGCATCAGGTGACAATTCCCCAGGAGGCCATGCGCAATGCCGGGCTCGAAGCAGGTGAGAGATTGAGGGCCCGAGCTGATGGGCCCGGTCGCGTGGTACTCGAACGCGAAACAGACATCCTGGAGCTTTATGCGGGTTCCCTAACGGGTGTCTACGACGGCGAGACGCTTGCCCAACTTCGCGACGAATGGGACTGACCGTCATTGATGCGGGGGTGCTCATTGGTTTCCTGGACGAGAGCGACGTTCATCACGACGCGTCGACGCGAGAACTCGAGAGTGCGCGTCGTCGAGGAGAAATAGCGATACCCGCATCTGCCTTGGCGGAGTCAATGGTGGCCCCAGCACGAAATGGTGATTCTTCTTTAGAAGCGGTGCGAGAATTCATTGATCGACTTCCCGTTGGTGTCGCCAAACTCGATGTCGAAATAGCAATCATTGCCGCACAGATTCGCGCCGGACACGGACAACGGCTTAAGTTGCCCGACGCTTTGGTCGTGGCTACCGCTATCAACTTGGAAGCCAATGTCTTGGTAACTACCGATCGAGGGTGGCCTTCAAACGCGACTCTAGGATTTGACGGCATCATCGTCACAATCTGAGTAAAGCGAGCCAGAAGCTGCTACTCCCTTGCTACTCCAATACTTGGACTTAATGGACGTCCACACCATTTTGTGGACTTTCTCGGGGACCTGAGCACACTGGGAGGACGTAATGGACCTGATGAACTATTTGCAGCCCTCTCATAATCCCTCGGTCGTGGGTTCGATCCCCACCGGCCCTACTTCACAGTGCGCACCCGATGATGACCACTCACACAAAGTTCCCTCCGTTTTCTTTTGGCTTCGACGCCGAGGGGGCTCTGATGACGCCGTTGCTACGAGTCAGCGCCGTGTGTACAAGGCGAAGTCCCAGCATGAGTGTGCCTAAGAATCCCAAGGCAACGAAGATGAAAGCGAGCGCCGTGCCTTGACCCGCGATTACGCGCACGATCATCCCTAGTGCGACCGTTGCAAGCCATACCTCCACGCCTGCGCCGAGCGAGACGAGGCGCTGGTGACGCAAGAGCACGATGAGCCAGCCGATCGTGAGACCGACCGCAAAAGGCCACGTTGTCGATATCATGCCGACGAGGTCGACAACGTGGTGGTGGGTAGATCGACCGATGCCAACAAAGAGCAGTACGACGAGAAGATCAGCGGCTATCCAATATCGAGTCATAGTTCTGAACTCTAACGATCGCTGGACAGAAATTGAAGTCGACTCGTAGAGGTGGCCCCGTTCGAACCAAGCTTCTCGAATGACCCGGTCCTAAAGGACGACTCTGTTTCCAAAGGTATGAAATCGCTTCATCGAATGTGAAGATTAACGCCAAAAAGGAGGAGTGGCCACAAGATGACAGCCAGTGCCGCTGACAGAACGGCCTTGAGATTGGCGACGTGGGCAAAATACTTGTGGGAGTTTGCAATTATCACGCCGACAACGAGATAGACGAATGAGATGATTGAACTGAAAAAACCTCGAAACATTATGTAATCACTTCCCGGAAATTATCGGCGAATCCGAAGTTCTCCACCGTCGGAGACGAGAACACCGAGGTTCACCAGACTCTAGATCATGAACTTGGACTTGTCGATATGTTGGACGAGGTGCGAAGTTCGTTCTGATCTTGAACACGCCAAGAAAGTTGAGACCCCTGCGCGGCATCACCAGGCCATGCCAATGGGAGCCTTCGAAATCCCACCGTTCATCCCGTTACCAAACCGACACCACCGGACGAATCCGACACCACCGGACAAGTTTTCTTTCTATTCCGGATGGATCCGATCTCACCGGACCATTCCGACCATTTGCTTCCACCTCATAATCCCTCGGTCGTGGGTTCGATCCCCACCGGCCTTACTAAACCGAGAGAAATTCGGACGAGGAAATCGTGCTTCGCAGCAAAGTACTTCGTGCCAGATGTATTGATCCAGCATCGGAAAATTCTCGGCAATTTTTCGATCGGGCCCCGAGCGATGGTTAATACTCAATTACGTAAGGCGTCGGCTGTCGTCCGTCAACGTCGGAGAAGCCATAGATTCGAGCGAGATCTCCAACCGCCAAGGTTTGCCCGGATCTTCTTGAGACTGATGGGTCACTTGCGAGAGCTGTTACGGCGCGACCAATGTAAGTCACCGACTCCATCTCCGCTTGTTGCCTCTCAGAAAGTCCGGACATTCGCTCCACTGCCATCCAGCCAGGAGATACTCCCACGATGGCCACATCGGAGTCCTTTGTCTCATCGGCTAGCGCTGACACAAGTCGGCACACGGCATTCTTCGCGACGTCGTAAAAGGCATTGCCTAGGTAACGTCGTCCGCGGGTGAACGTCGTTAGTACTGCAAGTCCGTGTCCCGATTCTTGAAGTAGTGGAAGACCATAAAGGCATGAGGAGAAGTGGGAGCGCAGTCCTGAGGTGAACATTCCGTCCCAACGATCCATCGACTGTTCCGAGAATGATTGCGAGAACCATTCGTTGTGTTCCGAGTAAGGCATGTAGCCGCCCCATGCGTTCGCCACGAGCACGTCGAGGTTTCCAGCTTCATTTCGGATCTGATCGAACAGTGAGCGCACCTGACTGTCGTTAGTGTGATCGCAGACAACTGCAATTCCTCGACCACCAACTGCGGATACCTCATCGGCAGTGTCCTCCACCGAGTGGGGAAATTCTGTAACTGCAGCATGTCCGCGCGTGCTTCGACCCGTAACGTAGACGGTCGCGCCTTCCATGCCGAGCTCGGTCGCAATCCCTCTTCCGGCGCCTCTACTTGCTCCAGTAACTAACGCAATCTTCCCTTGTAGACGAGGCATATCCAAAGGGTATTCGACTTAGGTACTTCAGGAGTCGGGGCCAGCCTAGAAACGGAGTCCACGTAAATCGCCTCACTATTTCTTGCGTTTAGTCGTCACGGTAGCCGGTTGGAAATCCCACGTTTCATCCCACATACCAAACCGACGCCACCAGACCAAACCGACACCACCGGACGAAGTGCCCGGCAACTCTCGGACCAATCCGACCCCAATACACTAAACCGACCGTTTGCTCCCACCTCATAATCCCTCGGTCGTGGATTCGATCCCCACCGGCCTAACTAAGTGGTTTTGGTCCGAAGAAAGTGGCCCACGTATTAGGTGGTTCGCCACCTGCTTTACACGGGATCAGGACCTGTTTGAGACCTAGCCGCTAGGTCATTTTCTTCCAGATTGAAACGTGACTTCGGCTTTCACTTGTGAATGGCTCGCGGTTCCAGTCACTCCAGCGCTCGTGCAAGGTCATGCCCGCTATCCGCGCCATCAAATCCAATTCGGACGGCCATACGTACCGAAACGGCGCTGAAAAAGTCTCGAGGCGACCGTCGGTTACCCAGTAGTGATGAGAGTGTGCGATTTGCGTTGCGACGTCGTATTCTTCGAAACCAAGATGGGTTTCGGTCACGTCGAAGGCGTGAATGGTTTCACCAGGTGGAAGGCGCTGAAGTTCCGGTATGTAAACCTCGATAACGAAATAGCCGCCGGGCTTCAGGTGAGCTGCAACATTGAGAAAGCACTCAACTTGTGCGGCTTGTGTTGTGAGGTTGGTAATGGTATTGCGAACGAGATAAGCGAGCTCGAACGATCCCGCGACCTTGGTCGTGGCGAAGTCGCCAATGGTGACATTGATGTTGTCTGCGCCAGGTTTCAATTGGAACTGCTCGACCATGTCCGGAGACAGTTCAATCCCATGTACGCGAACACGACGTTGGCTCAGAGGTAACGCGATACGACCGGTGCCGATACCCAATTCAAGGGCGCTGCCGGAACCTGCCAGATCAGCGAGAAAGTCAACGGCCGGATCAACGACCGCTGGCTCCGCCAGGTTTGCCCACTTGGCGTCGTACCCTTTTGCTATTCGCTTGTCAAAGTAATTCTTTGTCATTGACCATCATGATATTCCCCCTCGAACGACGAGTCGCCGAAGAACTCTCCATTGGGTCGACAGCGAAGTCATCCTCGTAAAGCGCGTCAAGTTCGTTGACATTCATTGATGAGGCTGTTTGATTCTTAGCCACGGACGAAGTGAGGTTACGCCAACTAATTCACCGTCGATTCAATTAGGAACGTTGCTTGGCAAACTTAAAGTGGGAAATCTCACATTTCATCCCACATACCAAACCGACACCACCGGACCATTCCGACCGAATACAGCCGCTTCATAATCCCTCGGTCGTGGGTTCGATCCCCACCGGCCCTACCAGTATTACAAAGGCTTTACGCGATCGAGAGGGGCCGTCAAGGGCGACGGGCGCAACAGAACGACGACCATCCAGAAGTCTTGATGTCTAGAGGTCTCAATTAAATGCCCGCACCTTGAACTTGACGCAACGCGTTGTCAGGCGGTGACGTCAGTTCGGTTCTGCCTCAAGCAGGCTCGAACTAGGTGACTCCTTGATGTCAGACAGCCTGAAACCTCCCGCAGCGAGCAGTTCACGCCACTGGCGAGAAGTCCGCTCCCGCCCACCGTTCATCACCAGCATGACCAGGTCGATGAGCCAAGCGGGGTGTGGTTCGTTGGCCTCGGGAACGACCCATTCAAGCACGAGCAGTTTACCGTTTTCGCGAATGGCACGACGACAGCTCCGAAGTATTCGGACAGCGTCCTCGTCGTTCCAGTCGTGCAATATCTTCGAGAGCACGTAGCGATCGGCGCCCGGCGGGACGGCGTCAAAGAAGTCGCCACCTACTGCGTCGGTCCGATGGGCCAGACCGGCGGCGGCGAACTGTGCGAGGGCTCGGTCCAACGTATAGGGCAGATCAAAGAGAGTCCCGCGCAAGTTTGGGTTCCGGGTCAGCAGCGCCGTGAGGAGCGCCCCGTTGCCCCCTCCCACATCGACGACGGTGGTCACCAAAGACCAGTCGTAGTCGAGCAGGAGGGGCACCCGACGGGCGGCGCTGCCGGCCATGGCTCGGTCGAACTGCTCTGCCTCAGTCGGTTCTTCTGCCAGCCACTCGAAATGGTGCTTGTCGAAGAGATGATCGAAAGCCGGGGCTCCGGTGCGCACCGAGTGAAGGATGCTCTGAAACACTCGGTACTGGACTCCCGCCGACATCAAGGAGTGTGCTCGGAGCGAACTGCTTGTGTCAGATCTCAACAACTCGCCGACGGGCGTTAGAGCGAAGCAGTCTCCCTCGTGCTCATCGAAGACACCGAGCGAGGCAAGCGCGCGGAGTATTCGGCGGAGCGCGTCGGGATCCGCACCCGAGTCCTTCGCAAGATCGCCCACGGGCCTGGGTCCGCCGGCTAAGAGATCGGCGATCTTGAGTTCAGCCACCGCGGCTACCGCTTGGGTCACGATGTAGCCCTGGGTAAGTGACAACAACTTTGCCGCCGGGTTAGCTGGCCGTATTGCAGCGACGCCGACTTCAACCGAGTCGCTCGGACCTCGCGCAGCGGAGTCGCCCTCCGCAGCGTCTCCCGCTGGGGCATCGTTCATGAGGCTCCCAAGTTATCATCGCGGCCTCTGTCACGCGGGGTTATTTATGCTTCGAGCGCCTCAGTGAGCGGGTCGCGTCCGGCGATCTGAGCACCTACGTCAAAGTCGGGGAGGCTCGACCTTCTCGTACCACCATGAGGTTAGGCGCTGATGTTCACAAGGCCATTGTTGTGCTCGCGTTCACGTTGTTGATTGCGGTCGTGCCGGGCGCCCGACGCTCATAACTTTCGTTTTCGAACGTCGAGGAGTCCAGTGGAGAATCGTTGCTGCTCAGAACACCAACGTTCCGTCCACGTCGAGCTGACAATGGCGAAAATCCCACATTTCATCTCACATACCAACCGACGCCACCGGACGAATCCGACGCCATTGGACACGTCTTCTTTCAATTTCGGATGAATGCGACGCCACCGGACCATTCCGACCAAAACATCCACCTCATAATGCCTCGGTTGTGGGTTCGATCCCCGCCGGCCCTATGATCTGACACTCATATTGCTGATTACCTTGCCGTGATATAGGGTCCGCACTCGAGGTTGGCGTGGGAGATTGCATTTCTGGTGTTTGGCCGGCAATATTCATTTCTCAATGAATGAATGTGAAACGATTAGATAGTGAACGACGAAGAAATAATTCTCGATGGAGGAGCGACAACGCAGGTCACAAGAGTTGGCAACGTCGTCTACCGATCGCCAAAGCCTCAAAGCAAAACCGTCCTCAATCTTCTCGGGTTTCTTGACAGTGTGGGTTTTTCGGGATCTCCTCGACCTATCGGTGACGGCTTTGCTCCCGACGGTCGCGAGATGCTTGAGTACATCGAAGGAGAGAGTCCTCAGCCATTCGCATGGTCCAATGAGGCGACCTATGAGATTGGCGAACTTCTCCACAAACTTCACACCGTGGCTTCGAAGTGGACACCTCCGGCGGACGCCTACTGGCACCCGTGGTTTATGCGAGAGATGATTGGGCAGAGATCAGTGATTGGACATGGTGACCTGGGCCCGTGGAACATTCTGGCAATGGACGGGCGTCCAGTCGCGTTCATCGACTGGGATCGCGCGGGACCGTTGGATCCGGTGTGGGAACTGGCTCACGTTGCGTGGCAAAACGCACAACTCTACGACGAAGACATCGCTGAAATGAACGACCTTCCCGACGTAGAGCAACGAGCGTTACAGGCAAGGTTGATCCTGGATGGTTACGGCCTTGACTACTCGGACCGGGTGGGTTTCGTCGACCGAATGATTCATCTGGCAGTGTGGAGCGCTCGCGAGGAAGCTATCGACTTCAACGTCGTGCCCGACACCACCAGTCCGAGTCCCAGCGGTTATCCAGTTCTTTGGGCCGTGACGTGGCGGGCTCGAAGCGCCGCCTGGATGCTCGATAGACGACCGATGTTACAGAAGATCATCGAAAGCATTTGATGACGAGGACCTGAACTCGCTGGGGACTCTAAGGCGAAACTCCCCTTTCGGACACTGCGTACTTCGACTCGCCGACACGAACCCATGCGTTGAATGCTGTCTATAAGTCCCACGCTTCAACCCACGTACCAGTACGACACCACCGGCCCTCTTACAAATGGTGCTCTTGGAAGGACAAAAGTTCTTCGACGATTTCGTTCCAGTGCCGTGGAACTATCAAGTGGCCTTCGCCAGGAAAGATGGTCACACGGCTTCCAGCAATTCTTCCGGCGAGGAGTTTTATTGATTGGATAGGAACATTGGTGTCCATCTCCCCATGCCAGAAGCTCACAGGAGGTTTGATTGCACTGGGATCGAAATCCCATGGAGTAGCTGCGAGATGAGCTTCCTGAATGAATCCGCGGACGCCTTGGCGGAACATTTCCGGACCAGCGTCAATCATCTTCTCGCGCGTTCGCGGATCTAACAGAACCTCTCGGTCAGCGATTGGCACATGCTTATCTTGTGCAGCCTTATCGATTACTTTCGTCGGATTGCGCTTGACCTGTCGGGCGTGTGGTGCGGCTATCAACCACAGGACGGCGGGCATCATTCGGGCCACCGCGAATATCAGCCGGTTTAGAGAATTCATGCCCTTACGATCATCGGGACTAGTGAACATTCCGGCGCCGCTTATGCTCGCCGCGGCAATCACGCGATTTGAAAGGCCATGGGCGACGGCCAATGCATGTGGTCCGCCTCCAGAAAATCCCGCTACCAGAAAACGCTCGATGCCGAGTGAATCTGCTAACTGTCGTACGTCGTGCGACCAGTCGGTGAGGCGTCGTTGCGGTTGGAAAGTGGACAGTCCCACTCCTGGCCGATCGGGAGCAATAATCCTTACATTGGACGGTGTCTCGCTCCACATTTCTGGTACGTCAAGCCGCGAACCGGGAAGCCCATGGAAGAGGAACAAAGGAGGTTGATCCGGTTTGCCATATTCGGCGTAGCCGAGCGATCTGCCGTCAGCAAGGACCACTACTTGATTGAACAGTGCGTCCGATTTTGGCACCTTCTCAAATTATCGAACTTCTCGACGAGAGATTCCACGTTTCATCCACATACCAAATCGACACCACCGGACAAAGCCTTCAGACATTTTCAGGCCAATCCGACGTCACCGGACCAGTCCAACATTTTGCTCCCTAGGTCGAATTGCGTTTCTTCGCTTCAATGAGGAAACGCTGTGAATGAGAGAGAAAACCGCCATCTTTTTCGATGTGCTTGTGCATCTCAAAAAGACGCTTTTTATATTTCTCGACAGTGAAATCTGGAACGGTCCATATGACCTTTCGTAGAAAGTAGACAACGGCACCAACGTCGAAGAAGACAACGGGTAACGACTCCTCTCTCATATCGATTACGTTCAGTCCGACTGATGAGGCAATCGCGGCTGCACGACGTGCACTTCGAGAATCTGAAACCGGTTGTGGGCCCATCATGAAATTCGTAAGTTCGCTGTTTGTTCCCTTTCCGACCTGCTGAGAGAAGTACGTTCCCCCGGGTTGCAAGACTCTCGCGATTTCTGTCCACAAGGTAAGGGTTGGATGGCGGCTAGATACAAGGTCGAAGCTCTCGTCCGGGAACGGGAAATCCGACTTGTCCTCAATTTCAACAATCGAAACATCAAAACGGTGTAGATTTTGCTTCGCGATTTTTACGTTGTCACTCCAAGACTCGGAGGCGACGATGACCCGAGGATTAGTGGGAAGCTGAGAAAGTATTTCAGCGAGGCGCTCACCTCCGCCGGTCTGGACATCAAAGACTGCGTCCGCTCTGGCGACTCGTTGGCACAAGGCTTGGGAATACTTCCATGAAGGGCGCTCTTCGGTCGCTCTGTCTTTGAACCAAGAGAAGTCCCAGCCCTCCGTGGGCTCTGAATTCCCCTCAGCGAGCAGCTGCTCAAATTTCGAAGAAGCCGTCATGGGGCCATTATGCCGCCGAATACCTCAGCCACCATCTTTTCGCTCATCCACAATCATGTTGCGCCTTTAATGAAAGCACTGCTCAACTAATCGCCCCGAAAATCTCACGCTTCATCCCATATACCCAACCGACGTCACTGAACTAATTCGACACCTCCGGTCAAGGGGCCGACCGATTTTCGGATGGATCCGACGCCACCAGACAGCGCCGACCGTTTGCTCCAACCTCATACTCCCTCGGTCGTGGATTCGCTCACCACCGGTCCGATGACCGTGTACTGTCCCGTCTGCTCAGATGCCGGGAAAGATGGGGCGAAGAAAGTCAGCGACGTTTCCGCTCGCCGAAGCGGGGGAGTGCTTCTTATCAAGGCGCCCGTAGATCAGTCGGACTAACGCTTCGGCGGGGATTTCGAGGTCCACCGAACCCTCGTGACGAGCTTCGACGAGATCAACAGTGTCGATGTCAAGAACCAGCGTGAAGTCGCGAACCGGGTCGACTGTTCGCAGGGTCACCTCCCTGGCCACGCCTGTGGGCTTGGCGGCTCGCGCAACGATGAATTGCACGCCGTCGAGGATCGCGTTGGCGGCGCCGTTGGGAAGTGTCGCGAGGGGGTCAATCGCGACCTCGATGTCCCAGGTGTGGAGTACGTGTTCACCGAGACGTAGCCCGACCAGGCCATCGAAGTCGAACGAGAAAGGTCCCATCATGAAGTGAAAGGTCCGGCGCTGTTCGTCGGTCGCCATTTCGAGAGAGGATTGGATGGCGGCGTCACTCACGAGACAGTCCTTCACCTGGGTCTTTGGATCCTTGGCGTTCCACTCGTCCCACACCGAGGCGTTGAAGGCTGGATCGCTCTCGCGGTTGGCGATTGAATCTTCGAAACGGCGTTCACCGATGACGGCACCTGAGCCGAGGTGCGAAAAGGTGTCAGCTATGGTCCAATCGCTCGGGTACGCGGGAGAAGTGTATTTGGCCGGGTCAATGCGAGAAGCCACTTCCTTAAGGTGGCGCACAGAATCCGCCAGTACGTGCAAACGGTTAACCATGGCCATCGACCCCTTTTATCGTCGGGGCACAGTGTAAGGGGTCCATTGACTTTCTCGACACAATCCCACACGAAAAGCGCGGCGCCGAGCCGTAAGGTAATCAGTACCCACTAATGATTCGCGGAGGAGTTCGCGTGAAGTCGTTCTCGCACTGGTCCGATCCGACGTGGCGCTTCCTTCGCATCACGTCGTTCGTTACGGCGGGCATCACACTCATATGCCTCGCCGTTGTTCTGGCCGGCGAGAGTTCATGGCGTTATCCACTCGCCGTGGCTGTCGTAGCCAACATTTTCGTCATGTTCTTAGTCGTGCTCGCTACTTATGAACTGCGCGGCAAGTAGCGAAGGACTCATTCACCCTCGGGATCGCGCCCGTGTCATGCCTCGATTACTTGCGACTGGCGACGAAGACGGGGATGTCGCGTGTCGTCTTCACTTGGTACTCGGCGTAAGGCGGAAAGGCCTGTACCGCACGTTCCCACCACGTGGCGCGCTCGTCACCGCTGATCTGCCTGACCGTGACGTCGAAGGGTTCAGGCCCGTCTTGCAGCATTACCTCATCTGGGTAAGCGACGAGGTTGTAGTACCACAGCGGATTCTCGGGCGCGCCGCCCTTGGACGCCACGAGCGCGTATTCGCCATCGTGTTCTACTCGCATGACTGGCGTCTTTCTCACTTTTCCGCTTCGCTGGCCGCGCGTGGTGAAAATGACAATAGGTCGACCGGTGTCGCGCAACGTATTGGCCCGCGTGCCGCCAGAACTCTCGTACTCAGCCACTTGGTCGCGAACCCATTGCGCGGGGCTTGGCTCGTATTCGCCTTCAACAGGCATGGCGCCCCTTGAATCTAGGGGTGAAGTTGGTCATGGAAGCCCTTCTCTCCTCGAGGCGGAAACGATCCGTCGCGCGTGCGAATATCGTAAAACCTCTACTGCGTAAGCGCAACCTCGTTGAGCGATCAAAGAGGCACGTCGACGATGAGATCGCCCTCGCGCCAGTCGGGCAGGCGTTCCACGACGGCACCTTCGGGGTTGACCAGTGCGGCAAAGCCGGGGAAGTCTTCGTCCAAAGTCGATCCAGCCTGGCCGGCCAGTGCTATCCAGAGCCCTAAGCGCGTCGCGTGGCGACAAGCGTCGCCCAAACTCGACTGCTCCCACCAGGCGAAGCCGCTCCTCCAGGACGCCTCGTCGATTCGTCGACCGTAGAGACCGGGGGCGGCGGGGAAGAGCACGAGGTTGGCTCCAGCGTTCCAGGCATCATCGAACGGCGCGTCAAAGCCCGCCTCGGCGCAGATGGCAATACCGATCTTGTGGCGCCCAACATCAAAGACCGCAGAATCCGCGCTGGGGGAGAAGTGTTCTTCGCCCTCGCCGAGATGACGCTTCCGTTGAACGCCTATTCGTTGACCCTCGCTCGCCACCATCTGAGTGATGAAGGCGTCGCCACTAATTGCGACCTCGGCGAGACCAAAGGCGGCCGCGACGCCCGACTCCTTGGTTGCCGCTATGACAGTGGCGATATTGGAATCTTCTAGCGAGATCAGTCGCTCGGGATTCCTAAGAGGATCTACGGATCCGGTGAGGGACATCTCTGGAAAGAGGACCAGTTCACAGCCTTTCGAAGACGCGTCATCGAGTTTTTTCAGATGATTCGTGAGATTAAGTTTGAGGTCGCCCTTTGCACTTCGCATCGCCGCAAGCAAAATCCGCATTTCAATCTCCCATGGGGGGTCCGAGCAAGCACCGGCACTCACGCCCAAGGCCCCGAGGTTTCGGAGTGCTTCCTCGGCATCCACATCTGTGGTGGTCCTCACCTGTCGTTCGGACCTTGAGCGATGCCTTGCCAGGCGCTCCGGTCATGAACGTAGTTTCAGGATGTCGCCGCTACTGCTCGTTGATTCTCCTTCGAAAGAAATTGAGCACTGGCCCCGGAATGAATCGTTTTACAAGGTCGGTCTGATGACGCAAGCGCGCTAGATCAAGCTGGTCGGCTTTATGGAGAGTTTCCAGAGTTTGTAATTCAATTGTGAGATCCTCGTACGTGGTTCGTAGTGCTTCAAAGCGTCGTGTCTCGTCGTGGAGTTGGTCAGTGAGTTCGACGAGTTGCGTGGACAGTCCTTGGAGGGACCTCGCGCCGTCGTCTCGAACGGCCTTGATGACGAATTGATACGTCTCGGATTCACGGTCTTTCAGAATTGCTTCTAAGACCTCGTCGTTGACGTCGCTCCGTTGGACGCCGATTTCGGTGCTAAAGACCGGGATCGTGACTCGACATATTTCAGTCGTTACCAACCCGGCCTCTTTCACCAGATCCAACAGTCCCTCCTTGGTGAAGAAGTAAATGTGCGTTCTATCGAGTAGCCCGGTATCTCCGTAGGGGAAGGTTCCCTTAATTAACGCGAGCTTGACGTCCGCGTGGGCGATGTTGGGCACCGAAATGACGACCATCCCAGAGGGACGAAGATGTTTCGCGGATTCGCGCAGCGCTATCAGCGGATCTTTCAAGTGTTCTAAGACGTCGCCGAAAAGTATGGCGTCGAAGAATTCACCCTCAAGGTCGATCCACAACTTGTTATCGTCAAAATTCCCGATGATCACCCGTTCGAGCCACTGCATCGCCGGTTGCACCACCGTCGAGTCAATTTCGACGCCGACTACGCTGCACCCCTGGGCGTGAAGCATCTCACTCACGTGACCTGAAGCACAACCCGCTTCGAGCACACGCTTGTTAAAGCCAATCATCCGAAGCATTACGACGTGCGAGTTGTTGTCGTCATCTGGGTTGATATCCGCGTGGTAGTGCGAGAGCATGAAAAAAATCTAGTCCGCCACCGATCAATTACGAAAGTCGGTGCGAACGTGGGCTTGATGAAGTGAATTGAGCCTCCAGCTCGTCGCGGTCGACGTCCTCGCACAATTGTCGGGCTCCTTGGAGTCGACTCGTCCTTCGGGCTTCTTGAGTTACATGAGGACGCGATTATTCTCTACGCCGAATAGGGCAGAATGGCGCGCATGGGTGTGCGAATTCGCATCGGCGAACTGACCTGATCATGAATCGTCTTGGAGGGAGCCAACGCCACTGGTGGTCACTGTTCGCGATGCTCGTGGCGTCGGCGCTGATTGGGACGGCCGGAGTTGGCTTGAGCGGCGCGAGTTCGGTGACCGCGAACCGCACGAGTTCTTGGACGGTCTATCACGCTAACGCACGGGGCACCGGTGTCTCGACGGTGTTACGGGCGGTCAATACCTCCAAGCGAGCGTGGATCTCGCCGGCTCTCCAGGGCCAACTGTACGGTGAGCCTTTGGTCTACGCGGGTCACGTCTACGTCGGGACCGAAGACGACATGGTCTACGCACTCTCAGCACTGAATGGCGCGGTGACGTGGTCGCGGCACGTGGGCCGCGCCGTTCCCTCCTCGGCCCTTCCGTGCGGCAATATCTCGCCGAGCGTGGGCATCACTGGCACTCCGGTGATCGATGCTTCGAGACAAACGATCTTCGTCGTGGCCGATCAAATGGTGCGGGGCACGCCAGCACACGAGCTCGTCGGCCTGAACACCACGTCGGGCGCCGTCAAAGTACGGGTGAGCGTTGATCCGGCCGGCGCTGACCCCGCCGCGCTCTTACAGCGCACGGGACTTACCTTGGACGCTGGCCGAGTGGTGTTCGGCATGGGCGGCAACTACGGCGACTGTGGTCGTTACCGCGGTCGTGTCGCGGCGGTCGCCGAAACAGGTTCGAGGGCGACGTTTTTCACCGTCGACGCGAACCCCGGTGACAGTCAGGGTGCGATCTGGATGGGCGGGGCCGCGCCCATTATTGACGCGAAGGGCAACATCTGGGTCAGCGCCGGCAACGGCTCGGTTACCACCTCGGGCCAGCCCTACGACCGAAGCGACTCGGTGCTCGAGATATCGCCGTCGCTTCAACTTGAGCAGTACTTCGCACCCGCCAACTGGGCCCAGGACAACGCGAGTGACGCTGACATGTCGGCGTCGCCGGCGTTGCTCGCCGACGGCCAAGTCGTACAGGCCGGTAAGTCACCGAACGTGTACCTGTTAAACGGCGCCCACTTAGGCGGTATCGGTCAGCAGGAGGCGAGCCTCTCGGGGGTCTGCTCGAATGACATCGACGGGGGCACCGCCGTTGTGGGCACCACCGTCTATCTGCCGTGTGGCAGCGGTACGGTGGCCATTCGCGTGACGGCGTCGCCACCGTCGCTCACGGTTCTCTGGAGTGCGAGCGTGGGCGGTGGCCCGCCGATCGTCGCCGCGGGCCTGGTGTGGACAATTGGCCAAAACGGCGTGCTGTACGGACTCAATCCGTCATCGGGCACGGTGCGCCAAGAGTTCTCGCTGGGCGTGGCGGCCAACCACTTTCCTACTCCGAGCGTCGGTGACGCGCTCATGCTGGCGACCACTGGCAATCGCGTCGTGGCTCTTCACACGAGTGTGGTTCCTTAGGCGGCGTCCGTCATCGCGCGAGAGCAATGTTTCATCGCGGAGCCGCATGTTGGCGCTGTGGCGAAGGCGCTCTACGCCCCAATCGCCACGACGTCTCAGTTTCGCCACGAAGAAACGCATGAAGATTGCGTGACGCTTTTTGTCGGTGCGAGACGAATGCCGCTTGTTCACACGACTCCAACGTCGTCGATCACTAAAACCCCGTTCAGAACTAGCAGGGGCGAGGCCCGTGAAATCAAATGCCACGGTACCTTAAAGGAACGAGTTTTCCTTCGAGCGCACGTAATGACGTCGTTGGCCAAGCATCACCCGATGACACGGAACTGCCGCAAGGGCGTCCGTCACTAAGTGAGAAAGGATTGAGCCAGGGTAATGAGAGGAGAGAGGCGTACCAGCGGCCGTGCAAACGTCTTGAAGGCGACCATCATCTCCTTGAGCGTCGCGCTCCTCGCCCTCTTTGGTGTCGTCAATTCGAGTGCGGCTGGCGCCGACTCAACGCCTCCGACTTTCTACCTCGACCTCGGCGGTTCTGCGTCGATTGGGGTTCAGCCCACGCTGGTCGCTCCGGGAGGTCAAGCTTCTGTCGATGGGTACGCCAATGAACTCGTGTCGTTCGAAGCAGCTCGCGGAGTGGCGCTGCAGCTAACCCAGTTGGGCTGCCCAGGCGAGACCACCGCCTCGATGGTCAGCGGTGGCGACCACTGTTACGTGTCGGGCGAAACGCAACTCGGCGAGGCGATGTCGTTCCTAATGACGCACTCGGACCAAGCGGGACTGGTGACCATTGACCTCGGATTCAACGATCTTCGGCCCTGCCTCGGGCACCAAACGTTCGATCAGCCGTGCGTCAACCATCAACTGAGCCAAGTGCAACAAGAGATGCCGACGATCATTGAGGGTCTAAAAAGTGTGGCGGGGCCCAATGTCAGTTTCGTCGGTCTTGGACATTACGACCCGTTCTTGGCGGACTCCCTCTTGGGCTCGGCGGGAAAGCTAATTTCGGCCAATAGCAACCACGAAGTTGGTCGATTGAATGCAACGCTTCAAAGCGCGTACTCAATCGCCGGAATTCCATTGGCGATGGTCGGCAATGTCTTTGAGAGCCGTGACGTGGGACTAGTGAACGTGGTGGGCGTCGGTCGAGTGCCCGAGAACGTGGCCAACACCTGCGCCCTGACGTGGATGTGTCAACCGGCGCCACTCGGACCAAATATCCATCCCAACGACGCCGGCTACGTGGCTATCGCTACGGCCATTGAAGGCTCGCTCCCCGCTCTGTGGCTGGGCGGAACTCCTCGGGCTGTGCGTTCGTCATAAATACGTCTCACGGCGTGCGCTTGCTCTTACCTCCCCTTTGATCAGGGGTAATCCCTTGGCGAAAACTTTTATATCTCACCCTTGCTTATACCTTACTTACTTGATAAGAATTGTCATGATTCAAGCAGACCAGAGCAGGGCGGTGCGGTGACCACGGAGACGAGTACCGAGTCTGGTGTGGAGGCCGTCAAGCGCGCGAGCAACTACTTGCGCGGCGATCTCAATAGCGACCTCACCAACGAGCGCCCTAACGTCACCAGTGACAGCGAACAGCTGCTCAAGTTTCACGGCATTTACGCCCAAGACAATCGAGACGTGCGTCGCGAGCGCACCCTCGCTGGTCAAGCGGTCGACTACATCTTCATGATTCGCGTCGTCGTACCCGGCGGGCGGCTCTCCTCAGAGCAGTGGCTCGCCCTCGACGACATTTCCTCGTCGATCGCCGACGGATCGATACGGCTAACGACCCGTCAGGCCGTGCAGTTTCACGGAGTGGTAAAGGGTGACCTTCGTGATTTAGCCCGTTCGTTGGACCGTCAGTTCCTGAGTTCATTTGGTGGGTGCGGCGACGTGGTGAGGAACGTGGTGACGTGCCCGACGTTGCAGTTGGAGAACGGCCATGGCCGCCTCGAGGGTATCGCCGGTCAGCTTCGAGAAACGTTCCGATCGACTTCAGAGGCCCATTGGGAGATCTTCGTGAACGGGGAGAAAGCGGTCTCGCGCGAGGCGTTTGAGGAGCGGCCGTTCTACGGCGAAACCTACCTGCCGCGAAAGTTCAAGATTGCCGTGGCGCACCCGCGAGAGAACTGCGTGGACGTCTTCGCACAGGACGTGGGACTCATCCCGGGGAATCACCCTGAGGTCGGCGCCGGTTTCACGCTGCTCGTTGGCGGTGGACTCGGGCGTTCCTACGCCAACGCCGACACGTTCGCGCACCTCGCCCAACCGCTGACGTTCGTGAGCTACGACGAAGTGGAAGAGGTCATCGCGGCGGTTATCGCGACCTATCGTGACCTGGGCGATCGCACTGACCGCAGGCGCGCTCGCATGAAGTACTTGATCGCCGATCACGGTTTGGCGGCCTTTCGCGGAGAGGTCGAGTCCCGTCTCGGTCGAACGCTTCGCGCGCCCCTCGACGTACCAGGCGATTTTGACGCGGACGATCACCTGGGGTGGCGTCAACTGGACGATGGGACGTGGCAGGTGGGAATTCGCGTCGGCGCCGGACGGGTCAAGGACGTCGAGGGCGGGGCCACCCTGCGTCAAGCGCTTCGACTCATCGCCACCGCTCACGCGGTCACGTTCTTTATTACGCCCCAACAAGACCTCATGGTGAGTGGCGTGCATGACACCGATCGCGAGGTCATTGACAAACTCCTTCGAGAGCACCGTGTTCGCCTGGACGCCGAACTCGGTAACGTGGAACGTCACGCCTTGGCCTGTCCGGCTTTGCCGACCTGTGCACAAGCCCTCACCGAGTCTGAGCGTCGCTTGCCCGAACTCGTGGCCGGTCTCGAAGAGGCGCTGGCGCATCGCCAAATGGCGCGCCGACCTGTGCAGTTGCGAATGACGGGATGACCCAATGGCTGCGCGCGCCCGGCCATCGCCGAGGTCGGGGTCGTCGGACGAACGAAGTCGACCTACGACCTCTACCTCGGCGGGGGAACGCGAGGCGATCGTCTGGCGTCGCTCTATCGAGAGAAGGTCTCCTTAGAAGCCATCCCCGACATTCTTGGACCCCTGTTCGATCGCTGGAATGCTGAGGGTGTGCTCGATGAATCGTTCGGGGATTTTGTCAACCGAGTCGAGTGCTCGTGACGGTGTACCTCGTGGGGGCGGGACCGGGCGACGGCGACCTGTTGACGGTTCGAGCCGCGCGACTGCTCGGTGACGCCGACGTCGTCGTGCGCGACCGACTCATCGATGAGTCCGTGATGGGTTTCGTCAATCCCGGGGCGGCGATCATTGACGTGGGCAAGACCCCCGGGGGCTCGTCGAGCCAAGGGGCCATCAACGAATTGCTCGTCTCGCTCGCTCGCCAGTACGACACCGTCGTTCGTCTTAAGGGCGGTGACCCCTTCGTCTTTGGACGCGGCGGCGAAGAGCTGATGGCCCTGCACGAGTCGGGCGTGGCCTGTGACGTGGTGCCGGGACTTAGCGCCGCGTTGGCGGGACCGCTGGCGGCGGGAATACCGGTCACCCATCGCGGACTCAGTCGCGGGGTCACCATCGTCAGTGCTCGTGGCGCGCGTGGTGAGGTGACGGACTTTCGGGCATTGGCCAACGCTGAGCTCTCACTCGTTATTTTGATGGGGGTCGCGCACCGCAGCCAGATTTCGGACCAGTTGCTCGAGGGCGGTCTGCTCGCCGACACGCCCGTCGCGGTCGTGGAACAGGCGTGGACCGGCCAGCAACGCACGACGCGAGGTCCACTGTGGGAGCTCGGTTCGTTCGACGTACGCCCGCCGGCGGTCATCGTGGTCGGAGGCGTCGCGTCGCTCGACCTGCGCTCCCTTAACGTCGTTGACGTCGCGATGCTCTGAGATGTTGCCGCTGGCTTTTAAGTTCGACGCCGTGCCCGTGCTCGTAGTGGGCGCCGGAGCGATCGGCCTTCGCAAGGCGTCCCAACTCCTCGACGCCGGGGCTGAGGTGACGATTCTCGCTGAGGCGTTCGCGGCCCCGTTGCCCGAGGGGGTCGCGCACGTGCTGCAGCGGCGCTATCGGCGCGGTGATCTGCGCGGGTACTGGCTCGTCGTGTCGGCGACGGGTCGGCCCGAAGTCAACGACGCCATTGTTGCGGAGGCACACGAGGAAGGGATTTGGCTCAACGTCGTGGACGATCCCGGGCGTTCGAGTTTCTACTTCATGGCGCTACACCGTCAAGGTGAGGTCACCGTCGCGGTCACGACTGAAGGTGCCGCGCCCGCCCTCGCCCAAGAGATTCGTTCCCTCGTCGCCGAGCGACTGCCGCACAATCTGGGTGAGGTCGCCGCGACGCTGCGCCGCGAGCGTGGCGAGGTGCACGAACGAGGCGCCAGCACCGAGAACTTCGATTGGCGTTCGCGGATACGCGAACTCTTAGAGGCTGATTCGACCCCCTCACCCGTTGACGTCGAGGACGTAGGGACGGGCTAGGCGCGAAGCGACTGGAACAGCGGCGTCAAGCGAGCCAACTCCTCGAGCAACGTCCCGGCCGACGCCGCCAACTGCTCATTGGCTGCGAAGACGCCATCGACGACGGGCGTCTGAGCGAGACCAATCCCGACGTCGCCCGCGAAGGGCATCTTCAGCGCGACCAGTGAGAGCTTGAGCGCTTGGGCCGCGCGAAGTCCCCTCGAGCCGCCACCGTAACTGACCAGGCCAAAGGGCTTGTAGCGCCACTCGTGGTACAGATAGTCGATGGCGTTCTTGACCGCCGCGTTCATGCTGTTGTTGTACTCCGGGATCACGAACACCAGCGCGTCGGCGCGGCCAACGATCAGCGACCAGTGCTTGGTGTGCTCGTGCGCGTACTGCTGGCGCATGGGGTGACGGGGCTCGTCGTACAGGGGAAGATTCACTACCGCGAGATCGATTAGCTCCACCTCAAAGCCCTCATCGTTTTGGGCCAGGTCGTAGAACCACTGGGCCACGGCGCCCCCGACGCGCCCGGGCCGGGTGCTGCCGATGACGACTTGAAGCACGGGTTTCGCAGGCGCCATAGGCGACGAGCCTAACGTTGGGGACCAAATTCGACGATCACCAGGAATTGGATCTTCTTGTAGCACCTGGGGCGCTGGCCGCGTCGGGCGGAAAAATTATTTACTTGGGCCCTAATTCGTCCAATTGTTGACTAAAAAAGTCATTTTGGCGTGTGTTCAAGATACATTCATTGGATGGCCAAGCAAAGTCGTTCGGTACCCGTGATGCAAGCGGTCTTGGACGCGGTGGCAGAACGCCTGATGACGGGTGACGAATTGCTCATTCGTATACCAGAAATATGCGAAGCGACGGGCGTCAACTACGGCTCGGTGTATCACCACTTCGGCTCTCGCGAGGGCGTCATCGACGCCGCGTACAACATGATGTTCTCGAAGTTTGTCGAAGAGGACATGGAAATCATTCGTGAGGCTACTGACAACGTCGTCACGCTCGAGGAGTACGTCTCGGTGATCCTGCCCATTGTCGCGATGATGAATTCAGGCCCGGAACGAACTGCCCGGCGGGCGCTACGAATCAGAATCGTGTCGGCGGCCATGACGCGCCCCGAGTTGCACACGCTCATCAGTGAGACGCAGTCCCGTCTCACTCAAGAGTGGCGTCGGCTCATTGAGATGGCGCAAAAGCGCGAGTGGCTGCGTGACGATATCTCCGCGGGTTTCCTCGCCGTCATGCTCCAGATCATCGTCTTTGGTCGGGCTCTGGACGATATCTCGGACACGCCTGTCGACGAAGCGGAGTGGGGTTCGTCCATCGCCACGCTCTTCGTGGAACTGTTGAAGCGCGAGGGCCCCTAACACCGCGCGGTGTGCTGAACTGCGAGTATGAAGTGGTCACGCGTGGTGGGCAGTGCGCTCGTCGTCGTCGCACTCGGCGTTGGCGTCTCGCGAGCCTCGGCCCAGTCGCGCGCGTTTCCCGTCTCGGCTCCTTGTAACGCTGCAGCGCTGTCGGCGCCTTACACCGGACCCCTCAAGGTCGACAGCGTCGCCAGTTTTGGTTGTGTCGGACCTTGGGCGTACCTCTGGGCGACGATTGGTAAGGGCGTGGAGGAGATCAGCGTGACCGAAGTGCTGCGCTATGAACCCACGACCGCTGCGTGGCAGAACGCGTCTCGCCTCACGTACTGTAACCATCACTTGTTGCCCCGCTACATCGAGCATTGGGGTTGTAACTCGAACTAGAAGTTTTCTTCGTGCGGCGTGTGCGAGCACGAAGCGCTCGGGCGTGGTCCTTGGTGAGTACGCGTACCTGGCGCGTCGCGCCATCACCTACGCTCTGAAGGCGTGCGGGCCCTAGGTATATCCTCATTGGCGCGAGCTTCCGCGCAGGATCTCTTTGACCAGAAAACGGCCTTCGGTCGTCTGGCCCTCGTGCACGTGTTCATGATGGCCGGGGACACGCTGGTGACGGTCTCGTTGGCCGGTTCACTCTTCTTCTCGGTCTCGCCGGGCGAGGCCAAGGGCAAGGTGCTCTTGTACTTGCTCTTGACCATCGCGCCCTTCGCGATTGTCTCGCCGGTCCTCGGGCCCTTGATCGACCGATCGGCCAATGGTCGGCGCATTCTCGTCGCCGTCTCGGCCGGGGTGCGCGTCGTGCTCTGTTGGATGATGGCCGATCACTTGAGATCGTTGTGGCTCTTTCCCTTGGCGTTTCTCCTCCTCGTCTCTTCCAAGCTCTACGTCGTGACCCGCGGTGCGTTGGTGCCCGAGATGGCCCGCACCGATCAGTTTCGCGAACACGCCGCTCGCCTGGGCGACGCCGGCTGGCCGAACGAGCACGAGGACGGTGAGAAGGGTTTCGCCGGATTCAACGCCCAACTGACCTTGCTGGGCACGCTGGTCGGTCTGCTCGCGGGCTCGCTGGGCGCGGGTCTCTTGAAAGGCCTCGGCGGACCGAGCGTCTTAGTGACTGCGTCCATCGTGTACGTCGCCGCGACGGTGGCGAGCGCGCGCCTCCAGCGCCCGGCCAAGGTCATTCGTGATCAAGTCTCTGGACTCACCCAGACCCAGCGAGATCTGAACGCGTTGAACCCCCTGGGCGACGTCGAAGTCGCCTGGGGGTTGGGCGCCGCGGCGCTGATGCGCTTTAGCGTGGGCTTCGCGACTTTCTTACTGGCCTTCGTCCTTCGGAGAGAGTCGGCCGCCCTTGGTTGGTACGCCTTCGCGCTGGCCTTTAGTGCCCTGGGTTCGCTCGTGGGTCTGGCCTTCGTGACGCGCGCGCGAAACCGTCTTAAGGAGTCGACGCTGCTCGCGATGGCTCTGTTCGCTACGGGGCTGGGCGCCGTGGTCGCCTCGACCGATCCCGTGCTGTGGGCCCAGGTGGTCTTTGCCGGCTGGCTCGGGCTGTGCGCCGCAGTAGCCCAACCGAGTTTTGACGCCATCACCCAACGAAACGTCGCCCCGGGCGCGCAAGGGCGCACCTTCGCGCGCTTTGCCGTGCGACAACAGCTTCTCTGGGTGGTGGGGGCGCTGATCCCGGTGGCGATCGCGATGAGTTTCTCGACGGGGGATCGGATTCTCGCCTTCTTAACGGTGCTCGCCAGTGTGGCGTACCCCGTGGGGCGCCGGGTTGCGCGACATTGACCCAAAGGACCTCGACGATTCCTAGGGTGTAGTGGCATATGGCGACGTCACCGCGCGTGGAGTTCTCCGATGAAGCGATGGCCGCGTGGCCCCACGTCGTGGTGGTCGGTGGCGGCTTCGCGGGCTTGGCCACGGCTCGAAAACTCGCCAACAAGCCGGTTCGCGTCACCGTCATCGATCGACACAACTTTCATACCTTTTTGCCGCTGCTCTACCAGGTGGCGACGGCCGGCCTCGAGCCCGCGGACGTGGCGTACCCCATTCGAACGATCTTTGGCCACGCGCAGAACATCCGGGTGCGCCACGCTCGCGTGAGGGGCGTGGACCAGCGGCGCAACGTCGTGATCCTTGACGACGACGTCGAGATCGCCTACGACCACCTCGTCGTGGCCACGGGCGTCGCGGCGTCGTTCCTCGACATTCCCGGCGCGTCGGCGCACGCCATGCCGCTCTACTCGTTGGCCGACGCGCGCCGGCTGAGGAATCGGCTGTTGCGCGCGATCGAAGAGGCCGACGTCGCCGAGACGCGTGCGCCGGTGGCGCTCAACTTCGTAGTCGTGGGCGGCGGACCGACGGGTGTCGAAACCGCCGGAGCGCTCTCTGAACTCATCGCCATCGCGATCAAGCGCGACGGACTACGACTCGAACCATCCCAGGTGCGCATTCGCGTGGTGGACCTCGCGCCGCGGCTGCTCACGGCCTTTCCCGAGTCGGCGAGTCGCTACGCGAAGAAAGAGCTCGAGAAGATGGGCGTCGACGTGGAGTGTGGACGTTCCGTCGTTGAAGTCGAAGAGCGCGCGATCCGCTTCGCCGACGGCGAGCGGGTCGAGACGACCACGGTGATCTGGGCGGCGGGCATCACGGCTCGGGGCACGCTAGCCGAAGACCTCGAGGGGCCGAGGGGTCCCGGCGGGCGAGCCCTCGTGGGGCCCGATCTGCGCTTGATCGAGAGCGCCAACGTGTGGAGCGTCGGGGACGGCGCCGCCATGCCCGACGCGCACGATTCCTTCTATCCCCAGCTCGCGCCCGTGGCGATCCAGTCGGGTGCCCACTGCGCAGCCCAAATTCTGCTCGCGCTGCGCGGTGAAGCGACGACGGCCTTTCGCTACCGCGACAAGGGCATTATGGCCACCATCGGGCGTCGAGCGGCCGTGGCGAAATTGGCCCACGGGGGCGTCATTCGCGGCAGCGCCGGCTGGTTCGCCTGGCTGGCGTTGCACCTGTGGTATCTCGTGGGCTTTCGAAATCGTCTGCGCGTGATGATCAACTGGACGTGGCGCTACTTCGACTGGCCCTCGGGCCCGCGACTCATCGTCGCCGACGCGGAGACCGCGGACTAGCCGAGGCGCGCTTCGAGGTCGTCGACCTGGGCGACGAGTCGCGCCGGGATCCGACTCTCGAACTGCGCGTAGTGCTCGCGAATGAGGGGCACCTCGCGACGCCAGGCCTCGACGTCAACGTGCATCAGGCGGTCCAACGCGGACTCGGACAGGTCGAGGCCGTCGACGTTGAGCGCCCCGGGCGCGGGCAGGAAGCCAATGGGCGTCTCCACCGCCTCGCCGCGGCCAGCCACGCGCTCGAAGATCCACTCGAGCACCCGGCTGTTCTCGCCGTATCCCGGCCAGATGAACTTGCCGTCGTCGCCCTTCAAGAACCAGTTGACGTAGAAGATCTTCGGCAGGTTCGCCTGATCGAAGCGGTCCGAGAACGTCAGCCAGTGCCCGAAGTAGTCGGCCATGTTGTAGCCGCAGAAGGGCAGCATCGCGAAGGGGTCGCGGCGCAGGTTCCCCACCGCGCCGGCCGCGGCCGCCGTCGTCTCCGAGGCCATGATCGAGCCCAGGAAGACGCCGTGGTCCCAGTCGCGCGACTGGAACACCAGGGGCACGACGCTGGCTCGCCGCCCGCCGAAGAGGACCGCGTCGATGGGCACGCCGGCCGGGTCCTCCCATTCCGGCGCGATGGCCGGGTCCTGGCCCGCCGGGGCGGTGAAGCGCGAGTTGGGGTGCGCGGCGGGCGTGCCCAGGTCCTTCGACCACGGCTGGCCGCGCCAGTCGGTCAGGCCCTCGGGCGGCTCACCCATGCCCTCCCACCAGATGTCCCCGTCGGCAGTCAGCGCGGTGTTGGTGAAGATCGTGTTGGCCTCGATCGAGAGCATCGCGTTGGGGTTGGTGTGCATGTTGGTGCCTGGCGCCACGCCGAAGAAGCCGGCCTCGGGGTTGATCGCGTAGAGGCGCCCGTCGGGACCCGGCTTCATCCAACAGATGTCGTCGCCGATCGTCTCGACCTTCCAACCCGGCAGAGTGGGCACGAGCATGGCGAGGTTGGTCTTGCCGCACGCGCTCGGGAACGCCCCGGCGACGTAGCGCGACTCGCCGGCGGGACTCGTGAGTTTCAAGATGAGCATGTGCTCGGCCAGCCAGCCGGCGTCGCGCGCGAGCACCGAGGCGATGCGCAGCGCGAAGCACTTCTTGCCCAGCAGCGCGTTGCCGCCGTAGCCCGAACCGAAGGACCAGATCTCCCGCGTCTCGGGGTAGTGGACGATGTACTTGTTGTCCTTGTTGCAGGGCCAGGGGACGTCCTCGACACCCTCGGCCAGCGGCATCCCGACCGAGTGCACGCAGGGGACGAACTCGCCGCCCTCGCCCAGCGCCTCCAGGGCGGGGGCGCCCATCCGGGTCATGAT
>DATLTW010000037.1:0-11647 GCA_035533495.1 Acidimicrobiales bacterium | reverse complement strand
TCTCGCGTTCAGCGAACGTGACGAAGGGTGTGCCGCCGTTCGACTGGTGCCCGTACTCAACGGCGATGACCCTTTTGGCGAAGAGCTCTTAGGGCGATCCGCGTTGGTCGAGGGCGGCGCCTTTCCCAATACCGTTGGTATCTCGTCGAACCCGAACTTTGATACCACCCAACTGCGCGTGTCGCTGACCTCGCTGGTCACGCCGCGCCTCATCGCCGACGTCGTGGTCGCGAGCGGTGAGTTGATCGTGCGCAAGCAACAGCGCGTTCTAGGCGGCTATGACGAGTCGAAGTTTGTGACGGGTCGACTCTGGGTGGCGACCAGTGACGCGTTGCGCGTGCCTGTCTCGGTAGTCGCGCGCCGTGATCTCGTCAACGTGAACGACGACGGAACTCTCGAAGCGCGCGTCGTGTCACCGATAATGTTGTACGGATACGGCAGTTACGAAGTCTCGATCGAACCCACGTTCTCCTCGCTTCGTCTCTCACTGCTCGAACGCGGCGTGATCTTTGCCATCGCCCATATTCGAGGGGGCGGCGAGATGGGTCGCTCGTGGTACGAAATGGGTCGCCTGGCGCAAAAGCCCTCGACCTTTAGCGACTTCGTGACGGTCGCGCGCTGGCTCATCCGTGAAGGTTGGACTTCGCCCGAAAAGCTCGCCGCGCGCGGCGGGTCGGCCGGAGGGCTGCTGATGGGGGCCGCGATGAACGAAGCGCCCGAACTCTTTCGCGCGATCATCGCCGAGGTTCCCTTCGTCGACGTCCTGACGACGATGCTCGACGCCTCGCTGCCCTTGACGGTTGGCGAGTGGGAAGAGTGGGGCGATCCCGACGCCAGCGCGACGGCCTATCGCACCATGAAGAGTTACTCACCGTACGACAACGTGCGCGAAAGCCACGACGACGGGACCCCCCTCGTCTACCCGCAACTCTTCGCCTCGAGCGGCCTGAATGACTCGCGAGTGGGATTCTGGGAGCCAGCCAAGTGGGTGTTGAAGTTGCGCGACGCGAACCGGGCCAACTACGCCGTTCTCAAGACGGAGATGGGAGCTGGCCACCGCGGGCCCTCGGGGCGCTACGACGCGTGGCGCGACGAAGCTCAGATACTGGCGTGGCTATTGAACGAGATCACCCCGAGTTTGTAGCCATCGCGCTCGCGGCGTGAAAGACCAAGATCAGCGTGGCCGGCAACGGCGTGGGAAAGACCACCGGGCTACCCGCGACGCTCACCGTGGCGCTCGAGGGTGAACCGATGGTGACGCGTGAGTCACCAGTCATCATCAGTGATTCACTATGGCCAACGGCCACTCGGCCCTGCCACTCCAATGTGCTCTTGGGCCCCATCTCGTAAACCGCCCACGTCGCACCGAGTGAACCGCTCACGGCGACCTGATAACTGGACGCGGGCACGCTATAGAACGCGTCGTCACCACTCACTGAGGTCGATCGAAAGGCCGAGGGAATGGCTACGGTTGTGGTAGTGGTAGGGGCCAGCGTCGTCGAGGACGTGGTGGTGCCCAGGGGCACCTTCGACGGGCCGTGGTTGAGGTAGTAAGTCACCAACACCGTGATGATCAGGGCGATCAACACCACCACCACGACTCGTCGCAACATGATCGAGAGCGTCGAGCGATGTGAGGACCTCGAAAGAAACCAGTCGTCGTTGTGTCGATGGTGCGACGCCACGACGTCGTCGGCGCTCGAGGTTGTCTCACTAAAAACGTAGTGACGTTCGGGGTCGAGTCGCGGACGTTCGACGGGAGGGCGCTGGAGTGGCTCGCCGGTTTCGTCGATCAGGCGAAAACCCTTTGACGGCACGTAGGGCGACGGAGGTGGCGAAAACAGTCGACGCTCGACGGGCCGTGAGAGCTCGCGCATCTCGTCTCGGCGAAGCTTTCGAACGCGTAGCGCAATCCCGGCCACGATCAGCACGACGAGGAGTACCACAACGATCTTCACGACAAGTATCACTGTCGTCCTTCTCGGGTGCTGCTCGATTGGAGTTCGCGGGTCACAGAACGAAGCGTAGTGAACTCTGTCTGACCCAGAACGTACGCACGCTTGGAGTCGCCCAGCGACCGGCCACCCCTCCACGCGCTTGATTAAGTTGTTGGAGATGGGTGAGCTCACCATTGATCTTGGCGACGTGACCCTACGCGCGATTACTTACGGGTCGAGCGACGCGCCACTGGCCCTATGTCTTCACGGCTTTCCCGACACTGCCCACACGTTTCGCCACCTTGGGCCGCACTTGGCCGACCGCGGGTATCACGTCGTGGCTCCCTTCCTTCGCGGCTACGCGCCCTCATCTCTCTCCAAGACCGACAACTACCAGCTCGTCACCTTGGCCAAGGACGCCTTGACGTTGCACGATCGACTCGGTGGTGACGAACGCGCCCTCATCGTCGGTCACGACTGGGGAGCGAGCGTCGCGTACGTGGCGACGGGCGCCGAGCCGAATCGATGGCGCCACGCCGTCACGATGGCCGTGCCACCACTGATGCTCTTCGCCGAAGCCCTCTCGACCTTCGATCAACTTCGTATGAGCTGGTACATGTTCTACTTTCAAAACCCCTTCGCCGAGAGCGTGGTCGAACGCCAAGGCCTGGAATTCATCGAGCGACTCTGGCGAACGTGGTCACCGAACTACGCGCCCGAAGAAGATATGGCCCACGTTCGCCACGCTTTAGGCAATCGAGAGCATCTACGCGCGGCCCTCGGTTACTACCGAGCCATGTTCGACGCCACGCCGCTGCTCTATCCTTCACTTCAGTACCTCGCCGACTCGGCCCTTACGTCCTCCACGGTGCCGACGCTCTATCTTCACGGTGCCACGGACGGCTGCATTGCCCCGCTTGACTCAACCAAGGTCCTCGGCGCGCTCGGCACCGACTCGAGGTACGACGTCCTAAGGGACGTCGGCCATTTCTTGCACCTCGAACAGCCCGGCACCGTGCACCGCGCCCTCGACGCGTTTCTCGAAAGCTAGTCACCCGCCAACGAAAAGATCTGGGCGTGGCGCGTGATGAGCCCATCACGCAGCAGGCCAGCGAGCGCCTCGTCGCGACGTGATGCCGTCACGTCGACGAGGTTTCGCAGAAGCTGACGACGGGAGTGCGGACCCTCTCGCAGCGCGTCGAGCACCCGGCCGCGCAATTGACGGTTCGAGCCCTCAAACGGGGATTGTGGATGAGAGACGCCCGCACTTTTCGGGGCGGGATCCCCGCCGCCGCGTTGGCGCCACGCGCAGTGGCGCGCCACGGGACACTCGTCACAGCGTGGCGTCGCACGACAGAACTGCGCGCCCAGATCCAGCATCGCTTGATTGAAGGCGGCCGAGTTGGTTCGAGGGAGTAGCTCGTCGGCGAGCGCGCTGGCTTCACTCGGGTGAAGTCGACGATTCGCGAGGGCTCGGGCGAGGACCCGTCCGACGTTGGTGTCCAACACCGCCTCGCGCTCGCCGTAGGCGAAAGACGACACGGCACTCGCCGTGTAAGGACCCACGCCGGGCAGCGAACGAAGTTGCGCTGCCTCGCGAGGAACTTCGTCGTTGAACACATCGCGCAAGATTCGCGCCGTGTCGTGCAACTGTTTCGCGCGACGGTGATAACCCAGCCCACGCCATGCCGTTAGGACCTCTTTGAGTGACGCCTCCGCGCAGGAACTCGGCGTGGGGAAACGCGCCATGAACCTGGTCCAGGGTACGATAACTCTCGAGGTCTGGGTCTGTTGGAGCATGACCTCGCTCACCAAGACAGCCCAAGGGTTCTGGTGGGCGATCCACGGCAACGGGCGCGCGATCGACGGCGCGGCCCGACGCAGCGCTCGGCGAAACGCGACGTGGTCGCTAGGCCCAGACGTCGTCACCGTAGGGCCGTTGACGCGCCGGAGCGAACTCACGCTTCCAGACCATGACCTTTCGCCGGAAGTAACAGACTTCGAGTCCCTCTTGGTTGAAGCCCTTGGACTCGACCACCACGATGCCCCGATCGTTCTTCGAGGCCGATGGAGTCTTTTCGAGGACCCGACTTTCGGCGTAGAGCGTATCTCCGTGAAAGGTGGGATTGCGATGAATCAAGGACTCGACCTCTAAGTTGGCAATTGCCGCGCCCGAGACGTCGGGAACACTCATGCCCAGTACCAGGGAGTACACGAGATTTCCCACGACTACATTCTTCTTGTGCACGGTCTCGTGCTCGGCGAACCACGTGTTGGTGTGCAGCGGGTGATGATTCATCGTGATCATGCAAAAGAGGTGGTCGTCGAACTCGGTAATGGTCTTGCCGGGCCAGTGGCGGTACACGTCACCGACTTCGAAATCTTCGAAGTAACGACCAAACGGGCGCTCGTAGGTGCTCACGGTTCTACGCTGCCTTTCCCACGATCAACACGGACTTACTCTTCTTCAATCAGCTCGCGCGCGGGACGGGTCGTAAACGACACCAGGCCGCCGGGGAGCGTTTCGCCGTCGATCACCAGGCGCCACGTATAGCGCGATCCGACGACCAAGGGAATTGGGCCAAAGTTGACGGCAATCGGCACGTCGACGGGCGTGCCCACCGGGACATCGTTGGGCGCGGTCGCCGAAAAGTCCCCCCGAACTTCAATGATCTGGGACCCTTCGGGCGTCTCAAAACGTACCGGCTGGCCGTCGGCGTCTTCCAGAAAGAGCTCCCAGTGATGCGAGGCGTTGAACTCATGAGAGTCGACACCAACCTTGATCGCTACCGCTGAGGGTGTGGGCTCGGGGCCGGTGATGGACCAGCCGCCGCCGAGTACGTAGAGTTTGCCGTCAGCCACTTGCGCGGAGTCGGCCAGAAGCATGGTGATGTTCACCTCGCCAGCCTACGTCGGCCACCCGTTGGAGAGAACCTGTAAATTTCAACTATGTCCTCACCCACGCTCGATCTCGACGTCACCGCGGCTCTCATCGACCACGCCCAGTCGGTGATCGACGGCGCGCTACGAGAGATCTTGGCGCGCGGGGGCGTGGACAAAAATGAGGGCCTCGCCTACGACCTCGCGCACGCGGCGAGCGCACTCGCGACCGCGAGGTCCTGTTTGGGCTACGCCGCAAAGGGCGAGAACGAAGCACGACTGGTCGCGGCGTTCCTCGCCCTCACGCTCGCGGATCTCTCGAACCGAGTACTCGGGCGAGAGGCCCTCTGGGGCGTCGAACTCACGTGGTTCGCCCCGTTTCAAGCCTTCGTGTCGACCTACCGAGAGCCGTCCTTTCTGGCCAGCCTCGCCGAGTCCCCCGGCCCTCGCCACCTGGGCGAAGACTTCGCGATGGTGGGTGAGTTGTTTCACCGCTTTGCCGAAGAACAGGTACGCCCCCACGCCGAACACGTCCACCGCACGAACGGCGAAATCCCCGAATCGATTATCACGGGGCTCAGTGAGTTAGGGGGCTTCGGTCTCTCGATTCCCGAGCAGTTCGGCGGTTCTTCTACCGGCGGTGAGACCGAGTACGTCGGCATGGTCGTGGCGACCGAAGAGCTCTCGTGGGGCAGCTTGGGCATTGGCGGCTCGCTCATCACGCGGCCCGAGATCCTCACGCGTGCCCTCCTGCGCGGCGGCACGAAACAACAACAAGAACAGTGGCTGCCACGCCTCGCCAGCGCCGAGACGCTCTGCGCGATCGCGGTGACCGAACCGGACTTCGGATCTGACGTGGCCGGAGTGACGACCAGCGCCACCAAGATCGAGGGCGGCTGGCTGATCAACGGCGCCAAGACGTGGTGCACGTTCGCGGCGAGAGCCGAGGTGCTGGTCGTACTCGCGAGAAGCGATCCCGATCGCTCGCTCGCTCACCGGGGCCTCTCGCTCTTTCTCGTCGACAAGCCCCGAGGGGACAGTCGCGGCTTTCTCTTTCGTCAGATCGCGGCGGACGAAGGTCGTCGCGACAGCGACGGTCGCCTCGAGGGCCGCCCCATCGACACCATTGGCTATCGCGGGATGCACTCGTACGAACTGAGCTTCGAAAATTGGTTCGTGCCCGACGACCACCTGATCGGCGAAGAGGCGGGACTGGGCCAGGGTTTCTACTTCCAGATGGCCGGCTTTGAGAATGGCCGCATCCAGACCGCGGCGCGCGCGGTGGGCGTGATGCAAGCGGCCTACGACGCGGCCCTGGACTACGCACGAACCCGCGTCGTCTTTGGCGAGGCGATCATCAACTATGAGTTGACGCGCGTGAAACTAGCCACGATGGCGGCCATCATCCAATGCGCCCGTCAGTTCTCACTCGACGTCGCGCGCCAGATGGGCCGAGGGAGCGGCGCCCTCGAGGCGTCGATGGCCAAGGCCTACGTCTGTCGGGCCGCGGAGTGGGTCACCCGTGAGGCGATGCAGATCCACGGCGGCATGGGCTACGCCGAGGAGTACCCCGTGAGTCGCTACTTCGTCGACGCGCGCGTGCTTTCGATCTTCGAAGGGGCCGACGAGACGCTCTGTCTCAAGGTCATCGCCCGGCGACTACTAGAAAACGTTCGCTAGTCGTTACGCTTCGTCGATGGTGAAGGGCTCGTGCACCGCGCCCAGGGTGATGCCGGCGGAGTGCAAGTCTGGTCGCTCACCGCGCTCGCGTTGCGCCTTGAGGGCGGCGCGCTCCCAACGATCCTCGACGTGACCGTACTTCCAGTACGCCAGGGCGAAGACCCACGTCAGGACAAAAATGCCCACGATGGTAAAGCCCGCCTTATTGATATTGAAGTCGGCCGCGTAGTTCCAGAGCCCACCTCGCAACTTGATCTCCTCGGTCAGTACCTGCATCAGTTCTAAGGTGCCGATGTAAAACGCCACGAAGACGCTCAGTCCGGTAATCGCGATGTTGTAGTACACCTTGCGCACCGGTTTGGAGAACGCCCACCCGTAGGCGAAGTTCATGAACGATCCGTCCACGGTGTCGAGCAGACTCATTCCGGCCGCAAAGAGCAAGGGCAGACAGAGAATCGCCCACAACGGCAGTCCCGCCGCCACCGACGTGCCGGCCAGGACCAAAAAGGCGACCTCGGTGGCGGTGTCAAAACCGAGACCGAAGAGCACCCCGACCGGGTACATCTTCCACGGCGTGTCCACCGAGCGAGCGAGCGGTCCAAAGAATCGCATCATGAAGCCACGCGCGTTGAGGTGCTTTTCGAGTTCTGAGTCGTCGAAGCGACCTTGGCGCATCTGGAAGAAGAGTCGGATGATGCCTACCAAGATGATGAGATTCAAGGTGGCGATCAGGTAGAGGAAGCCGCCTGAGACCGTCGTGCCCACCAGCGTGCCGTAGTGGTGCAGCGGCGAATTGGCGTTTTGGACCTGGCTGCCCACGGCGCGCGCGCCCAATCCGAGCAACACCGTGATCGCGAAGACCACCGAGGAGTGGCCGAGCGAGAAGAAGAATCCCACCGACATGGGACGCTTGCCTTCGGACATGAACTTTCGCGTAGTGTTGTCGATCGCGGCGATATGGTCCGCGTCAAAGGCGTGACGCATACCCAAGGTGTAGGCTAAGACGCCAGTACCCACGCCCAGTAACTGACCCTTACTCGCGCCATAGTGTCGCGACGCGGCGATGATCAAGATCGCCCAACCCGCGACGTGCAGCAACGCAATGAAGCCAAACATGCCGTAGAGCCGTCGCCACTCCGAAGGCGTGAACGCCGCTCGCAGCCGACGGCGCCTCGTCAGTAACGGGGTGGTCACCGTGGCCATGGCCCCACCTTAATAGGAAGGCCTCCTAGTAACGAGAGACTAGGTTGAGGAGCGGGTCATACCTGATCGTAAGCCCCGCGCCACGAAGGAGTTCGCGATTTTGGCCGACGCCTCGTCGATCATCTCGTCACCGAACATCACCGCGCCCGTTCGTTGGTCTTCGGTCGCGATCCGATAGGCGTCCAGGATGTCACAGGACTTATCGAACATCTCTTGGCTCGGCGAGTAGACCTCGTTCAGCACCAGCGCCTGTTCGGGGGTCAACGCCCACTTTCCGTCAAAGCCATAGGACGCGGTGATCTTGGCGGCGAAGCGTAGCGCCTCGAGATCACGCACCTTCAAAAACGGTCCGTCAATGACGTGCAGTCCGTTGGCCCGCCCGGCCATGAGGATCTTGGCAAAGACGTAGGTGAAGGGATTTGAAGGACCATCGTGGATTGATTCGTCGATGGTCGTCACCGGCATCCCAATCGACGCGGCAAAGTCAGCCGGACCAAAGACAATCGACTCCAGTCGATCCGACGCCGCGCAGATTTCCTCCACGTTGATCAGGCCTTCCGCCGTCTCGATCTGGGCTTCGATGCCAATATGGCCCTCGGGCAGGCCGGCGTTTTTCTCGACTTGGGCTAGCAAAAGGTCGAGCGCCACGACGTCCGACGCGCGCCGCACCTTGGGCAGCATGACCTCGTCGAGACGTTCACCCGCGTTCCCCACCACATCGATGACGTCGCCGTAGGTCCACGGCGTGTCCCAGGCGTTGAGTCGTACGCACAGCACGCGCTCGTCCCACGCCAAGGTCCGTATGGCGTTCACCACCTTGGCCCGGGCGCTCACCTTCTCCTTGGGCGCGACCGAGTCCTCCAGGTCAAGAAAGGAGAAGTCCGCCGCGGCCGTTGGGGCTTTGGCCAAGAAACGGTCCGACGAGCCCGGCGTAGAAAGACACGATCGTCGAGGAAGATTCTTAGAGCGCTGAGACATGTCGCCGAGCCTATGCGTGGACCGCGACGGAGCTCGGTTTTCGTATCGAGAGTTCGCTCCGTGGAGTACAACATGACGGCGATGATCAGGAACTTTAGAGGGCCGCGCGTCGATTCAGACGCCTTTGGCGCACCTCACCAACTAGCCTGGTCAAGTGACTGACGTCGAGCACCAAGTGCTTTCGGCGCTACGGCCTTCAAGGGAACTTACGCCATTCCGGTGGACATTATCCATCTTGGCCGTGGTCGCAGTGTGCTCCAGCGCTGTGGCCGTTTCACCACGTTCGGCGGGGGCGTCGAACCTCTCGAACGATCGAAGCAAGGCCGCGATCTTGCTCAGCCAGATCAACCGAATCAACGCCCAGGTCGATCTTTTGGGTCAAAAGTACGACGAAGCCCAGATCAAACTCCACAAGGTAAACAACGAGATCATCAACACCAAGGCCATCGTCGCGGCCACCGAGCAGAACGTCGCCAAGGGCAACACCCAACTTCGCCAGGACGTCATCTTCGCCTACGTCACCAGCGGCGCCACCGAGGGCAATAATCCCCTCTTCTTGAAGAACGCCACCAAGATTGGGGCCACCAACGTCTACTCCCAACTCGCTGAAGGCAACATCAACACCACCATCGCGAGCCTCAAGAGCAACCGGATCAAGCTGACCCAAGAGCGTGGTCTTTTGAACGCCGAAGACGCCAACGCCAGGGCCGTTACGAGGGACGCCGCCAAGTCGTTTCACACCGCCAAGATCCTGCAGAGTTCGCTCCACCAAACCCTGAGCCAGGTAACGGGCCAGATCGCGACCTTCGTCGACCAGGCCCAAGCGGCCGCCACGGCCCAGTCGGCGGGCACCCTGGCCGGCGCCCAACCGATCGCGGGCTTTCCCGCGCCGCCGCCGGACTCAAGGGCGAATATTGCCATTCGCGCCGCCCT
Source organism: Acidimicrobiales bacterium (assembly GCA_035533495.1). Taxonomy (GTDB): domain Bacteria; phylum Actinomycetota; class Acidimicrobiia; order Acidimicrobiales; family RAAP-2; genus RAAP-2. The sequence continues at coordinate 2,036 of DATLTW010000037.1, read as the reverse complement.
GACCTTCATCGGTACGCCCTACGTCTGGGGCGGCGCCAGTCGCTACGGCGTCGACTGCTCCGGTCTGGTCATGTTGGCCTACGACGCCGCTGGCATCTACTTACCCCACTACTCCGGCGCCCAGTGGTACGACACCACCCGGGTGCCGCTTTACGACATCCAGCCCGGCGACCTCCTTTTCTACGGCTATAACGGCGATCAACACGTGGCGATGTACGTCGGACACGGTCAGATGATTGAGGCCGAAGAGACCGGCACGCGTGTGCACATCGTGCCAATTCGACTCGGGTACGGCTTCGCGGGTGTCGGTCGCCCGCGGGGCTGAGCGTGTCGGGCGTTCCCACTTCGTTCCACCTCGGTCCGCTGGTCTTTCACACGTACGGGTTCGGTCTCGCCGTCGCGGTCTACGTCTCGTATCTCTACGCGCGGCGCCGTCTGGGTCAAGCGGGATTGAGCGTCGAACCGTTCGCGCGCCTGACCATCTGGCTCCTCGCGAGCGGTCTGATCGGCGCGCGACTGGCGAACATTGTGACCAATTGGCACTACTACCGGGGTCATCCCGGGCGCTGGGTTGCCGTGTGGCAAGGCGGCCTCGCCAGCTTTGGTGGCATCGCGGCGGCGCTCGTGGTCGGATTAATTTTGCAGCGTCGTTGGTGGCCGGGAACACCATTAGCAAAGTTCACTGACGCGCTGGTGCCCGCACTCATTGCTGGCTGGGCACTGGGGCGGGTACTCGGCCCCCAGTTCATGGTGCACGGCGGCGGCCATCTCACCCACCAGTGGTTCGGTCTGCACTACGTCGGTCAGGCCGGCAGGCGGGTGCCCGTGCCCCTCATTCAAGGGGCCGAAGATGGGCTGCTCTGGTTGGCGCTACTCGGCGTCGAGCGCACCCGTCTACGACACGCCACGGGCGTGGTCACCGCGCTCGGGATGATCGTCTGGGGACTGGTTCGCTCGCTGGACGAACGCCTGCTTTTGGGCCAAGAGTCGCACAGCGGGTCAATTGGCGTGCAGATCGCCGGCGTGATCCTGGCCCTCGTGGGCGTGGTGACCTTGATAGTTCATTGGCCCAAACGCGCGTCGCCCTACGGCGATGATTCCTCCACGGTCCACGGTTCCACGACGAAGCCTTCGTAAGACGCTACGATCGAAACCCATCTCGGCGCCGATCTCATTCAACTTCAAGGAGATTCCGCTCAGCCCAACTCGTTCCACTCACGCGCCGTGAGACGACCGAGGTGGAGAAGGTTGGCGCCCGCCGCGTACGGCACCACCACTCTCGCGCCGTCGATGAACGAGACATGATCAAGACCGACCCGCCGCCAGGGCAGAAAGATCGTACGCGTAACTGATTGACTGGAGTAAATCGGTCGCACCAACAGCTCCTCATCTGAGCCCGCGACCACCAGGACCGGTCGGTCCTTCGACGCCGCTTCGGGTTGTGCGGGGTCGTGCCCCTCAAAGGACACGTTGAGTACGAGCACCGATCCCACCAGGGGATGGTCGGCGTCGAAGCGGGACAGCTCGAGAGGCGTAAGGCGGACTCGGCGCCGCTCGACGTTGGTGAGTGAGGACGGCTCCTCATGAGCCCTCTCCTTCACGTCTGGTCGAGGCGGCGCGCCGCTCTTGGGCTTGGACACCCGTAAAGCTCGCGGTGGTGAACTCGTCTTGCGGCGACGTTTCTCCTCATCTCGTCGGGCCCTTCGTTGTTCGCGAATCTCCGGACTGACCTCACGTGGTGAAGCCAAGATCGTGGGCGAGACCACCTCCGGCAGCGCCGGCAGCGCCAACTCTGCTCGCTCTTCGAAGAGTCGACAACAAGATGGCGCGGCGGGGAACGATTCGCCAACGGCGTACGCCAACGCGGCCACCACGTCGTCGTAAGACGAGCCCGACGCGATGAGCTGATCAACGGAGCGCGCGAGTTGTTCGAAGGTGGGGCTCTCTGCGTGATCGCCGAGGTATTCGACAATCTTTTCGAGTGGCGCGAGGGCGAGCACATCGAGCAAGCTCTTCAACGCGGCCAGCGGGGCCAA
>DATLTW010000036.1:0-4068 GCA_035533495.1 Acidimicrobiales bacterium | reverse complement strand
CGTCGTGGTCGCCGAGAACCAAGCCCTTGCGTTCTTGGCCGACGTCGCCGGGATGCCCCCTGGCTCAGGCGGCGCGTTCGTCTCAGGCGGATCGATCGGGAACCTGTCGGCGCTGACGGTGGGCCGCGACGTCGGTCGAGTCAAGCGGCCAGATTTCAATCCCCGCGAAGTGCGATTCGCCGTCTCTGAGGACGCGCATTCGAGTGTCGGGAAGGCCCTGCACGTCTTGGACGTCGAAAGCCTCGTCGTGGCCACCAACGACCACCGCTTCACGCGCGAAGCGCTCGAAGCGGCCCTCAGGGCCGATCCCCAACGCGACAACGTGATCGGTGTCGTGGCCACCGCGGGCACCACCAACGCGGGCATCGTCGATGACCTTGAAGGGCTCGGCAGCTTCGCGCGCGAGAACGACCTCTGGTTCCACGTCGACGGCGCCTACGGGGCCGCGGCCCTCTTCTCGCCGACCCATCGGAGCCTCTTCGAAGGTATTCGCCACGCCGACAGTTTCATCGTCGACCCCCACAAGTGGCTCTTCGCGCCACTGGACTGCTGCGCGTTGATCTATCGCAATCCGACGGTCGCGCGAAAGGTCCTGGCCCAACAGGCCAGCTACTTAGACGTCTTGCACGAAGGTTCCGACGAGGCCTACGACTGGAATCCCTCGGACTTTGCGATCCACCTCTCGCGACGCGCGCGCGGACTGCCTTTTTGGTTCTCGTTGGTCTCCAACGGCACCGCCGCCTACGAGAGCGCGGTGCAGAGCGCCATCGACTTAGCCCAACGCACGGAGGCGTTGATCGACGAGTGCGACTACTTAGAGATGGTCCGACCTTCGAGCCTCTCCATCGTCCTCTTTCGCCGCAAGGGCTGGAGCGCCGAGCGCTATCTCCAGTGGAGTCATCAGCTGCTCGCGAGCCAGGTGGCCTTCGTGACCCCCACCAAGTGGGAGGGCGAGACCGTGGGACGCATGGCGTTCTTGCACCCCAACTCCACCGAGGAGATGGTGCGAGCGATTATCGAATCGCTGGGCGATTAGCGCTGGTCGAGCAGCGGGTCACTCGGGGTGCGCGCCGAGTCCCCGCGCGCAGTGCGTTGGCGCCACGCCATCCCCGAGAGGGCCTCGAGCACGACGCGATTGGCCAGGTACGCGGTGACCTCGGCGTGGTCGTAAGGCGGGGCGACCTCGACCACGTCCACGCCCGCGAGACGTACGCTCATCGCGACGCGGCGCACGGCGTCGAGTAGTTGTCGACTGGTGAGCCCGCCGGGCTCGGGCGTGCCCGTGCCGGGCGCCGCTCCGGGGTCCACCACGTCGATGTCGATGGACAAGAACACCGCGTCGCAGTCGTCGCGCGCGATCTCGAGCGCCTGATCGAGCACCGCGTCCAGGCCCCGCGCGACGATCTCACTCATCTCGAACGATCGCATGCCCTGCTCGGCCATCCAGGCCAACGTCTCGGGGCCGGGCCAGTAGCCGCGAAGTCCGATCTGGATGAAGCGGTCCCCGCGACACGCGCCCGATTCGATGAGTCGGCGCATGGGCGTGCCGTGCCCGTAGAGCGAACCCATCTGGCTCTCGCCGGTGTCGGCGTGCGCGTCGAAGTGAATCACCGACACCCGTCCCCAGCCCACGTGTCGCGCCACCCCCGTGACGTCAGCCAAAGTAATGGTGTGATCGCCGCCAAGGATGATCGGCGTGACCCCGGCGCCAGCCACCACGCTGATCCGATCCTCGAGCGCGCGAAGGGAGCGCTCGGTCTCGCCCGAGGGCATCTCCACGTCGCCTAAGTCAACGACGCCCAGCTCCACGAGGGGTTCCACGCCCAGGGCGAGACTCGGGCGCACGCCGTCGTGGGGTAGGTAGTCGGTGGTACGCATCGCTTGGGGCCCGAAGCGACATCCCGGCCGGTGCGAGGTCCCCCCGTCAAAGGGCGCGCCCACGATAACGGCCTTGGCGCTGGACCACTGAGCGAGATCGTCGGGGTCGGCGCTCGGCACGCCCAAGAACGTGGCGTCGGGTCCGTAGAGGTTACCGATGCGCGTCATGACCTTCGAGTCTAGAAACCATCGGCGGCGCTACGCGAAGAGGTCGGCGAGGTTGGACGCTACCTCTTCGGCGTGATACGCGTAAAGCGAGAGGTGTCCGTCGAGGGGATGGTGGTTCGGGGTCGCGCTCGCCAGATGGCTCGCGAGCCACGCCCCGTGCGTGGGCGGCACCATGAGATCGGCGTCGCCGTACCACACGGCTACGGGCACGGCGATGGCCGTGGGGTCGAAGCCCCACGGCGAAAAGAAAGCCACGTTGTCGTCATAAAAGCCACGCCACCCGTTGAGAAAGCCGTGACGCACGGCGCCGGCGAGCACTTCGCGGGCGCGGTCGTTGGCCAAGACCTCCTTGTCGATCTCGGGCAAGAGACCACCGAAGAGTTCAATGATGTTCGCCTCCGTCGCTTCGGCCATGGCGCCCCCCACCGTGCCGATGAACTCTTCGTACGCGGGGCCGCCCGCCTTGGCCAGGGCGAACTCCTCGAGGTTCTCGGGCCCCATGCCCTCGGTCCAATCGAAGTCCACGTCGAGGGGCACGACGCTGGCGAGCGTGACCGCGCCAAGACAGCGCGGGGCGTCGAGCGCGGCGCACGCCAGCGCGTGGGGTCCCCCGCCCGACCAGCCCATCACGGCGTAGGAGTCGCGATGAAAGAAGTCCAGCACCGTGGTCACATCACTCACCACCGACGCAACGTCGCGACCCGCCAGACGCGACGAGCGGCCGTAACCCGGTCGCGAAGTCGTGACGAAAAAGAAGTTCCCGAACTCCAAGAACGGTTCGAAACTCTGCACCATCACCGTCGAACCGGGTGTGCCGTGATGGAATAAAATTGTGTGTCCCGAAGGGTGGCCGAGGGTCGCCACTTCGAGGGCGCGTCCGTCGAAGCACTCAATGACTTGCTCTTGATACGACACCGGGCTCCCGTCTGCGAACTCCCCTTACCCTAGGCTTCGCCGGTGAGTTCACGTCGATCGGTCCGTGCCACGCGCACCATCGCCGCGCCGGCGCCGGTCATCTTCCACTTCCTCGCCGCGCCGGCGCCAACACGCCCGTTTTGACGGTTCGGGCTCAGTGCGGGGCGTGAAGAACGCGCCCGAACGGCTCTACCTGGGCGCGAGGCTCTCGATGGACATGAAGGTCGGTCTGCCCTATCTCACCCGCAACGTCGTGGTCGGCTACGAGGAGAACCGGTCGATCGCGTGGCATCACTTCGCGCGCTTCGTGTGGCGCTATGACTTAGAGGAGGTTCCCCGTGGCACGAGGGTAGGCGAATCGTTCACCTACGACCAGCCTTGGGCCCTTGTCATCATCGGATTGGGCTTGCCCGAGCGGAACCGTCGAGCGATGGCGGCCTCGCTGAAACGCCTCATTACTTCGTCACGCTGAGCGCCACGCCCGTATTCAAGAGCTCTACCCACGTCTGGCCGGGCGTGAGGGTGATCGTCTTGCCCGAGGCGCTGGTGTACTGAATGACGTCGGCCATCGAATTTCCCCTCGTCCACGTACCTTGCACCTCTCGCCCCGCGCTGAAAATCGTCGCGTTACCCGATCCTTGAAGATTGGCGTAGGAACTCTCGGTACCGATGCCGTTGACGTAGTTGACGAACATCACCACAACGTTCTTGGGTGACTCACGCACGCCCGTGCCGGTGACGTCGGGTTGGCCGAAGAGCGTGCGGTCCCACGACTGAGTCGAAGCGTCCCAGGTCCAGGTGACCGAATAGATACTCGGGAATGGCACGACGAAACTCGCGACCTTGGTCCCGGGCGATTGGGCGTTGCTCGCGCGGTAGGCGAAGAGGGCCGGCGGGGGCGTCGGGGTTCCCGTGAACGCGAAGAGCTTGGGCGCCACGGCGTAGAGATTATGGGGTGCCTGGCGGGTGAGATCGCGAAACATCGCGGTGCCCGCCGAATTCTCGTCGATCAACTTGACCGGCGCGGTCGAGATGCTGGCGATCGCGTAGGGGGCGCCGCCGGAGAAGGCGAAGATGCCCCCCAGTGGCCACACCACCTGGGTGTCG
>DATLTW010000035.1:0-12118 GCA_035533495.1 Acidimicrobiales bacterium | reverse complement strand
CTCATGCTGCACTCCTCACGGAGTTGTTCGCCCCGACTAACGCCAGGGTTCCCTTCCGCGTGTCATCGCCAGCCGCTGAGTGGGACTCAGTCTGATGCTCGGCTCCACGCTTCACCGGGGCTCCAACTGAACCCAGGCTCGCCCAACGGGCGAGATTGATGGCGGCGTTGTCGTCGCGCTGGTGTGACGAGGAACACTCATCACAGGTCCAGTGCTCTGTCCAACCAATTACTTGAACGTGACCACAGTCGTGGCACGTCTTTGATGAAGGAAAGAACCGATCGGCTTCGATCAACCGTGACCCGTACCAGGGGCACTTGTAACGAAGCTGACGACGGATCTCTCCGAGTGCTGCGTCAGCGAGTCCGCGACGGCGCGAACGTGCACCGGGCAGGCCTTTTTGTTGCAGCAGTGACGCCGCGTCCAGACCTTCGACCACCAGCACGCCGTGGGTTTTGGCGAGGTTGGTCGTGAAGACGTGGATGGTGTGTTGGCGTAGGTGGGCCACCTCGGCGTGGAGGCGCGTGATCTTGGTGGCGGTCTCTTGATACTGTCGTGAACCACGCGTGCGACGAGCCCGTTGGCGTTGGAGCCGACGTAGTTCGCTGAGGCGATGTTCGAGGGCTCGGGGATTGGTGAGTTCGCCAATCACTTCGGTGGTTGTCGCCACCGTTGCTAGACGTCGCACGCCCACGTCGACGCCCACGACCGACTCGGGTTGAGCAACGCCGGCCTGTTGGGGACGAGCGACCCGCACCCGCACGGCCGCGATAATGCGTTCTCCCTGGCGCGAGACCGTTACCGACAACACCCCTGCTCGATCGAGGGCAACGAGCCGCTCGATGCGTCGGGTGTTCTCGTGGGTGCGGAGAGTCCCGAGCACCGGCAGAGTGAGGTGACGCCGGTCGGCTTCGAGCCTCATTACACCAGTGCTAAAGGAGAAACGGTCGCGGTCCTTGCCACGTTTCTTGAACCGGGGAAAGCCGACCTGGCGGCCAGCTATCTTGCCCGCTCGCGACTGTTGCCAGCGCCAGTAGGCGTCGGTGGCGCCGCGCACGCCGTCGGCGAAGACTTCCTTCGAGACCTCAGACCACCAGACTTCGCCGGTTTCGGTGTTGACGCAGACGGTGTTCTTGTGCGCGTTCCAGCGTTTGCGCAGTGAGTAGAACGAAGGTGGCGGACCCGACTCACCAGTCTAGTGGTAACGATCGACGTCGGTCTTCATCTGATCGAGCGTCCAGTTAAAGGCCTTGCGGCGAGCTCCAAAGAATCGACTGATCTGGGCTCGCTGATCGGGCGTGGGATCGAGCGCGAAGGTGAATGCCTGGATGATCTGGCCCTCGGGGGCAGCGTACCTACGCGGCATCGGCTGCCTCCTGCGCCGCCGCCAACGCTTTTGCCGCTCGGTGGGTGGCCGCGCGACGACCGTAGAGTCGAGCGCGGAACGACGTCAGCACCTCAGTCATGTCGCGAACGAGGTCGTCGTCGACCTCGGCGTCGTCCACCACGACCAGTCGTCGGCCATTCGCCTGTAGCGACGCAGCGACGTATTCGGACCCAAATCTGGCGAAGTGATCACGATGTTCGACCACAATCGTCGTCACGGATGGGTCAGCGAGCAGAGCGAGGAATTTGCGTCGCTTGCCGTTGAGTCCGGAGTCGGTTTCGGTTACGACGCGATCAATCGAATGACCCTGCGACGTGGCCCAAGTACTCACTCGCGCCACCTGACGATCGAGGTCTGCTCGTTGGTCGCCAGATGAGACGCGTGCGTAGACGGCGGTGATACCCGCCGTCGGGTTTGGCGTTTCGAGATCGCCCACCAGAATCAATCGACCAATCTGACATGCGGGCACGGGCAGCGTTCCCTCTCGAAACCACCGATAGGCAGTCTGGGGATGTACCCTTTGGAAGTTTGCCCACTCACTTAAATTCATTACTTCCTAGTCTTGCGGTGCGATGTGACACAGGTGGCAACCCCCGTCGATCGTCTCGAAACGGCTCGGGTCACCGCCGAGCCACAAGATCTAACCATCCCCAACGTCGGCAGCGCGTGGCGCCCTTACTTCGAGTCGCCAGCGCTACGAATCGCTTGCGGCGTCCACGCGGGCCACTGCGGCGCTTCGAGAAGGTGCCCCTCGCGAAACGTGGCCACCTTTCTAAAGGGGGTGTCCGCGTGCGAGTTGTCGTAGACGAACGCATCGTTCGCGATTTCTATTCCTTGAGAAAGGAGACCCCAAAGTCGAGCGAATCGACTACGGATTTTGTCAACAGGGACGGTGTGCCCTCCTTGTGACACCCTGATTTCGACTCGCGCCACGGCAAGCTCGACTGGGATCATGACGATATGAAGCGTGGTTAGGTACCCACGATCAGCCGCCTCCACCAATAGGTCGAGCTTCGATTCATGCGAGAACACCGTCTCAGTCGTGAATGAGTCGTTGTTCTCGAGGTGCGCGAGGCGCGTTTGCTGTGCTACCTCGGCGGCGTCGTACGCGTGCGCTTCAACATCGTCTGGCCACAGGCGCTGCGCAATCTCATCTGCGTTGACGAATGGCAGGTTCATGACAGGCGCGATGACTACGCGATAGAACGAACTTTTACCCGCACCATTTGGACCAGCTATGACGTGTAATACCGGAGTAGACAAGCGAGACGGTTCAACTCACGAACGTGCGGCGTTGTGCACCACCACGTTACCGGCATCGTCAAGTTCTGCATAGGCCCGTCCATCGGCCATAAAGCGGCTTTGGAAGTTGACGTCAGCGATACGAGCGTCGAGCGCCTCGGACCACAACGCCCGAACAACTGCCTGACCACCGGAACTCAAATGGTCGTAGTGAGCGGTGCCGGCGAGCACCTCCGAAATCGCCTTGGGCGACATACTCTCGGCGGCTTCGATCTCGCGCCCAATCCTCGCCCAGTGCGTGATTTGCTGTGACGTATTTCGGCTCATGAATTCGCCGGCGACACGGGCCGACTCAACAATCTCCAAATCAACGCGGGTAACTGCGGTGCTCCCCATGTCTCCTCCTTTATCTGTAACCGTACGTTACACCAGTGTAACCGTTCGTTACGGTCATTCAGACCACTTCTGCTGCTGGCATCCCCAAATTTGGAGACTTTCAGCAATGGGTCATCGCTCAGAGGCGGTCGACATAGTGGCCATGCCGGCGCTCCCGTATAGACAAGATCGACTAGAAAAGCAACTTTTGGCCCGCTTTGCCCGTCCGAGGATGGTTCAGATTCAAACAAGATCTTGCGTCGTTGATGACGAGTTACGCGGGACCCTTGTGCTTGAACGAAATTCTGCCTAGATCAGCTCAACTACCACACCTGATCACAGAGTGATCAAATGAATCCGCTTTTGATCAATTCGATTCGATCCCTACAATGACCGTGCGGCGTTGAAGATGGTGCCGCCATTCACCCCGCACGCCTGGCCGACGTAGGGTGGATAGGGGAAAATGCCAAGGCGGGAGTACCGGTATGACCTCAAAGTTTCGCTTCGGGGCGACGGTGCTCGACGCTATTGGCTCCACGCCACTGATTGAGGTCGACGGCATCTTCGTCAAGCTTGAGTATCTGAATCCCTCGGGTTCGATCAAGGCGCGAATGGCCCGCTACATCATCGAACGGGCCGCGCGAGAGGGTCTGCTCAAGCCCGGCGACACCATCGTGGAGGCTTCGAGCGGCAACACGGGCAACGCCATGAGCATGGTGGCCGCCGTCATGGGTTACCAGATGCTCGTCGTGATGCCCGAAGGACTCAGCCCGGAGCGCGCCGCGATCTCGCGGGCCTTTGGGGCGCGGATGCTGACCGTGGGCACGTTCCACGTGAACGAGGCGCTCGACGAGGCGAGCCGACTGGGCGCCCTGCCCGGATACTTCGCACCGCACCAGTTCGAGTCGGAGTGGAACGTCGAGGAGAATCGTACGTGGCTCGGGCCCGAGATACTCGGCCAACTGCCCTCGGGCCGCGTGCCCGACGCGTTCGTGATGGGCGTGGGCACCGGCGGAACGTTGATCGGCGTCGGCCAGGCGTTTCGCGACGTGAACCCCCGGGTACTGGTGGTCGCCTTGGAACCGAGCGAATCGTGCACGATTCAGTGCGGCGACACCGGACTTCACCAGATCGAAGGCATCGCCGACGGCTTCATCCCGACCATCTATCGACGCCACGCCTCGATGGTGGATCGAGTCATCGCGGTGCACAGTGACGACGCGGTCATTGAAATGCGACGACTCGCTCGCGAGCACGGACTTCTCGTGGGACCGAGTTCGGGCGCCAATATGATTGCGGCGGGTCAACTTCGAGGCGAGCTTGATCAGTCGGCCACCGTGGTGACGATCCTGTGTGACGAAGGGGAGAAGTATCTCAGCGAGTACTTCATCCCAGCCGCGTCGACGACGAACTAAGTCGATCGCGTCCGTTATAGCGGCGTGACGTACGCGCCGTGGATGCCGCCGTCGACGAGAAACGTCGTCGCGGTGACGAACGTTGAGTCATCGCTCGCGAGGAAAAGTGCGGCACCGGCGATTTCTTCAGGTTCGGCGAATCGACCCACGGGCACGTGGACGAGCCGGCGGGCCGCGCGCTCAGGGTCTTTGGCGAAGAGCTCGTGGAGCAACGGCGTGTTGACCGGCCCCGGGCACAGGGCGTTCACGCGGATTCCCTGGCGGGCGAACTGGACGCCCAGCTCGCGAGACATTGAGAGCACGCCGCCCTTGGAGGCGGTGTAGGAGATCTGTGAGGTGGCCGATCCCAGCACCGCGACGAACGAGGCGGTGTTGATGATCGATCCGCCCCCGCGCTCGAGCAAGAGCGGAATCCCGTACTTACAACAGAGATAGACCGAGGTGAGATTAACTTCTTGAACCCGGTGCCAGGCGTCGAGGTCGGTGGTGAGAATGGAGTCGTCCTCGGCCGGTGAGATGCCGGCGTTGTTAAAGAGAATGTCGACCCCGCCGTAGGTCTTCACCACTTGGGCGTACATCGCCTTCACGCTCTCTTCCTCGGCCACGTTGACCTGGACGAACGTGCCGTTGATCGCTTGGGCGAGTTCGGTCCCCTCCTTTTCTGAGAGGTCGGCCACCACGACGTTGGCGCCCTCGGCGGCGAAGCGCAGCGCGGTCGCGTGCCCAATGCCGCTGGCGGCGCCGGTGATGATCGCGACTTTGTTCTCGAGACGTCCCATTAGCTTTCCTCCGTTGAAATGAACACATTCTTCTCTTCACTAAAACCAAGGAGCGCGTCGGGACCGAGCTCTCGGCCGAATCCGGACTGCTTGAATCCGCCAAAGGGTGTGGAGTATCGCACCGAAGAGTTCGAGTTCACGGACAGCGCGCCGGTCTCGACGCCGCGCGCGACCCCAACGTCGCGTCCCAGGTCGCGACTCCAGATCGAACCCGAAAGCCCGTAGCGGCTCTCGTTGGCGATACGGATCGCCTGATTGGTTTCATCCAGATCGTGGATAGCGACCGAAGCGATTTTCTCTTCAGTCGCGGGGTTGATGACGCCTAACGCCGTGCTCACAGCCGTTCGAAACCTCGGTAGCGCTCCCAGTCCGTCACCGCCGCGTCGAAGGCGGTCACTTCGACCCGGGCGGCGTGGACGTAGTGATCGACGACCTCATCGGAAAAGACGGCGCGCGCGACCGTACTTTGGTCAAAGAGTCCCACCGCTTCGTGCAAGGTCGTCGGTACCCGCGAAGCGTCCGCGTGGTACGCGTTACCTTGGAACGCCGCGGGCAAACTCAACGACTCCTCGACGCCGCGTAGCCCTGAGGCCACCAGCGCCGCGAGCGCGAGGTAGGGGTTGACGTCGCCACCGGGGACACGACACTCCACGCGAATTGACGTTCCGTGACCGACCACTCGAAAGGCGCACGTTCGATTGTCCACGCCCCAGAGCATCGCCGTCGGGGCAAAGGAACCCTCGACGAATCGTTTGTAGCTGTTGATGTTCGGGGCCAGGAAGAGGGAGAACTCCCTCGCGTAGGTGAGCTGTCCCGCTAAGAAGTGTTCGAACACCTCAGAGAAACCATGGGCCCTTTCTCCGGCGAACACCGGTGAGCCATTCTTCTCACGCAGCGAAAGGTGAATGTGACATGAGTTGCCTTCGCGCTCGTTGTACTTGGCCATGAAGGTGAGACTGCAGCCTTCTCGTGACGCGATCTCCTTGGCGCCCAACTTGAACAGACTGTGCTCGTCGCACTTGTCTATGAGTTCGGCGTACTTGAAGGCGATCTCGTGCTGGCCGTAGTTGCACTCACCTTTGAGCGATTCAACGATCATGCCGGCGTCACGCATCGAGCGGCGAACTCGCCCGAGCAGTGGCTCCACACGCGACGTGCCCAAGAGGGAGTAGTCGACGTTGTAGAGATTGGCGGGCGTGAGATGGCGATACCCGGCGTTCCAGGCCTCTTCGTACGTATCGTCAAAGACGATGAACTCCAGTTCGGTCCCGGTGAGGCCGATCCAACCGAACTCGCTGAGCCGGTCGACCTGTCTCTTCAAAATCTGACGGGGCGAGACGGCGACCGCTTCGCCGGTCACGGTTCCCACGTCGGCGAAGATGATCGCGGTCTTTTCGTGCCAGGGAACCCATCGAACAGTGGAAAAGTCGGCGGTGAAGGCCAGGTCGCCGTAGCCACGATCCCAGGACGTCAGGGCAAAGCCGTCCACGGTATTCATGTCCACGTCCGAGGCCAAGAGGTAACTACAGCCTTCGACGGCGTTATCGATTTCCTCGGCGAAGAACCGGGCGTCCAGGCGCTTTCCCTGCAGGCGACCTTGCATGTCCGCAATGGCCACAATGACGGTGTCTATCTTGTCGTCACGGATGAGTCGTAACAGTTCGTCGCGCGACAACCGGCCCGGGGTTGAAGAACTCACCGTCATCTCCCTGATTCAGCAGTGGCCAAAATGGTACCCCCGTGAGGCGAGATACCCAATTCTTAACCCGCGCGAAAATCGGCTTGTCCGTGCCCTAGCACCGCAGTGCCGTCACGTCGACTGCCGTCGTCGGGTCTCTACGTGGCCTCCTTGATTCCAGTCTTTCTACGTCGCGTTAACGGTGAGCCGTTTCACCCTGGACCGTTCCCGCTTAATCGCAGGGGACCGGTCATTGGCTGGATCGCCGCTGCTTGGGTCACCCTCAGTTGCATCATCTTGTTGTCGCCCCAGTTCAGTCCGATCAACGTCGGCCCCTTCAACGACGCGCCACTCGCGGTGGCCGGGGCCGTGAACTAAGGTGCTGAGTGCCTCGCGGCAGCGAAGTTGGTGCGATTCCAACGCTGTCCCGCAACTGTAAGTGGCCCCTAGGGGCCACGAAGCCAGGTCGCCTGCTGCGAGGAGATGTGAAAAATCAGCTCTCGAGGCAAGGAGCGGTTGTTCGGATATCCATCCGTCGCCCACACCACTTCGACGGAAAAGGAGATATCCATGTTGAAGTCCCTGCGACTCACCCTCGCACTGTCCCTCGGCCTCGTGGCCCTACCCCTGATGAGCGCCGCGAGCGCGGGGGCGACGAGTCCGCCTTCGTGCGTCGTTTCGCTCTCACCGGCGGCGACCGAAACGCTCTTCGCCATCGGAGCCGGCTCCCAGGTCCAAGCGGTCGACACCGACTCGAACTACCCAAAGACCGGCCTACCCGCGAAGCGGATCAACGCCCTCAACCCGAGTGTCGAGTCGATCGTGGGGCTGTGTAAGACAACCACCGCGCACCCTTCGGCCAAGCCGGACCTCGTGATCATCTCGTACAACGCCAACAAAATCCAACAAAAGTTGACCGCACTGGGCATCAAAGTCGTTCTCCAAGGTGCGCCGACGACGTTGAGCGGCGCCTATCAGGAGATCAACCAGTTGGGCCGCCTGACCGGACACGCGAGCAAGGCCGCGTCGATCGTGGCTTCGTTGAAGGTCACCATCGCCAAAGACGTGGCCTCGATCCCGGCGCACCCGACCAAGGTCGTCACCGTCTACTACGAACTTGACCCCACCTACTACTCGCTGGCGAGCAATACCTTCGTGGGCTCAATGTTGAAATCGCTTGGCGTCGTTAATATCGCCGACGCCAAGTCCACGTCGGCCGACGCCGGGTACCCCCAACTGAGCGCCGAGTACATCGTCAGCGCGAATCCGAAGTTGATCTTCCTCGCCGACACGATCTGTTGCCACGTGACCAAGGCGGTCGTGGCCAAGCGCAGCGGATTCGCGAACGTTAGCGCGGTGGTGCACCACCACGTCGTGGGTTTGAGCGACGACATCGCCTCGCGCTGGGGACCACGCCTGGGCATCTTGATGAACGATCTGACAGCCGGCGTGAAGAGTGTGCTGGCGGACGCGGCGCTCTGGAAGAAATAGTTTGAGTGCCCATCCACCGACCGAGCGCCGGGTGGCGCTCGTCGCCATCGTGACGCTGGCTTTGCTCGCGGTGGCGGTGGTCTGTGGTTTGGTGATCGGACCCACGCCCATTGGTACGGCGCGCGTGCTCGGCGACGTCTTCTCACACGTTGGTCTCGGCCACAGCACGCTTACGTCGACGCAGTCGGCGATCATCTGGACCATACGGGCGCCGCGCATGGTACTGGGACTCTTGGCCGGTGCGATGCTCGCGGTCGCGGGCGCGACGTACCAGGGCGTCTTTCGCAACCCCCTGGCCGACCCGTACCTGTTGGGTGTCGCCGCGGGGGCGGGACTCGGCGCGACGATCGCCATCGTGGACTTGGGCGGAGGACTCAATACGCCCAGTTGGACGCCGCCGCTCGCCTTCGTGGGCGCGATGGTGGCCGTGGTGGTGACGTGGGTGATCGGGGGGCGAGGACTGCGTTCGAGCACCTCGACGTTGATCTTGGCCGGCGTGGCGGTCGCGGCGCTGCTCACGAGTTCCCAAACGTTTCTGCTACAACAGTCCTCGCCCAACTCGATCGCGCTCGTGTACATCTGGCTCCTCGGCTCGCTGGCCAGTGCGAGTTGGAGTTCGGTGGAGTTGGTGTTGCCCTACGTGCTCGTGTGCGTCGTTGTCTGCGTCGCCGCGGGCCAGGCGCTCGACGTGATGAGCGTCGGTGAGGACGAATCGCGCTCACTCGGACTCCCGGTTGGCAAGGTGCGACTCATCGTGATCGCGGCGTCGTCGCTGGGCACCGCGGCGATCGTCTCGGCCGTCGGACTCATCGGCTTCGTGGGCATCATCGTGCCCCACATTGTGCGGTTGCTCGTGGGCACGTCGTACCGGCGAATCCTGCCGATCTCGGTGGCCTTTGGTGCGGCGTTTTTGATTTTCGCGGACACGATCGCGCGCACCGTGATGGCCCCCTCGGAGCTACCAATCGGCGTCGTCACGGCCATCGTGGGCGCGCCGGTTTTTGTCTTCATCTTGAGCCTGCGTCGTCAGATGGCCTCTTGAGTACCGTCGAACTGCACGATCTGAGCGTGGAAGCGGGTTCGACGACGCTCATCAGTGACGTCTCGCTCAACGTCGAGGCGGGCACGTGGTGCACGGTCATTGGTCCGAACGGAGCCGGCAAGACCACCCTGGTAGAGACGGTCGCGGGGCTGCGACGCCCCTCGAAGGGCTCAGTGTCGATCTCGGGCGCGCCCGTGGGTTCGATGAGTGAACGTGAGCGGGCCAAGCGCGTCGCGCTCGTGCCCCAACACCCCACCGTGCCCGCGGGCATGAGCGTGCGCGACTACGTCGCGCTCGGGCGAACCGCCTATCACGGACTGTTGCGCGCGCCTAGCGCGCTCGATCGCAAAACGGTGGACACCGTTTTGGCCCGGCTGACGCTGGATGAGTTCTCGCACCGAGACGTCTTCACGCTCTCGGGTGGCGAGCGCCAACGTATGGTGCTCGCGCGCGCCCTGGCCCAGTCGACGATGGTGATGGTCCTGGATGAACCAATCACCGGCCTCGACCTTCGTCACCAGATAACCATCCTGGAACTCCTACAAAAGGAGGTCCGCGAAGGCGGACTCACGGTGCTCGCGACCCTGCACGACCTCACGTTGGCCGGTCAGTTCGCTGATCGGCTCGTTCTGCTCGACCACGGCGCGGTGGTGTTGGACGGACCCTCGGGCGAGGTGGTGCGCAGCGAGGAACTCCAAGCGTGTTACGGCATGCGACTTCGCGTCGTGGACGTTGACGGCGCCGACGTGGTCATCCCCATTCGTCACTGAGTGTTCAGCGTCGTGATTGGTCTGGTTACTTCGTGGTAGCACGATCGAAGCGTCGGCGTTTCTCCGAGACGTTGTTGACCACCTCGTAGACTTGACCAAAGACACGAAGGGAAATCCGTGCGGCGCACGCGAATCGTAGCGACAATTGGTCCGGCATCCAACTCTGACGCGATGTTGCGTGAACTCGTTCGGGCCGGGGTGGACGTCTTTCGCATCTCGTTCGCTCACGGCGACATTGCCTCGGGTATCGAGCTGTTACGGCGAGTGCGCGTTATCGCGCCCGACCTCGCCATCATGGTGGACATTCCCGGACCCAAGATCCGCGCCGGCTCCTTTGGTACGTCACTGGTCACGTTGAGCGTGGGCGACGAGCCCGAACTCGTGGAAGCCTTTGGCGAAGTCTCGACGGTCCAACGCATCACCGTTGAGCGCGAGCACGTCCTCTCACAACTCAAACCCGGCGACCGGATCCACATCGGTGACGGCGGGGTTTCGCTAGAAATCGTGCGCTGTGAGAAGCAGGTCATCGCGCGCGTCACCTCGGGCGGCGCGGTGATGGGCAAGCCCGGTCTGTCGCTGCCCTCGTCGATCATCAACGATCGATTGCCCACGGACGACGACCGCCTTCGTTTAGAGGCGCTGCGCGACGAGGTGTTTGAGATTCTCGCCGTCTCGTTCGTGCGATCGGGTTCGGACGTGGACTCGGTCCGAGAGGTGTTGAATCGCGACGACGTGATGATCATGGCCAAGATCGAAACCGGTGAGGGCGTGGAGAATCTCCTCGAGATTATTGAACATTCCGACGCGATCATGGTCGCGCGCGGTGACCTCGGTGTCCGCCTGCCCATCGAGGAGGTGCCGCACCTGCAAAAGGTGATCGTGCGCCTGGGGATCCGCTACGCCCGCCCCGTGGTGGTCGCAACCCAGATGCTCGAATCGATGACGCACGCCCAGGTGCCCACGAGAGCTGAGGTGACCGACGTCGCCAACGCGGTCCTCGACGGGGCCAGTGACGTGATGCTCAGCGGCGAGACGGCCATCGGTGACGATCCGGTAGGCACCGTGATCACCATGGACCGCATCGTGCGTCGCGCCGAACAGTCCTTTCCCTACGCCGAGTGGGGAGCGGGGCTCGGCGTGCAACATCTCTCCGCCTCGAGCACCAGAGCGTCGAGGGTCACCGCCGCTATCACCGGGGCCGCGTGGCGCGCGGCGATGGACGAAAACGCGGTGGCGATCGTGGCCTGCACTCGTTCGGGCATGACGGCCCGGGCGATCTCGCGCTTTCGCCCGCCGATGCCTATCGTCGCTATCACCCCCAGTGAGTCAACGGCGCGACAACTGCGGTCTTCGTGGGGGGTCCAAGAGATTTTTGTCTCACCGGCCAATGACATCGACAGCCTTTGTGAAGTAGCCCTGACGCAGTTGATGAAGGTGGGGCTGGCCAAGTCCGGCGACCCCATCGTGTTGATGGCGGGATCGGCGTCGGGTGGCAAGTCCGTCACCGACACCGTGCGCATGTTGATTGTTCCTTGAGCGGCGCCCGAGGTTCTGATACCGCGTGACGCGGCATTTCGCCGTCGAATGATCAGAGTTGAAGGTCAAAATGAGGCGACTGACGCATTGACCCGTTCAAAGGCACCTCGTACGCCGTCGAGGTCCAGTTCGTGGGCCAGCAAGAGGGTGAGCAAAATGCGGGCTTTGGGGCCGTTGAGGAAGCCAGCCGATATGAGCCCTCGCCCGAGCAGGTCCCTCTCGGCGCCCGCCTGGCCGTAGGTGTCGCGCAGCGTCTCGCCCCCGCCAGTGCGAGAAGCGAGAACTACCGGAAGGCGAGCGGCCAGGTCCGAGAGCACGGGCACCACGACGCGAGGTACGTGCCCGCCGCCGAAGCCTTCGAGGACGAGCCCGGCGTACCCGAGGTGCTCGAGTGTCGTCAGTA
>DATLTW010000034.1:0-2926 GCA_035533495.1 Acidimicrobiales bacterium | reverse complement strand
CCGCCGTCGGTCGACTTCGAAGACTCCACGCCGAACGTCTAGACCTCGTCACATCGAATCGCATCACCCGTGAGCGCTGGGTTCGTCGGCGCAAGTCGCCCGTCAGGGTGACGTTACGTTTGGCGCCGTGGGATGTTTTGGTTCGTGATGAGAAAGTGAGCGCCACGGATCACGAATGACGCCTTTCGAGATGCGAGGCAGTCGACGGATCGCGCGGTTTATTTACCCAGGGCGGAGCGCCCTTCGAACCTTGCGACGTAGCACCTCGCACCCGGTGATCGACGAATGACCCGTCACGCTTTGACCAAAACCTGGTAAAATGGTAAATCCCCCGAACGCCTGATCCACTGGCGTTTCCCCTTTTGAGGAGAGTCTCAAGTCATGACCGCGCGCAAGTACAAAAAGGGCGATCGTCTCGTCTACCCCCACCACGGCGCCTGCACGGTGGAAAAGATCGAGAAAATGACCGCCTTTGACGTGAAACAGGACTACCTCAAGCTCAAAGTCGCCTACACCGACCTGGTCTTGATGGTGCCGGTCGCCAACGCGGAGTCGGTGGGCCTGCGCGACGTCATCAATGACGAAGAGGTCGAAGAAGTTTTCGCCGTGCTGAGAAAGAAAGAAGCGCGAATGCCGACCAACTGGTCGCGGCGCTTTAAGAACCACTCGGAGAAACTTCGTTCCGGTGACATCTACCAGGTGGCTGAAGTGGTTCGCAACCTTTCGATTCGTGACAAGGACAAGGGACTCAGCGCGGGTGAGAAGCGCATGCTCACGCGCGCTCGCCAGATCCTCGTGTCGGAGTTGACGTTCGCACTCAACGTGGACACGGAAGCGGCGGAAGAAAAGCTCGCCTCGGTCCTTCCCTAGGCATGTCGATCGCGGCCGTCGTGGTGGCCGCGGGCCACGGGCGTCGCTTCGGTGGGGCCAAGCAGTTCTCTCTCTTTGACGGCGAGACCGTGGCGGCACGCAGCGTGCGAACGGCCCGTTCGGTCGCCAGCTACGTCGTCTTGGTGGTGCCGGAGAACTACGAGGGTAGCGGGGAGGGGGCCGACCTCATCGTCACCGGCGGCGCCTCGCGCGCGGCCTCGGTGCGCGCCGGCCTGGCGCACTGTGGCGACGCCGAGATCGTCGTGGTGCACGACGCGGCTCGACCCTTGGCCAGTGCGGCCCTCTTTCATTGCGTGGTCGAGGCGGTGCGCGCCGGCGCCGACGCGGCGATTCCGGGCCTCACGCCCACCGACACGCTCAAGCGCGTCACGGTCAACGGCGAGGAGACGCTCGTCGTGGCGACGCTCTCGCGCGACGAGGTCGTCGCCGTGCAAACGCCCCAGGCCTTTCGTCGCGACGTGCTCGCGCGCGCCCACCAGAGCGGCGCCGACGCCAGCGACGACGCCGCGCTGGTCGAAGCGCTCGGTGCTCGTGTCGTGGTGGTCGAAGGTGAGGTGGACAACGTCAAAATCACCCACCTGCGCGATATTGATGTGCTCAGCATCGTGGAGAGGAGCCGACCGTGAGAATCGGCCAAGGCATCGACGTGCATCGAGTGAGTGGCGCGAGCGATCGGGCTCTCTGGCTTGGACTGGTGCACGTGCCCGACGCGCCCGGCCTCGACGGCCACTCGGACGCGGACGTCGCGACGCACGCGCTCTGTGACGCGCTACTGGGCGCGGCCAACCTGGGTGATCTCGGTCGATACTTTCCCGACAGTGACCCCGCGTTTCGCGACGCACCGTCGCGTCGGCTCTTGGAAGCGACGATGGCCCTGGTGCACGCTGAGGGATATCGCGTGGTCTCGGGCGACGTCACGATCATCGCGGAACGGCCAACGTTGGCTCTCTACATGGGGGCCATGTCGCACGAACTCTCCAGTGTCGTGGGGGCCATCGTGTCGGTGAAGGCGACCACGGCCGAAGGGCTGGGCGCACTGGGCCGCGCCGAGGGCATCGCGGCCAGCGCCGTTGTTCTGTTAGAGGATCAGGCGTGAGCCCTCGCGCCCCGGCGCGCCGAGGCGGGCCCGATCGCCCTTCTCGTTCGGACGCGCGTGGCGCGCCACGAAGTGGCCCGCGTCGGCCCTCGCGCAGCCGCGAAGGAGTCGGTGGTGACCAGGTCGAGGGACGCCACGCCGTGCTCGAGCTCTTGCGGGCTAAGCGGCGCACGGTGCAACGGATCCTCATCGGCGAGGCCCAAGACGCCTCGGACGTTCTCGACGCCATCGAGTTCGAGGCGCAGCGCCAAAGGGTCCCCGTGCACATGATCTCGATGGCTCGGCTCGATCGTGAGGCCAAGACCGAGGGCCACCAGGGGGTGATGGCCTTCGCGGGGGCGCTTCCCACCGTGTCGCTCGAAGAACTCCTTAGCGTGAAGCGAGCGTTTCTGCTGGTCTGTGACGGGGTCACGGACCCTCGCAACTTCGGTGCGATGTTGCGTAGCGCCGACGGCGCCGGGGTGAGCGGCGTGATCGTGCCGCGTCATCGCTCGGCTCGAATCTCGCCCAGCGTCACCAAGACCGCGGCCGGGGCCATTGAGTACCTCACCTTCTGTGACGTCGGGGGAGTGCCCACCACCATCGATCAACTCAATCGAGCGGGCGTTCTCACCGTTGGATTAGCCGAAGATTCCACCCGTTCGCTCTACGACGTCGATCTCGGCTCTAGTCCCGTTGCACTAGTGGTGGGTGGCGAAGAGAAGGGACTTTCTTCGCTGACTCGTAAACGGTGCGCGACCGTTGTGTCGATACCCCAGTTAGGTCGCATCAGTTCGTTGAACGCGGGGGTCGCGCTGTCCGTGGCGGCTTTCGAAGTTGCTCGACAACGACGCGCACAGAAATGGTAATCGTGAACTACACGAGTTGACCGTACACTGCAAGTGGAATTGAGCGAAATATTGCTCATCGTTCACTAAGCGGCGACACGTTGTGGTTATG
>DATLTW010000033.1:0-10690 GCA_035533495.1 Acidimicrobiales bacterium | reverse complement strand
TGGGCATTGTGTTGCTCGCGGTCATGGCGCTGACACTGCCCTACGAGATTTACGTTCTTCAGGGCCTTCGCAGTGCGCTCTCGATGATGATCAATGCGATAGCGGCGATCGTTTTCATCATTCGCGGGCACCTGGCCATGGACGCCGTGTACATGCTGCTTATCGGCACGCTCATTGGCGGCTGGTTGGGCACACTACTCATTCGGCGCGTCTCACCCAAGGTCGTGCGAGCCCTCGTTATCACCGTGGGCGCCGCCACCACCATCAAGTTGGCGATTGGCGGCTAGTCCCGGCGACGCGTTTTCGTCTCGATTGGCGTGCCGGCAAAGTTCTGACGGGGCCCTTGAGATTCGCTGCGCTTATAGGCCCGAACTGGGGCGGGTCGCCGTTCCGCCCAGAAAGGACTCGACGAAGACTGGATTTATTTCCAGGTCTTTCGGGGCCCCCGAGAGAATGACTCGACCGCCGCCGAGCACGTACGTCCAGTCCGAAATGCGCAGCGCCGACTTCGCGCGTTGCTCAACGAGTAGCACCGTCGAACCGTGGTCGGCGAAGCCGCGTACGTACTCCTCGAGCAGTTGCGTGGCCACCTTGGGCGCAAGATTCGCCGTGGGTTCGTCGAGCACCAACACCGAGGGCGAGAGCATCAGTACCCGGCCCATCGCCAGCATCTTGCGTTCGCCGCCCGATAGCTTGCCCGCTTTACGGCTGATCAGCGCTTTGAGCATCGGAAAGACGTCGAGGACCGCCTCGATACGCTCGGGGATTTCGCGACGGCGGAGCAGGTACCCACCAATTTCTAGGTTCTCCTTCACCGACAGTGGTGGAAAAACGTCGTCGATCTGGGGCACGTAGCCAACACCGAGTTTGGCGACCTGCTCGGAGGGAAGGTTCGTGATTTCGCGCTCACCGAGTTTCACGTGACCGTCGAGAATCTTTACGACACCCACGAGTGCCTTGAGGAACGTCGACTTGCCTGAGCCGTTAGGCCCCACCACCGAGACCACCGTGCCGGGTGTGGCCTCGATGGTGATATCGCTCACGATGGCGCGCCCGTCGTAACCGGCCGAGAGGGCCGTCGTGGTCAGTACCTGACCTTCTCGGGAGAGTTCAACCGACAAGGTACGCCTCCACCACTTCAGAGTTCGCTCGAAGCTCCGCCATGGTGCCCTCGGCCAGGACCTTGCCCTCGGCCAAGACGATCACCGGGTCGCAGAACTCGTCCATTATCGAGAGTTCGTGCTCCACCATCACGACGGTCATTCCAGCCTTGCAGAGCTTCACCAGATGATTGCCGATCTTTCGAGCGAGGTTGCGGTGCACCCCCGCCATAGGCTCATCGAGCAAAAGCACCGTCGGTTCGGCGAGCAGGGCCCGCATGATCTCGACCAGTCGTCGCTGGCCCCCCGAAAGGCCCCCGGCGTAGGCGTCAGCGTACTGCGAGAGTCCAAAGCCCTCGAGAATCTCCTCGGCGCGTTCGATGTTGGACGTGTCCTCTGATCCCCAGTAACGCCGTCCCCGCAGCGATCCGGTGAACGAGTCACCCGACTGATGAGGAATCGCGCAGACCAGGTTCTCCAACACGGTGAGCTTCTTGAACTCGCTCGCCAGTTGAAAGGTACGAACCAGTCCCGCCTGAGCTCGCTTGTACGACGCTACGTGGGTGACGTCTTGGCCCTCAAAGAAGATCTGGCCCGACGTGGGCGACAACGTTCCCGCCAGCATGGCCATCACGGTGGATTTACCCGCCCCGTTGGGGCCGATCATCCCCGTGAGGCGGCCCTGTTGAATCGAGATGCTCACGCCCGAGACCACCGTGACCCCGCTGAAACTCTTGCTGAGCCCTTGGGTGGAGAGCATGACGCGGTGGTCGTTGACGACGGGCGCCGTGGTCAACACGCTTCGAAAGTCAAAGTCGTTGACGGAGCCGATGTTGCTCGCGGACTCGGCGTCGTCGTCGTCCGCGTCTGGCGTGACGGGAGCTCTATGAACGATGGTGCTGAGTATCCGCCGTTTTTCAGGAATGATGCCGTTGGGCCGAAACCAGAGGAACAAGATGATCAACAGCCCGATCGCGACCCACTCCAGAGCCGGCACCAACGAAGGCGACCCAAAGGGCGGAAGGAAGCGCGTAATCTCTTCGAACCCCAGTGGCACCAAGATGGCGCCAAGGATGGCGCCCTTATGATTGCCGGCGCCACCAATAATGATCGCGGCGAAAAGGACAATTGTCTCGGCGTATCCCCAGGCCCCAGGGGCCCACAGACTGATGAATCCGACCAGGACGGCACCACTCAGGCCGGCGATCATCCCTCCGAGGACGAGGATGCTGGTTCGCTGACCTCGGAGGTTCTTTCCGAGGGAGTCGGCCACAACGTCGTTGTCTCTCATCGCGCGAAGAGAACGCCCGTAGGGTGACTCCGTGATTCGACGTAGGAGAAAGTACACCAGCACCGTGAGAATGATGGCGACGCCACCGTAGGCCAACTGGTAGCCAATGCTTTGAGGGTTGAAAAGGTTTTGGAGAGGCGCCGGCACGAGTGAGATTCCGGCGTCGCCATTCAAAAAGGGAACGTAATTCTTGACGAGGAGATTCAAGAGTACGGCCGAAACCAGCAAGCCCACGGCGGCGAAGTCCCCCCGCAGCCGTTTGCCGACCAAAAAAACAAACGGCAGGGCGATGAGACCCCCGACCAGTGTCGCGCCTATCCACGGCAGTGGCCACGGAAGGTTCCAACCCAGGACGAATTCCTGAAATCCACCGTTGGAAGTGGCCGCGTTCGGCATCGACAAGATCGCCGCCGTGTACGCGCCAGCGGCCTGGAAAATGATGAACCCGAAGTTCGTTATCCCGGCAACGCCAAACTCAATGCTCAATCCGAGACAGGCCAACGCGTCAACGGCGCCATAGACCAAAATGGTCGACATATAAAAGCCGAATGAGGTAAGGGACATCAGAGGGTCTTCTCGCTGCCAAAGAGACCGTAGGGTCGAAACGCCAGCATGCCCAGAAGTACGAGGAACGCGATGACCTCTTTGTAGTCAGCGGTGATGTACGCCGCACTTATCTCGGTGGAGAGGCCGATCGCTAAGGCACCAAACATCGCCCCGTACGGCTCACCCGGGCCGCCCAAGAACATGGCCGCCAACAGCAACACGATGTAGAGCTCGTTGCTGGTCGCTTCAAAGACCCCTGAGTTCATGGCGAAGACTGTTCCGGCTAGACCGCAGAGTGCCCCTGAGATGATCCACGTCATTGAGATAATGAACTGGGTCTTGACACCGCTGTTTCGAGCCAGATTGCGGTTGGCGGACGTGGCTCGCATGGCTTTGCCAAGGCGCGTGTACTTGAGCAACCAATGAATCAATATCAACACCCCGGCACAGATTCCGATAATGATCAACTGAACTCCGCTGAGGAACATCCCCAAAAAGTGAAATTCGTGGCCCTGACTCATTTTGTAGGTCACGTACGAGCCGCCGACGATTGCCTGGAGCCCGAAGGTTCCCATGAGGTCAACACCGAGTGAGACAATCACCACCGTGATAGGAGCGAGGTTTCTCCGTTGGAATGGCGTGTAGATAACTCGGTTCAGGCACCACGAAACCACCGCCCCACAAAACACACCGGCGAACAGGGCGAGCCAAACCGAGATCCCGTGTTGATTCACCCAATAAGTCACATAAGCGCTGTTGATCATGACGGATCCGTATGCCAGATTCAGCACGTTGGTCACGGCAAACTGCATCGTGAAGCCCACCGTGGCGATGGCAAGCACCGCCGCGGTAATGAGACCGAAGCCGAACGAAGACATAAAGACGCTCAAGAGAATTCCTTTTAGAAATCAAATCTCAGCAGAGTTGTCTGCGGAAGGCCTTGATTAGACGAAATCCTTTTCCACTTCCGAACCACTGATACTCATTGAATCAATATCTAAAACACCGCTATTGCGACACGTGATCACGGCAACAGCACTGAGGGCTGTTGCCGTGATCACGTGATGTCGCTTTATGGGGTAGTTACAGCTTGTTTAACTGCGCCGTGCTGAGAGTGCCAACTGAAACTGTTCCTCCCGTTGCGGTGTACTGCGCGTCTTCGAAGGCACCAAACGAAGTGTGGTACGCGTCGAAGTTGTACAGTCCACCAACACCTTCGTAACGAATCTTCTTGTGAGCCTTAAGAGCTTTGACGCCGCTCGCATACGAGGTCACCACGGTCGCGCCGGGTACGCCGTTGGCGATCTTCAAGATATCTTTCTTGTAAACCGACCCCTTGGTGGATCCCGACATGACCATCGCGAGGGCGGCAATGTTAATACCGTCGTAGAGGTGGACCGTGCCGTTCGCGGAGAGCAGCGTCGAGAAGTTGCCAACTCCCCTGACCTTGCCCGCCTGAGCTAGGACCAACTTCTTGAACAGCGGGTACGCGGAAGTCACGGCTGGAGCAACCGCATTGTCCGCGTCAAAGTTCGTGATGAAATTGTTAACCCCTACCGCGGCGGTGACGCCCGCGTAGAAAGTCGGGTCAATCATCGCCGACGTGCCGATCACCGGAATCATTTTGTTACCGTTTAGCTGGTAAATCTCGCTGAGCAGCGCAATGCCCGCGGGGCCCAGAGCTTCCATCAGAATCGCGTCAGGGTGAGCGCTCACAATATTCTGCGCTTCAGTTTGGAAGGAAGTCGCGCTGATGTCCAAGGTTTCATTCGCTACCACGGACATGCCTGGGGCCTTGCCAATCGCGGTGAGTGCCGGCTGGACGAAGGTTTGGGAACCAGCGTCATTGCCAAACGCGAGGGCAATCTTTTTGAAACCCTTGTTCTGAGCGATCGCAACCATCGCCACCGCGTCGGCCGCGTCAGGTGGCACCAGACGGAAGAAGTAAGGGAATTTGACACTGTCAAACTCCGATTCACCCGTCATGCAGAACGACACCGTATCGTTCGCACCAAAAATCGGTACGACCGTTGAGGCCTCGTCTGAGGTACAGCCGATGACGAATGCCAGGTTACTGGTGGTGGCGTACATTTGGCGCACCGCGGGAACGGCGTCGGCCGGGTCGCCGCGGGTGTCCACCGTCTTGCATTTGATCTGGTGCCCCAAGATTCCACCAACTTTGTTGATCTCTTGGGTGGCGGCGAGACACGCCGTCGCGTACTTTGGCCCGAGCACCGCGTCAACGCCGGTGAACGGCGCAACCGTGGCAATCGTGAGAGTCGATTTCGAACTCCTAGCTTGCGCCGGTGATCCGGATAAGCCGACCGCCATCGTGGTCAACGTCACTGCTGCCAAGAGCCACGTGAACTTCGCGCGCCACCAGACGAGTGGGGCATCCCCCACAAACCTGTGCCACATTCTCCCCATAAATTCATCCCCTTTGGTCTGTTGATCTACTGCATAGTGCAGACTGTTAAATAGTTGACGTCTTGGCCCCCAACGGCGTCCAAGGCCAATCCGTCGGCGCCCCCTCTTCAGCGACCACGTGATTCGTGATAGTGCCGATTCCCTCCACGGTGACCTCAATCGTGTCGCCGGGGAGCAGCCAGACCGGGGGGGTGCGGGCGAATCCGACGCCGCCCGGCGTACCCGTGGCGATCACGTCGCCTGGACGAAGCGTGGTGAACGAAGAGAAGTACTCAACGGCCCGGGCGACGCTGACGATCATGTCTGATGTGCGCGCCGACTGCATGACCTGTCCGTTCAGCGTCGTGGTGATCGCCAGATCGGTCACGTCGACTTCGTCGTTCGTCACGATTTCTGGACCAATGGGCATCGTTCCCTCAAAGTTCTTGCCCGGGGTCCACTGGGTCGCGGCCCGTTGCCACTCACGGGCCGACCCGTCGTTCATGACGCTGTAGCCGAAAATCGCCTCGTAGGCGTCGTGGGCTTTGATGTAACGGCCGCCCTTGCCGATGATGATGGCAAGTTCGCCCTCGAAGTCAAAGCGTTCGGTGAGCGAGGGCTTGACGAGGTCGTCGTACGCGCCAACGACGCTGCCACTTCCGCGGACGAACGACTCCGGCCACGTTGGCACCGCGCGCCCGCCCTCAATGGCGTGGTCCGCGTAGTTGACACCCAGGCAGAGGATTCGGGGCGGATTCGGCGTGGATGGTGCGAAGTCCTGTCCGCTGAATGAGGGGCCACTTTTCTTAGCCGCTGATCTCGCGGCGTCGAGTGCCGCAGCCCCTCCGACGAGCAAGCCGTGGACACTGATCAGCGATGTGTCGCCGGCGGTGGTCGCTAGATCGACGTAGCCGCTACTGCCCTTAACGTGAAGCCGAAGGCCCTCCGCCGTTCTGATAGTCGCAAATCTCACAACAAATCCTCCCGGAAGTGCGACCAATTTGGTTATATTGGTCTAGATTTCCCAAATTGGTTGAATGCTAGACGAGGGCTTGAGCGGAGTCAATCGCAGCGACTCGAAAAAACGAACCATCTTCATCTTTGATTTCTCAATTGGTAGGATTGGGCGAAGCGATGTTGAGCCAGAGTGTGA
This sequence comes from Acidimicrobiales bacterium, assembly GCA_035533495.1. Classification (GTDB taxonomy): domain Bacteria; phylum Actinomycetota; class Acidimicrobiia; order Acidimicrobiales; family RAAP-2; genus RAAP-2. Next base: position 4,194 of record DATLTW010000033.1, on the reverse strand, counting down.
AGCGAGGTGGCCGATATGCAAACGGCGTCGAAAGAGAGAATCCGTGGTGTCGCGGAGGCGGTCCTCAGCGACGCGGCGCAGAAGGGCCTGCTCGCGGGGAGTCGTCTGCCCACGGAGCGAGAACTCTCCGAGGGTCTTCGCCTAACGCGCTCGACCATTCGAAACGCGATGGCGCTCCTGGAATCCGACGGAGTGGTGTCCCGAGAGGTCGGCCGAGGGACGTATCTGCGATTCGATCCTGAGGACGAAACGATGAAATCGAATATTCCAATGATCGGCGCCTCGGCCACCTTGAAAGACATTGGTCCCGCCGACGTCATGGCAGTTCGTCAGCTCCTTGAACCGACGGCGTTATCCCTGGCGGTGACCCAGGCGACGGAAGAAGATTTCGAGGAGATGGATCGTTGCCTGAGAGGTCGCGTGGAGTCGTCCAATTACGACGAGTTCGAAAAGCGCGACCTGGCGTTTCATCGCTGCTTGGTTCTCGCGTCGCACAACACGCTCTTGATTCGAATGTATCTCCTTATCGAAGTGGCCCGACAGGGCGAACTTTGGGGGAACCTGAAGCGACGCGCCGACTCCATCGAGCGGCGCGGTCAGTACTCAAATCAACACAAGGAGATCGTTGTGGCGCTGCGTAATCGCGACGGCCGAGGCGCGTACGATGCAATGACGGCCCACTTAAATGCCGTCCAGGCCAATCTCGAGATGAGTGCGCGAATCTGATCACACCGAAGGTACGCCACGTCGTAGATGGGGGTCCGCACCTGTTGGGGAGACCAATGTTTTCTCAATCAAGCATCCGCGACGGCGCGAACGGTCGAACGGACGTGTCTCTTCGCGTTCTAACTATCTCTTGACGCTGCGTCGCGCCTGCAGCTTTGGTTCGCGATTCGCGCCGGCGAGCAAACTCACCTTGGCGGACTGGGCTTGGAACCGGGCGGTGGCCCTGCTCTGGACGTGGTCCCGGGACTGCGCGACGGGCCCCGATGGGAAGTGGATGAAGGCGTTGGGCCAATCTTGCCACTGGTTCTTGGACGGATCTTGGTAGATCCGGACCCAGTCGTAACCATCGGCAACGATCATGTGCTGTTGGGAGATGACGATGTAACTGAGGCTGGGTCCGATCGCTTCGACGATCGCCACGTGCCCCGAGTACCCCATGTCCCCGTTCCAGACCGCGACCGCGCCGATCGTCGGCGTATGGTTCACCAGCACTCCGTGCGCGCCGGCGGCGGCGACCCACTGGTCGGCGTTGCCCAGGCTGTATGGGGGCGTTGGCACCCCCAGTGAGGACTCCGCGTAGGCGACGTAGTTCGTGCAGTTGTCGCCCGCGTACATCTGCCAGTAAGACGTCCAGGCGTGGGAGGGGTATCCGTGAGTGGAGAAATGTCCCTGGCTGCACGCCGTGTAGCCGCTGCACAAGATCGAACTGGGGGTGGCGCCCGAGGCCGAATTCCCTGGCGCGACGCCCCACGCAGTCGTGAGGACCCCGGCCACCAGAGCGACCGCCCAGCGCCGCCCGACCGTTGAGAGTTGCCGTCGGCTCAGGGCGTGACGGGTGATCACGTCGGGCGACCCGTCCGCAAGACGTGGCGATTGAAAAGGTTTATGGGGGCGGCCGCTCGGCCGCCAACCCCTACTATTTGCACCAAAAGTGCCTCATGCTGGTTTCCCCCGGCCCGACATCACCCCAGAATGTTCTCCTGATTGGTTACTACAGACCGCGCCCGGGCGCCAAAGGCGATATCGGGTACGTCAGAAAATGGCCTTGACAAGGAATTATGAATGATAAGCCTTCGGACGGACCCTCCGGGCCACCGGGCAGTTCAGTGGTCACCGAGCCCGCCACTTGGGTCGCGATCGTGGGGGATCAGCTTGCCAACGGCATCTGGCTGTGGGGCTACGCGGGCGTCATCGCCGGCCTCACTACGCGCCCCTTGGCCCGACGCCTTGGCCGTGCCGCGACCGTGCGTGAGCGTCCCAGCCCCACTTGGTGCCCCCGACAGTGGTGCCCCCGACAGGAGTCGAACCTGCGCACATGGCTTCGGAGGCCAATGCTCTATCCACTGAGCTACGAGGGCGTCGTGCCTAGCCTACCGGAGCGGTTTCTTCCTTCTGGTGGCGACGCGCGTGACTTCTAAAGTGCACGTATGAGTATCGAACCGATTCTGGCGTCGCTCTTTCCCGACACGGCGACTCTGCGCGAGGGTGGCGTGACCGTCGGTGGGGTCGATTTACACGAACTCGCTGAGACCTACGGCACGCCCCTCTTCGTCTACGACGAAGCGACGTTGCGTTCACGCTGTCGCGAGGCGGCCAGCGCCTTTGACGACGGCGTCGCCTTCGCGTCGAAATCGTTCCTCTGTGGCGCCATGGCCCGCCTGGCCCACGAAGAAGGGCTGTGCGTCGACGTGGCGACGGGGGGTGAACTTGACCTGGTGTTGCGCTCGGGCGTGCCAGCGAGTCGCGTCATCGTGCACGGCAACAACAAGTCCAACGAAGAGATCGCGCGCGCGATAAAAGAGGGCGTGCATCGCGTGATCGTGGACAACTTCGACGAGATCGAGCGATTGGGCGATCTCGTGAGCACGAGTACGCCTGTGCACGCGCTGGTGCGCGTGACCCCGGGCGTCGAAGCGCACACGCACGAGTACGTGCGCACCGGCCAAGAAGACACGAAGTTCGGCTTTTCGGTGGCCAGTGGCGACGCGCGACGCGCGATCTCGATGCTGGGCGAGTTGGCGGGAGTGACGCTGCGCGGCGTGCACGCCCACATCGGTTCACAGATCTTTGAGGTGGAAGGGTTCGGTCAGTCCATGAGCGTGCTCGCGGACTTCACCCGCGACGACGACTTTGACGAACTCTGCATTGGCGGGGGACTGGGCGTGGCCTACGTGGCCGGTGAGTCGGCGCCGTCGATCACCGAGTGGGCGCGCGCGACGCGCGCCGCCGCCCGGGAGAGCGGGCTCCGCGCCGAGGTACGAATTCTGGCCGAGCCCGGTCGAGCGATCGTGGCCCAGGCGGGCGTCACGCTCTATCGCGTGGGCGTTGTTAAGCACGTCACCCAGCGCACCTACATGGCGGTCGACGGAGGCATGAGTGACAATCCCCGGCCGGTGCTCTACGGATCGGGCTACGAGGCCTTTGATCTCGATCGGCCGCTCGCATCGCGTCCACAGAGCGTGCGTCTCGTGGGTAAACATTGTGAGAGCGGCGACGTCTTGATCGATGAGGCGCATCTACCGGCCGACACGGGCGTGGGCGATCTTGTCGCCACACCCGTCACCGGCGCGTACGGCTACTCGATGGCGTCGAACTACAACCGTGTGCCGCGTCCGGCGGTGGTCTTCGTGCGCGACGGCAACGCCCGCGAAGTACTGCGACGCGAGAGCGTGGAGGACCTCGCGCGACTCGAGGTTTGACAATCAGTTCGCGCCGAGCGTCGGTTAGCCTTACTTGATGCAAAGACCGGTGGTGAGAGTCGGCGTCATCGGTGCGGGCTTTGTGGGCAGCGCCTTGGTACAACTCCTGAGCGATCCCACCCGACACCACGCCATCCTTGACGCGGCAACTGCGCCCCTGGAACTGGTGGGCGTGGCGGTGCGCGACGTGACCAAACCCCGCCCCGGCATCGATTCACGCCTCCTCACCGCCGACGTCGAAAGGCTCATCGCCAGTGACCTCGATGTCCTCGTCGAGGTCGTGGGCGGTATCGAGCCCTCCCGTGGCTACATCCAATCGGCCCTTGGTCGCGGGGTCTCGGTGGTGACGGCGAATAAGGCGCTGATGGCTGAAAGTGGCACCCAACTCGCCCAACTGGCCCACAAGCACGGCGCCGACCTCTTCTACGAGGCGTCCGTGGGCGGCGCCATTCCAATTCTGCGGGCGCTGCGAATCTCGCTCGCCGGCGAGCGGATAAGTCGGGTGATGGGCATCGTCAACGGCACCACGAACTTCATACTGACCAAAATGACGAACGAGGGCAGCGACTATGCGAGCGCGCTCGCCGAGGCGCAGGCCCTCGGCTACGCCGAGGCCGATCCCCGTGCCGACGTGGAGGGATATGACGCCGCGGCCAAGGTGCAGATTCTCTCGTCCCTGGCCTTTGGGACGTCACTGTGTGGAGAAGAGATCGCGCGCGAGGGCATCACGGGAATCCGTCGCGTCGACGTCGAGTTCGCCCGTCGCTCG
>DATLTW010000032.1:0-38261 GCA_035533495.1 Acidimicrobiales bacterium | reverse complement strand
ACATTCCTTGAATACGTAAAGAAACTTCTCACACGCTAGGTTTGACGAGTCGGCAGAATCACTCGCCGGGAGGCGAAACTGCCCGGCGAGTGCTACCCACCTAAAACTATTCAGTCAACGATGCGGTTCGCGCACCGTCCCGGTCGGTGGAGGTGATGGGATTCGAACCCACTGCCTCTACATTGCGAACGTAGCGCTCTACCAATTGAGCTACACCCCCGAAGAGGTCTCTACTTTAGCCCAGGGCGCGACGACGTAAGGGCTCGCGACGCCACTGCTCATCAGCGTCGGGCTCGTAATACTGTGACGTGAAGTCGTCCTCGTAGCGATTTTCGTAGGAATCGCCTTCGTCGGTGTAAAGCGATTCAATCGTTGCCAGGGAGCGCCGCTGGGGCAGGCGCAACGGAAGCGACGAGTCATTCAGATAGCCCTGACTGACGGCATAAAAAGCGATCGCAATGAAACCCACGACGCCGAGCCAGGCCAGGGCCGCCACGTCGACCAGAAGCGAGAAACCACTCACGAAGGCCACCATCGTCATCACGATCGCCACCAGGATCAGTCGAGTGAAGACCATGCGACGTTGCGCCTTCATGTTTCGACGGCGAATCGGCGCTTGATACTCGCGCCTTGAAACGGGTTCGCTCGGGCGAGCCGAGTACGCCTTCGCGTAGCGGTTGATCTGGGGTTCGTTCGAGCGACGCGCGTCGTACTCGTAGTCCTCGCTCCACTCGTCCCACGACGCCCTCGACTCGAGTGATCCGTACGTGTCATCGGCGTGAACCACGGTCAAGCGGGAGCGCGCGGACGCGGTGCCCGGGGCCGGCTGATCTGGCTGGTCGAGTCGATGCGCCGGCTCCACGGCGTAGTCCTGGCGGCTCAGGACCTCGTGTTCGGCGTGAAACGACAGGATGGACTTCTCGGCGCCGCGGTCGCGCAGCCGGCGAACGGCTATCGGGGCCAAGAGCGCCACCCAAAAGAGGCCCAGCACAATTAGCAGCATCCGACCTGCTCTATTAGACCCCGCCGTGACATTGCGACAAATTTACAGTTGAAGTCGGTTTTTTTGGTGGATAGTTAGGCTTCGTGCAGCCCGCACTCGTCCTTGTCCATTCCGACCCAGCGACCCGACCTTCGATCTCCGGGGACTTGTGGCTTGAGGGTCATCGCCGCGCAGCCGATCGAGGCGTAACCCTGGGCCCAGAGGGGATGCTCCTCCAGGCGCTGACGCGTGAGGTAATAGGCGACGTCCTCGTCGCTCCAGGTGGCCAAGGGGTTTACCTTCACCAGACCAAATTTCTCATCCCACATCAGGACTTTCATCTCGGCGCGCGAGGGAGCGTCGGCGCGCTTAACCGAGGTAATCCACGCCGAGTGACGCGCTAATGCGCGACCCAGCGGCTCAACTTTACGAAGCTCACAGCACCGCTCGCTCCCGCAGGGCCAGAGCGCGGCCTCGGGGCCAGGTGACGTTCGCGTCAGTTGGAGTTGCCAGTCCTTCGTCACGCGACCGGCGAAGTCCAGCGTCTCGGGAAAGTGTCCACCGGTGTCCAAAAAGATGATTTCGGTCAAGGGGCGCATCTCGTGCACCATGTGCAACAACGCCAGGTCTTCAAAGGAACACGCCATTGCGACGCCGTCTTCAAAACGAGAAAAAGTCCACTGAAGAATCTCGGTCGGTGCGGCGTGCTCGAAGCGCTCATTGACGCCCTCAAGTTCGTCGAGCAGTTCTGAAGTAGGCGTTTCTAGCGTCATTCCCATCGCAGTCTAACTTTGTCTAGTGACTTACTAGAATATGATCAATCCACCGAAATCATGACAACTACCTTGCAAACTCCCCACACCACCGACCATCTCGACGCCCTAGAGTCTCACGCCCTCTTTATTCTGCGTGAAGTGGTCGCTGAGTGCGAGCGGCCGGTGTTGCTCTTTTCGGGCGGCAAGGACTCCGCCGTACTCTTGCACTTAGCCTCGAAAGCCTTCGCGCCCCAACAACTGCCCTTTCCCGTGTTGCACATCGACACGGGCCAGAATTTCACCGAAGTTCTTCGGTTTCGCGACCGCACCGTCGAGGCGCTCGGGGCGCGACTCGTCGTGGCCAAGGTGCAAGACACGATTGATCAGGGCAAAGTCGCCGACCCTGGTCTGCTCGGTTCACGCAACCGTCTCCAGACCGTGACGCTGCTCGACGCGATCACTGACAACTCTTTTGACGCCGCCTTTGGCGGCGCTCGGCGTGACGAGGACAAGGCTCGCGCGAAAGAGCGCATCCTCAGCTTCCGTGACGCCTTTGGACAGTGGGATCCGCGTCAACAGCGCCCCGAACTCTGGCAGCTCTACCAGGGCAAGGTGAATCCCGGTGAGCACGTACGGGCCTTCCCCCTCTCGGACTGGACCGAACTCGACGTCTGGCAGTACATCGCGCGCGAAAAGATGGAGGTGCCCTCGATCTATTTCGCCCACGAACGCGAAGTCGTGATGCGCGACGGCATGTGGCTCGCGGTGGGCGAGTACGTCGAATCGCGCGACGATGAAAACATCGTTCGAAAGATGGTGCGCTTTCGCACGGTGGGCGACGCCAACTGCACCGGCGCGGTGATCTCCAACGCCGCCACCCTCGACGCGATCATTCGCGAGGTGGCGGTGGCCAACGTCTCGGAGCGCGGCGCTACGCGCGGGGATGACAAGTTTTCAGAGACGGCCATGGAAGACCGTAAACGCGAGGGTTACTTCTAAGTGGAACTCGCCACAAAGGACCTCCTTCGTCTCGCGACCATCGGATCGGTCGACGACGGCAAATCCACGTTGATTGGCCGACTCCTCGTCGACACGCGTCAACTCTTTGACGATCAACTCGATGCGGTGGCTGCCGCGTCCGAGAAGCGCGGCATCGGCGACCTCGACCTCAGTTTTGTGACCGACGGACTGAGGGCTGAGCGCGAACAGGGCATCACCATCGACGTGGCGTACCGCTACGCGGCGACCCCGACCAGAAAGTTCATCATCGCCGACTGCCCCGGGCACGTGCAGTACACGAGAAATATGGCTACGGGCGCCTCGACGGCCGACTTGGTACTCGTCGCCCTGGACGTGGCTTCGGGACTGAAGGAACAGACCCGCCGACACCTGTGCATCGCCGCGCTGCTCGGTGTGCGCTCGGTCATCGTGGCCGTCAACAAGATGGACACCGTGGCCTGGTCCGAACTGGCCTTTGAGCGCGTGCTCGACCAGCTCGAGACGCTCTGGCGTGAGTTGGGCTTCACCTCCACCCTGGCCATCCCCGTGTCGGCGCTACTGGGGGACAACGTGGTCGAGATCTCAACCAATACCCCGTGGTACCGGGGGCCTTCATTACTCGAAGCGCTCGAAACCTCCGAGGCCGGTTCCTGGGAGACCGCCCAAGGGGCGCGCCTGCCGATCCAGTGGGTACTGCGTCAGCCCGGCGGCGGACGCACCTACGCGGGCATGGTCAGTGGGGAGGCCCTTCACGTCGGCGATCGGGTCACACTGTTGCCCGCGAACATCGAAACCACCATTAGCGCCATCAACTTTGGTGGTACGCCACGACAAGAAGCGACCGTCGGACTGGCGGCCGACCTCGATCTCGCCGACGAGACCGACGCCGGACGCGGCGACCTCATTGCCACCGCTCCCCTGCCCAGCGTGACCAAGGAGTTCGAAGCGACCATCTGTTGGTTCGGCGAGAGGCCCTTGAGCGTCAATGGACAACGACTGCGCCTCAAGCACACCACGAAATCCACGCCCGTACGAATTGACGCGATCAAGGGCCTGATCGACATCGAATCCCTTGCCATCAACGACGCGACGTCGCTCGCCACAAATGAGATCGGACTGGCCACGCTGACCACGGCTGATGCCCTGGTCGTTGATGACTATCGCGAGGATCGTGTGACCGGCAGTTTTGTCCTCATTGACGAAGTCACTAACGCCACCGTTGCCGCCGGCATGGTGGGTCACGCTTCGTTTCTCTAAAAACCGCACGCTGTCGCCGGAACGACATCCGACCAGTTCAACGAACGAAGTAATTAGATTGAGAAGACAAGGGCGCGGTTGCCCGCCAGCACCACTCGGTCCTCGGCCTGTAATCGAACGGCCCTGGCCAACACCGTTCGTTCGATGTCGCGGCCCATGGCCACGAGATCGCTCGCCGATTGAGCGTGCGTGACACGAATGACGCCCTGCTCAATTATCGGACCCTCGTCAAGCGCGTCGGTGACGTAGTGAGCCGTGGCCCCTATCAATTTCACGCCCCGCTCGTACGCCTGATGGTAGGGCTTCGCACCCTTAAAGCCCGGCAAAAATGAGTGGTGGATATTGATGATATTGCCCGGTAGCGTGGCGCAAAACTCCGCTGACAGCACCTGCATGTAACGAGCAAGCACAATGAAGTCAACGCCATTCTGGTCAACGAGCTCGCGCAGAGAAGCCTCGGCGACACTCTTAGAACGAGGCGTCACGGGTAAGTGATGGAACGTAATGCCGTAGCGCTCCGCAATGGGCGCGCAGTCCGGGTGGTTCGACACAATGAGGGGAATGTCCACCGGCAGTTCACCGATATTCCAGCGGTACAACAGGTCGACGAGGCAGTGGTCGATTTTGGAAACCATCACCAGCACGCGTCGGCGCTGAGACTCGGGTCGAACACCTAACATTGGCTCGAACTCAGTGAGGTACGGGTCAATAGCGCCGCGAACTTCATCTAGGTTCCGCGGGCTGTCAAAACTGATCCGCATGCAGAACAGTCCCGTGGGCGGATCCGAGAACTGGTCGCTCTCAACAATGTTCCCTTGCGCTTCCACAATTCCTTTGGCTGCGGCGAGCACAATGCCGGCACGGTCACTGCAACGTAGAGTCAGGATGAATCGTTGCATTGACCAACCTTAGAGTGAAGTCAACCAACCAAGAGACTTCATGCATTTAGGAACAAGGGCGTGCATGAACGATATCGAGCAGTCGCCTAAAGCTCGATGCCGCGATCGTTGTCTCTTCCCCTCAAGAATCTCTCAAATACGTCCAAGACTTTCAAATCCTTAATCCGCCCCGCCGCACGCTTTGACCGTGCAAGATCCTCCACTGACGCCACCTGAGTCTCAGTCCTTCCCACAAGAACCGAAAGAGACCCCTTCTCCAATTCCTGAAAGTCTTGGATTCCACTTGCCCGAAACAGAACATCAAATTCTCCAAACGGACATGTCAAATTGAGCATTTGCAATTTTTCTAAGAACTGCGGTGAACGATCGAAAGTAATGCCCTCGTCAACTTCACTGACTCGAATCCTTGCATCAAGATATACGAGCGCGTTACTCAGCCTCTCCAAGTTTGGACGATCTGGAGCCGCATAAAAATCAATGTCCACTGTTGGAGGCACGGGCACATGCTGAGCAATGGCTGCAAACGCGCCAATTATTATGTAGTTGACCGCGAATCTGTTAAAAGCCTCAATGATTGCTTCTGCTTCTAGCAGGTAGTTCACCATTCTCCTCAATGATTCGCGCATTCTTAAAACCCGCAATGTTCGCCTCGTGTCGGTCTTCAACACGTTTTTGTTCGCCGGCACTTCGATTGGAATGTCTCTCTCTTAACATCTGGTCGTGGTCGTCAAGGATTTCAAGGTGAATTCTTGGTTCGAGACCAACTGACGCGAGAATTCGCACCACCGATTCGAATCCGGGATCGACGTGCCCCGACTCGATTCGGGCGATGGTCGACTGCGCGACTCCAGCGCGTCCCGCTAACTCACGCTGGGTGAGATTCAGTCGTACTCGCGCTGTTGCCAGCAAACTCCCCGCGATGGTCGATGTTTGCCGAGAAACGCGCACGAGCTTATGATAACAGATGTGCCATCAAATGATGATCGGGTTCGATCGTGTAAACGAACAACGCTAGTCGACGCTACTAGCGCACGTAAAGATCCATACGCCAACTTCCGGTCATCGCAAAATCGCAAAGTGACGCCGTCATCGAGCACATCACTCCAAGTACCTTGTCCGCGTCCGTGTCGGCGGGTACGTCGAGCAAGAGACCACGCGCGTTGTGATCTTGACGGACCGTGAACGGAGCGCCACCGAGCAGTAACGTGATCCGCTCGCGTCCGAGGCGCCCCCGCGAATGCAAGATTCCCAGGGAGGAGGGCAGCACCTCGCCGTGACGAGGGGCCGACGTGACAAAGGAGGCCACCGCGACACCCTGGTTCACCCACAAGCCAAAAACGTTGACCTTGAGATCCGCCACGTCGTCCACAACCCCCGGCACGACGTTGCACCATCCCTTCCCCGACGCGATCGATTCAACGGAGCTGATGGCTTCGCCGCGGTCGTCGGAGAACTGGAGTTCGCTACGCGTGGTCACGGCTCCTCTTCACGCCAAGACGGCACCGCTCGGGCGAAGGAGGCGCTACGCCCAACCCAGCTCCTCGAGTCGGGGATCGCTGATCCCGAAGTGGTGCGCGACCTCGTGAATGACGGTCTTTCGAATCTGGGCCTTCACTTCATCTTCGCTATTGCACCGTGCGCTGATCGTCTTTTGGTACAAGGTGATCCGGTCCGGGAGGACGCCGTTGTAACTCATCGGCCCACGCCGGCTCAGCGGGATTCCTTCGTAGAGGCCAAAGAGCGAGCGACCCGGGGCCTCGTCTTCGACCATGATCGCCAGATTCTCTATGTGTACCGAGAGTTCGGGTGGCAACGAAGCGAGCGCCTCGGTCGCCAGCTCCTCGAATCGCTCATTGGACATCTCGAACATCTCCGAAGCGTACCGGCCACTTGGCCGATGGCTCGCGGCGGCGTCTGCGCATGATGGCTCAGAAAAATCCCCTTCAACCTCATAGGCGGCCAATCAAGCGGTCATCACGTCCTCAAAGAAGGATCTACCGCGATCTGGCGCTGAAGGTGCGTCACGTGCAGTTGAATAGCCCGCAACTCGGCAGCGACGTCTCCGGACTCTCCCCGTACTGAATGAATACGTTCGATGATCCAAGATCGAACAAGAGTCGACGCAGGGAGGTTTGCCGCGTCAGCCAGATCTTGCACTGCGGCAACCTCGTCAATGCTCAGGCGAATTGAATACACCGTGGAACGGATCCGGTTTGGTCGCCTCGACTTCACACGTGGCGAAAGCGGGGCGTCAGGATTCGATTCAGTTGCTTCAATCTCTTCACGAATCAATTTCTCAATCTTGCTCACTGCTCCTCCTCTTCATAACGATGGATATCGATTTTGTTTGACTTCCACCCATTGACTCCATAGGTCACACCGTCTGCTTCAACAGTGATAACCGTGATCAGACACCCCGCCGACAGTGACAATCCGATAGTCCGGACGCTCCGTCCGGAACGACTCGCCGGGTCGGGTGTCAGTACTAGAGCTTCAAGATCACTAAGTGCCTCCGTGAGCCACTGGACCGGAACGCCATGGCGCTGCCAAACATGGTCCTCCGCGAAACTCCAGTCCACCAAGTCCACGAAACCAGTGTACTACAAAGTAGTACATGTGTCAATTTAGATCGGAGATTTCGGTCGCGGTAACTCGTCCCCAGCAGAAAGGTGAACAACCGCGAACTTAGTCCGAGCTGGTTCGACTCGATAACTCTCACTCGCACGAGACGTGTTTCCTTGAATGTCGCCGTCCGACCGCACAACAGAATGGCCTCGCCGAGTTCAGCAATGTTCAGCCAAACTCTGAACGATCGCTTCACCTCAGGTCGAGCAGCCCGGCATGTTGACTACATATCGAGTCCGCCGTTGACCGGGATCACCGCCCCGGTGACGTACCCCGATCGCTCGTCGAGCAGACACGTCACCATGTAGGCCACCTCTTCGGGTTCGCCGAGGCGCCCAATCGGGATGCGCGCCACGATGCTCTCGAGGATCTTCTCGGGTACCGAGGCCATCATGTCGGTACCGATGAATCCCGGCGCGACGCAGTTCACCGTGATGCCCTTGCCGGCGAGTTCGAGCGCCAACGTCTTCGTTAGGCCGTGCATGCCCGACTTGGCCGTGGCGTAGTTGGCCTGACCCACGTTGCCCGTCTCGCCGATGATCGAACTGATATTGACGATTCGTCCGGAACCTCGCGCGATCATGTGCTCGATCACGGCTTTGACCATGTAGAAGCATCCCGAGATATTGATGCGCATGACCCCGTGCCACTCATCAATGGTCATGCGGCGCACCGTGCGGTCGATGTTGATCCCGGCGTTGTTAATGAGATAGTCCACGTGGTCGTACGTGGCGATCACCTCGTCGATGAAACGCACGCACTCCTGGGGATCGCCAACGTCCATCTGATGAACACTGATCGAGCGTCCTTGGGCGACGGCCTCTTCACGCATCGCTTCGGCGGCGTCGCGATTGGAGAGATACCCGGCACAGACGTGCGCGCCACTCTCCGCCAGGGCGTGCGTGATCGCCCGACCGATTCCCCGGGTCCCGCCGGTCACTACCGCCACCTTCTGATCACCCATAAACCACCTCCCCCCTGGTCACCCTACCCATCGCGCGCACGTGGGACCAAGTGGAAGTGTCCAAATGAAGTGCTCGGACTCCGGCGATCGATTCGGTCTCGCGAGTGCCCAGCGACGACGCTCAACGAGCGCCATCGAGCACGTCAGGCTACGACGCCTCCGAAAGAGCCTTGGCGATCGTGATGGTCTCACTATCGAGCGACGTCGGCTCGTAAAATCGAGTCACGTCGAGTTCGTCGACGAGATTTAACGAGGCGCGAATAGCCTCGGGGGTGTTCTCGGCGAACACCACGCCGTAGGTCTCGCCCACGAAGATCCGCGCGACGCGCCCGCCCGCCACCGAGTAGATGTTGCCGTTGACGGTGCACTCTTCGCTGGCGAGGTAGACGACGAGCGGGCTGACCGAGTCGGTGGACACCTTGGGCGCGAGGTCGCCCAGGATGCCCTCGGTCATCCTGGTCAAAGCGATGGGGGCGATGGCGTTGACCTTGATGCCGTGCTCGGCGCCCTCGAGTGAGAGCACGCGCGTCAGTCCCGCCAGACCGGCCTTGGCCGCGCCGTAGTTGGCCTGGCCGAAGTTGCCAAAGAGTCCCGAGGCCGAGCTGGTGTTGACGACGCGTCCGTACCCTTGGGCGCGCATGAGGCGAAAGGCCGGTTGGCAGACGTAGAGCGCGCCCTTTAGGTGCACGTCGATCACCTGATCGATCATGGTGGCGTCCATCTTATGAAACGCCTTGTCGCGCAATATGCCCGCGTTATTAATCAGCACGTCGACTCGGCCGAAGGCGTCCAAGGCGCTCTGCACAATCGCCTCACCCCCGAAAGAGGTGGCGACGCTGTCGTGATTGGGCGACGCGATCCCCCCGAGTGCGACGATCTCTTCGACGACTCTTTCGGCGGCCGACGTCGACGATCCGCTACCGTCGAGCGCGCCGCCGAGGTCGTTCACGAGCACACTCGCTCCGCGCGCGGCGAGCGCGAGCGCATGCGAGCGCCCCAGTCCCCCGCCGGCTCCGGTAATGATCGCGACTCGCCCGTCAAAGCGAAGTTCTTCCATGGTTATCTCCATCTACGTTGAGGGTGAGCACTGGCGATATCGATCGGTTGAACGGGCGTGGCGTTACGAGCCAACGGCGCCACGACGGCGACACCGAGAAACGTGTCCACGGCGTGGGCCAACGCCGCGGCCGGCTCGGGCCGTTGCAAGTCGTGACCGTCGGGCAAGACGATCAAGGAGGCGTTCGGGATGCGTCCGGCCAGCGCGCGACTGTTCGCGATCGGCGCGACGCGGTCGTCAATCCCGCACACGACGAGGGTCGGCGCCGTAATGGCACCGAGAAACGGGATGCTCGACCAGGCGGAGATCGCCATCGTGCGCCATAGCGCCGACTTCGCTTGGGAGCGATTGAACTTCGACGCCACGCCCAGTCCATCGAGTGAGTTCCAACCACTGAGGGTCGCGCCCGCGCCACACGAAGTGGCCACGAGCACCAAGCGTCGAACCCTCGCCGGGTATTGATAGGCAAACTGCTGCGCGACGGCGCCCCCGTGGGAGAAGCCCAGCACGTCGACCCGATCCCGCCCAACCTCATCGAGCACCGAGAGCGCGAGCTCGGCGAGCTGGGCGATGGAGAGGGGCAAGAGGGGCAATGGACTCTGACCGACGCCAGGCGCGTCGAAACTGACGATGGTTCGCTCGCCCAAGGCGTGCACGAATGGGTCCCAACTCTCCAACGGGCGCGTCAGTCCATTGAGCAACAAGAGAGGGTCGCCGTGGCCTTGTACGCGGACGTGGACTCGGTGCCCCCGGACCCACAGGAACTCCCCGTCGTACGACTCCAGGGGGGCGTTACTCAAGCGCGAACACGCACGTAGCCACCGGGCGCCGCCTCGAGGGCCCGGTGGTGCTCGTTGCCGAGTCGCGAGGGCGGGGTCACCTTCGCGCCGCCTCGAGCGCCGATCCACTCGGTCCAATCGTTCCACCACGTGTCCTTGACCAACGTGGCCCCGTCCTGCCACGCTTGGGCGTCATCGGGACGTGCGTCGTTGGTCCAGTAGGTGGCCTTGGGGCTCGGTGGATTGACGACCCCGGCGATGTGTCCCGAGGAGCTGAGCACGAATCGATTGGCCCCGGTGAACATGCGTGCGGTCTTGTAGCCCGAGGGCCACGGGACGATGTGATCGTTGATCGCCGACACCACGTAGGTGTCGAGCTCGACCTTCTTGGGGTCGAGCTTTTGCCCGTCGATCTCGAACTCACCGCGGGCGAACTCGTTGTGCAGATAGAACGAGCGCAGGTACTGCGAGTGCATCTTGGCCGGCATTCGCGTGCTGTCGTTGTTCCACACCAAAAGATCGAAGGCGGCCGGCTGCTTGCCGAGCAGCCAGTTGTTGCCCACGTACTGAAAGATCAGGTCGTTGGCGCGCAGAGCGTCAAACACGTGCGCCATGGTGTCGGCCTCGAGGTACCCGTCATTGGCCATCTGCTCTTCGAGGCTGGCGATGGTCGCCTCGTCGGTGAATAGACCGAGCACGCCGGGCACCGAGAAGTCGGTGTTGGTGTTGAGCAGCGTGGCCGAGTTGATCGAGTCGTCGCCGAGCGACGCGTCATAGGCCAGCCCGATCGCGCTCAACGTGCCCCCGAGACAGAGCGAGACCGTGTTGACGTGGCGCGCCCCAGTGATCTCACGGATGACGTGCACCGCGTCGAGGAGGCCCCGTCGCAAGTAGTCCTCGAGGCTGAATTCGCGCATGCTCGAGTCGGGGTTTTTGTAACTGATGGCGAAGCAGGTGTGGCCGTGCTGCACGGACCACTCAATCAAACTCTTGCCGGGCGCTAAGTCCATGATGTAGTACTTGTTGATCCACGGCGGGCAGAACAACAAAGGCACCTCGTACACCCGCTCACTCTGGGGCGAGTACTGGATCAACTCGATTAGTTCGTTGCGGTACACCACCGCCCCGGGCGTGGCGGCCATATTGACACCCAGTTCGAATCCCGAGCTGTCGACCTGCGAGGGCCAACCCTGGTTGTGACTCAGGTCCTCGAGCATGTTCTTCGCCCCGCGCACCAGGCTCTCTCCGCCGGTTTCGAAAGCCTCTCGTAGCGCCACGGGATTGCCGAGCAACGTATTGGTCGGGGCGAGGGCGTCGAGGATGAACTTGGCCGCGAATCGGGCCTTGGCGTCTTGACCCTCGTCGAGTTGCGCCGCGTCCAATAACTCATTGACGTACTGACAGCCGAGCAGGTACTGCTGTTCGAGCAAGAAGAACAGCGGGTTCTTCGCGTAGGCGGGGTCGGCGAAGCGCTTGTCGCCCGAGGGCGGCGCCATGGGCGCGGGCGTGGGCGCCCCGCTGGCGCACTGCGCGGTCGCGCGCACCGCGGCGTCCAGGCCGATCGAGAGTCGTACGTTGGCGGCCGCGACCTCCGCTGGCTTTTGCAACAGCGCCGCTTGGGCCGCTTGGAGCGAGCCGAGGAACGAGGCCGGATCGGCCTTGGCAACGAGATCCGTCAGAAACGCTTGTTGCGAGGTGTGGAGGTCTTGGGCGAACTTGAAGAGGTCATGGGGCGCGGGGATAGCGCCGGGCTGGGGCAACTGGACCATTTCGGTCAATTTGGTGAAGAATTCGCTAGCGCCGTCGAACCACGCACTGACGAACTGGCGAGTGGCGTCTTGGGAGATCTGCAACGCGCCCAGTAACTGCTCGGCGAGGGGCGAACCTAGCCCGGCAGGGCCGGTGGCTTCGTTATCACCTATGACCATTGCGCAATCCCTAGTGTTGTGAAGCCGCTCGGCGTCTGGAGGACACTGTACATACCTACTGCTTGGCATGTCAAGCATTGCCGCCGTGCGACGAAAGTCTTACGAATGCTGCGTTTATCCCTAAAACCACAGAGTATTCGGCGCGCGTCTTCAATGTGGCGCACCCACCGCAATAGGGTTTAGGCCTCTTTGCGGTTGGTCTCTACGTAGCTGCGATACACCCCGAGCAGGGCGTGACGTTGGGCTTCGGTGAGACGTTGATCGGCTCGAATGGCGCTCTCGGTGGCGTCGTCGCCCAATTTTTCGGTGCCACTGATCAAGCCAGCCTGCTCAAAGAGAATCTCCGCTGAGACGTTGAGCGCGTCGGCGATCGATTTGAGCACCCGGATCGAGGGCTCGTGGAGGCCCCGCTCGACCTGGCTTAGGTAGGGATTGGAGATTTCGGTGAGCGCGGAGAGCTGGCGCAGCGACAGATTCGCGATCTGTCGCTGTGCCCGGATGAACCCGCCCAGCACGCGCCGGGGGTCATCCTCACTTGTTGTGACTGGCTCTTCCGTGCTTTGCATCGTAACTGAATCCGTCGAGACGGACTAAGCCGACTTCTCGGGCACGAGGGCGCTCGCCAACTGCAGGGTGAACTCGCGCTGGGCCTTCAAGAGGTCGTTGGCGAAATCAAACGCGAACTTGGTGACGGCTTCAGCGTCCGGCAGGGCCGCGACACCAGGAATGGTGGGCAGATCGGCAACGGGCAACACTGAGGCGGCCTTCATCCAGGTCTGGGCGGCGTCCACAGAGAACTGCTGACACTGCTTGACGGTGGAAATCAGTTGTTCGCGAATCTTCACGGCAAATTCAGGTACTTCGGTCGTTGATGTGGTCTTAGTTGTAACCATCAAGAACTCCTCTGGTCTTACTTCCAGCACGGCAATTCCGCGCTAAGCACACTATACACCCCATCCGCTTGATATGTCAAGCACTACCATTCACGTGTCCCCCCCTGATGAGAAGGTCCTAGAGCGCCGCGTTTCATGCGCCGAACTGCCATTTAGCGCTCACCCCTACCGCGAGACGTCGCGAGTCGAGAACCTGCCACGCGTGGCCCGGTCAGTCCAGTCCGTCCACTTGGGCGTCGGTCTCGTCGTGACCAGGCAGCGCGTCAAAGAGCTTCTTCACGAACTCTTGCTGTGAACTCATCAGTTCCTGGGCGAACTCGAAGTACCGCTCGGAGAGTTCGCTGGGCTTGGGCAGTGTGTCGACCAAGGGGATCTTTGGCATCTCGGGCAAGTTGGTCGTCACCTTGGCGACGTTCTCGGACCACGCGCTCACGATCTTGAGCGTGGCGTCCTGGGAGCGCTTGATGGCGTCCAGCACCTGAGCTTGCAAGCGCTCCGCCTCGGCGGCCTTTTTCTTTTTCTTGGTGTTCTTAGTGTTCTCCGCTACCATCGGGAACCCCTCATGGTCTTGGCACGTGAACGGCGTCTCCGCCACTTCCGCACTCTACCGAGCCTGCGCTTGGCATGTCAAGCAGACATTTCACTGCCCGGACGTCGCGACGTGACGATCGTCAAAACTAACGCGAGGCTTTAGAACTGCACCAGCATTGACACGAGCGCGACGGCGATAAGGCCGAGGAGCACGTCCATCGAGCGCACCAACTGCCGGCCCTGGTCGATCGACGCGACACCGTCGCGCTTGATCGTCGCCGCGACCGCGCGCTCTTGGGGCAACGTCCGCGCTTCGAGGTGGCCGGCCGCCGCTAGGTAGCAGAGCACGCCCACGCCAACCCAGGGCCTCGACAGAGCGACCGAGCTGCCGCCACTGAAGGACATGATGAGTCCGGTTACCGGCAAGAGGTGCAACACTCGCGCCGCTGAGTTACGGCGTGGGGGAAAGTGCCGGGCCTGGGTGAGAGCGTCGGCACCGCGCGCGACCGCCAGTCCCGCGTAGCGCATCGTGACCAAGACGATCACGGTGGCGACCGCCGCGATGATGTGCACCAATAAGACGAGGTCGTAGGCGACCGACGTGGCGATCATTTCGCGCCGAGCAACTTCTCGGCTGCGCAGTAGGGGTCGGTCGATCCCGCGAGCAGCGCGTCCACTTGGGCCTCGTACTCGTCACCCTTGGCCAACGAAATGGCGCGCGCGCTCACGAGAAACCGCACGACTTTGTCGAGTTCGGCTCGGGTGCGCGTGCGCCGAGCGTCCAAGAGTCGATCGCCGTTGAGGAAGTTTCGGTGTTCACCGATCGCGTCGAAGAGTGACTCGGTGCCCTCGTCATTGGTGGCGCACGTCTCAATGATCATCGGTCGCCACGCCCGCGCGCTCCCCAGGTTGAGCATCTGCTCTAAGTCACGTCGTGTCTCGCGAACCCCCGGACGGTCAGCCTTGTTGATGACGAAGATGTCGGCAATCTCCAACAGACCGGCCTTACTCGCCTGCATCGAGTCGCCCCACCCCGGGTTGGTCACCACGACCGTGGTGTCCGCGGCCGAGGCGATCTCAACCTCCATCTGACCAACGCCGACGGTTTCAACGAACACAAGGGGAAAGTGCGCCGCCCCCAACACCCGTAGCGCGTCGGGCACGGCGAGCGAGAGTCCCCCGAGGTGTCCGCGCGTGGCCATGGAGCGGATGTAGACGTGGTCGTTGGTGGCGTGGTCTTGCATGCGAATGCGATCGCCGAGAATGGCGCCCCCGCTAAAGGGTGAGCTGGGATCAACGCAGAGCACCCCCACCTGATCGAAGGTCTCTTCGTCACCCACCTGGCCCTTTTTCAGGGCCGCCGCGATGAGCCGATCGGTCAAGGTGGATTTGCCGACGCCCGGGGGGCCGGTGAGACCGACCACGTAGGGCGCGCGAGCCCGGTACGCCAGCGCCACCGTCGCGCGGTGTTGCTCGGCGCCCGCCTCGACGTAACTCAACAGTCGCGCGAGCGCGGTACGCGAACCCTCACACGCTTGTTCGAGCAGTACCTCGGGTTCGCGCGCGATCACGTGAACCGCTCGATATTCGCACCAAGAGCACTGAGGCGCCCGACGAAGTTGTCGTACCCGCGGTCCATGTGCTCTAAGCCCGTCAGCGTCGTCTCGCCATCGGCGACGAGCCCGGCGAGGATGAGCGCCGCCGCGGCCCGGATGTCGCTCGCGCGCACCGTGGTCCCCACCAGTCGCTCGACGCCACGAATCATGGCGTGGTGACCCTCGGTGGTGATGTTGGCGCCCAGGCGCACGAGCTCGTCGACGTAACGAAAACGCCCGACGAAGAGGTTCTCGGTGACGACCGAGACCCCCTCGGCGACGCTCAGCATGGCGGTCAGGAGGGGCTTGTAGTCGGTGGCCACGCCGGGATAGGGCAACGTCGCCACGTCCACCGCGCGTAGGCGTCCGCGCGCGCGCACCGCCACGCCGACCCCCCCCTCGTCGACCTCCGCGCCCATGGCCTCGAGTTTTCGCAGCAGCATCACCATGTGCTCGGCCCTCGCGTCGAGAACACGCACGCGTCCTCCGGTGATGAGCCCCGAGGCGAGGTACGTCGCGGAGACCACCCGGTCGGTCACGACGTGATGGTGCGCGGGAGTGAGTTCCTCCACGCCGTCGATGGTGAGTCGCGAGGTGCCGAGCCCGTCAATCCGAGCACCCATGGTGATGAGTTGGTGACCCAGGTCCTCCACTTCGGGCTCGCGCGCGGCGTTCTCAATGATGGTCCGACCCTGCGCGAGCACCGCCGCCATCAAGAGATTGTCCGTCGCGGTGTGACTCGGATACTCCAGCGTGATGCGCGTGGCGTGCAAGCGAGGCGAACTGGTGGTGGCGTGAATGGACGTGCGGTCGTTGTGAAACGTCGCGCCCATGGCGCTCAGTCCCTCGGTGTGAAAATTGATCGGGCGTTGGCCAAAGTCGTCGCCGCCGGGCAGGGCCATATTGGCTTCACCGCAACGAGCCAGCAGTGGTCCGAGGATGACAATGGACGCGCGCATCGATTCAAAGAGGTGCGCCGGGGCCACGGGATGTATCTGGTCACAGGCGGGCACGCGGACGCGAAGTTCGTGCGCCGCGGGCGCGTCCACCTGACATCCGAGCGCCTCTAAGAGCTCACTCATCACCTTCACGTCACTGATGTTCGGCACGTTCGTCAGGCGGTGCTCGCCCGACGCGAGCAGACAGGCCGCCATCTCTTTTAGGACCGCGTTCTTCGCCCCGTAGGCGCGAACCTCTCCCTCGAGTGCGCCGACGGGCTTCACCACGAGAGAACTCACCCCCTAAGTATTGCCGTTCGCACCAATTGGCTCAATCGCCATTCGAACCCGCGAGGGCGGCAGAGTACGCTGGCCCTGTGCTGCCTCCGTCCAGGCCCGATCGCAACATTGCCCTCGAACTAATTCGCGTCACGGAAGCGGCGGCGATCGCGGCCGCGCGCTGGGCCGGTCGTGGCGACAAGATGGCCGCGGACGGCGCGGCCGTCGACGCCATGCGATTTGTCCTAGGCGCCGTGGCCATGGACGGCGTCGTCGTCATCGGTGAGGGCGAGAAAGACAAGGCCCCGATGCTCTACAACGGTGAGCGGATTGGCGACGGTCGCCCACCCCAAGTGGACGTCGCGGTCGATCCCATTGACGGCACGACGTTGACCGCGATGGGACGAAACGGCGCCCTGGCGGTGATCGCGCTCTCCGAACGTGGAACCATGTTCAATCCCGGCCCGTGCTTCTACATGAAGAAGGTTGCCGTGGGGCCGCGCGGTCGTGGATCGGTGGACATCAACGCCTCGGCGACGGACAATCTGATCGAGCTTTCCAAGAGCTTGAAGAAACCGGTGCAGGAGTTGGGCGTCGTCATTCTCGATCGCCCCCGTCACATCGAACTCGTCGCCGAAGTGCGCGAAGCGGGCGCGCGCGTGCTCTCGATCACCGACGGCGACGTCGCGGGCGCGATCGCCACGGGTTGGCCGAACTCGGGCGCCGACGTGCTCTTTGGCATCGGTGGCACGCCCGAAGGCGTCATCGCGGCCGCGGCCCTCAAGGGCCTCGGCGGCGAGATCCAAGGCGTCTTGCACGCGGAGAACGACGAGGTGAGAAAAGAGGCCGAAGCCCTCGGTTACGACTTCACCCGAGTGATGATGACCGACGATCTGGTCGCGAGCGACAACTGTTTTTTCTCCGCGACCGCCATTACCGACGGCGACTTCTTGCGCGGTGTTCGCTTCTACGACTTTGGCGCCACCACCCAATCCCTCGTCGTTCGTTCCCGCTCGGGCACCGTGCGCACGATCGAGACCTTCCACCGCCACGACAAACTCCAAGAGTTCACCACCGCGGGCTTCTAAACACCGGGCGGAATCTTGGAATCTTCGGTCGCTTATTGCTTTGTTGCACGCTCGGGCGTAGCCTCCCGATAAGAGCCAAGGGGCTCGGGCGCTTCGGCGCTGGAAAAGGGGGTGCGCGGTGCGCGTCTCACAACTACTGGCGACGAAGGGTCACGACGTCGCGACTATCTCCCAAGAGCGCTCGGTCACCGACGCGCTGGCGCTGTTAAAGGAGCGCGGCATCGGCGCGCTCGTGGTCACCGGCGCGAAGGCGCCGCTGGTGGGGATCTTCTCCGAGCGTGACGTGGTGCGGGCCCTGGCGACCAGCGGCGAGCGTACCCTCCAGCAAAAGGTGTCTGAGCTGATGAGCGCCGAGGTGACCGTGTGCGACGAGTCGACGAAACTCCACGAACTGATGACCATGATGACCGAGAAGCGGATCCGCCACGTGCCGGTCGTCCAAGACGGTCAACTGGTCGGACTCATCTCGATCGGTGACGTCGTCAAGGCCCGTCTCGAAGAGCTCGAGCACGACAAAAAGGACTTACTGGACTACGTGTCGGGCCGCTAGGCGCTACCTGGCCGCGGCGCGCAGGCGCAGCTCGGCGCGCTCGAGCGCGGCGGCGGCGGCGAGTTGAGCGGTGCCATCGGACTGGTCACCTTTGCTCGCCGTCGCGAGTTGCGCCTCGGCGGCGTCCCGGGCGACCTGGGCCCGCGCGACGTCGATCTCGCTCGTACGTTCGGCCACGCCCGCGAGCACGGTGGCGAGCGTCACGCCCTCGCCGTCGCCGGGTCGAACTTGGAAGTAGCCCGAGTGCACCGCGAAGGCCACTTCGCCCTCGTCGGTCTCGACCCGCACGATGCTCGACACGACGTCGCCCACCGTCTCGGTGTGCTGAGGCAGAATCGTGAAGTCGCCCTCGGACGAGCGTGCGATGAGGGCGTTCGCCGTTCCGCGCCAGAGCGCCGCTTCAGGCGAGAGAATCTCCACGGTCAACGTCGCCATCAGTTCTTCGCTAACGCCGCGGCCTTGGCCTCCACGCTGGCGGCGCCACCCACGTTGAGGAACGCCTGCTCGGGGTACTGGTCGAGGTCGCCCTTGACGAGGTGCTCGAAGGACTCGATCGTCTCTTGGATCGGCACGTTGATGCCCTCAATGCCGGTAAAGACCTGGGAGACGAACAACGGCTGGGACAAGAATCGCTGGATCTTGCGCGCGCGCGTCACGGTGATGCGGTCCTCTTCGGAGAGTTCATCGAGTCCCAGAATGGCGATAATGTCCTGGAGCTCTTTATTTCGCTGAAGGATCTGTTGAACCTGACGGGCGACGGCGTAGTGACGCTCGCCCACCACTTCGGGCGCCAAGATGTTCGACGTCGAAGTCAAGGGGTCCACGGCGGGGTAGATGCCGAGCGCCGCGATCTGACGATCCAACTCGGTCGTGGCGTCGAGGTGGGTAAAGGTCGTAAAGGGCGCGGGGTCGGTGAAGTCGTCCGCTGGCACGAAGACGGCTTGGAGCGAGGTGATCGAGTGACCGCGCGTGGAGGTGATGCGCTCTTGCAGTTCACCCATCTCGTCAGCCAACGTGGGCTGATACCCCACGGCCGAGGGCATGCGCCCGAGCAATGTCGAGACCTCTGAACCAGCCTGGACGAAACGAAAGATGTTGTCGATGAACAACAACACGTCCTGATTCTTCACATCACGGAAATACTCAGCCATCGTCAGCGCGGAGAGACCCACGCGCAAGCGCACGCCGGGTGGTTCGTCCATCTGGCCGTAGACCAGCGCGGTCTTCTCGATAAGCCCCGTCTCGCGCATCTCGAGCAAGAGGTCCGTGCCCTCACGAGTGCGCTCGCCCACCCCGGCAAAGACCGACACGCCTTGATGAAGTTCGGCGACGCGGCGAATCATCTCCTTGATCAAGACGGTCTTACCCACCCCGGCCCCGCCGAAGAGTCCAATCTTGCCACCCTGGACGTAGGGCGCGAGCAGGTCGACCACTTTGATGCCCGTTTCGAACATGGTGCGGCTCGGCTCGAGTTCATCGAAGGGCGGCGCGCTGCGGTGAATCTCCCAGTGGTCGTCCACCGGACCGATGTCGTTTGTGTCGAGTGGCTCACCGATCACGTTGAAGACGTGTCCCAGCACGGCGTCGCCGACGGGCACGGTGATGCCGCGTCCACTCTGGCGAACGACCGTGCCGCGCACGAGTCCGTCGGTTGGCTTCATGCACACACAACGAACGCGTCCGTCGCCGATCTGCTGGGCGACTTCGGCCACCACGGTAATGCTCTGGCCGTCGAGCACGATGTCCATCTCCACGGCGTGGTTGATCTCGGGCAACGCGTGCGGGGGGAACTCCACGTCCACGACCGGTCCGGCGATCGCCACCACACGACCCGTCTCGAGTTTGGTCACTTCGGGGGCCACAGTCATTTGACTCTCACTTTCCTAGGCGGAGCGCTTCGGCGCCGCCGACGATTTCCATAATTTCGGTGGTTATCGAGTCCTGTCGGGCTCGGTTCATGACGCGCGACAACGTTTGACTGAGTTCGTCGGCGTTGTCGGTGGCCGCGGCCATCGCGCGCTGTTGCGAGGTGTGAAACGAGGCCGCGCCCTCTAAGAGCGCCGAGAAGATCTCACTCTCGAGCGCGTGGGGCGCCAAGAAGTAGAGCAGCTTCTTGACTTCGGGCTCGAACTCGGTGTAGCCCTTGAGCACTTTGGGTCCGTCGTCCACGGGCAGTTCGGGCACGACCAGGGGCAGGAGTTGGTGGACCTGCACCACTTGGGAGCCGGCCGAGAGGTACCTCGTGGAGACCAACAGGACCAGCTGGGCCTCGCCCTCTAAGTAGGGTCCAACGAGGCGCCGAGCGATCTCCTGGGCGTTGGCGAACGTGGGGCGGTCCACGAAACCCACGAAGTGCTCTTCGACGCTGAGACCGCGGTAACGAAAGTAGGCCGCCGCCTTCTTTCCCACACAGAACAGCCGGGCCTGCGTGCCCTCGCCCTTCAGTTTGGTCACCAATCGCTCCCCCGCTCGCAGCGAGGAGTTGTTGTACGGGCCCGAGAGCCCACGGTCGCCCGTGAGAAAGAGTACGAGCGCGGTGTCGACGTGCTCGGGCATGGCGAGTAACTTCGCCGCCCCCGCCGGGTCACCGAGCGCGGCTTCGAGCACCAGTCGCTGCATCCCGAGGCGATAGGGACGATTGGCGGCGATTCGCGCCAGGCTCCGAGGAATCTGGGCGGCCGCGATGAGTTCCATGGCCTTGGTGATCTTGCGCGTGGACAGCACCGACCTGATACGTCGACGAAGGACTCGCTCTTGTCCGCCGGCCATGAGTCCTCCTTCCCCGTCGCGTCTTAGTTACTGACAGCGAAGCTGTCGAGGAACGATTTCAGGGCGGCGTCGAGCTTGTCGGTGTCGGGCAACGCGCGGGTGTCGCGAATCTCGCCGAGCAGATCGGCGTGCTTGGCGCGAAAGTCCGTCAACAGTTCAGCCTCAAAGCGAATGACGTCGACCACGGGAATCGTGTCGAGCCAGCCGTGAGTTCCGGCGTAGATCACCACGACCTGCTCTTCGACGGGCACCGGCGCGTTCAGACCTTGCTTGAGCAGCTCGGTCAGGCGATAGCCGCGGTCGAGCTGTTGCTGGGAAGTCTTGTCGAGCTCAGAGCCAAAGGTCGCGAAGGACTCGAGGTCGCGAAACTGCGCCAGGTCGATCTTCAAGGTCCCCGCGACCGCCTTCATCGCCTTGATCTGGGCATCGCCACCGACGCGCGACACCGAGTTCCCCACGTTGATCGCCGGACGTACGCCCGAGTAGAAGAGGTCGGCCTCGAGAAAGACCTGGCCGTCGGTGATCGAGATGACGTTGGTCGGGATGTACGCCGAGATGTCGCCGGCCTTGGTCTCAATGATCGGCAGCGCCGTCAACGAACCGCCGCCGAGCTCGTCGCTCAACTTCGCCGCGCGCTCCAAGAGCCGGCTGTGGAGGTAAAAGACGTCCCCGGGGTAGGCCTCGCGACCCGGTGGTCGGCGCAGCAGCAGCGAGATCTGACGATAGGCCTCGGCCTGCTTGGAGAGGTCGTCGTAGACCACGAGCGCGTGCTCGCCGCCCTCCATCCACTCTTGGCCGATGGCGCAGCCCGCGTAGGGCGCGAGGAACTTAAAGGGCGCGGGGTCCCCCGCGCCGGCCACGACCACCACGGTGTACTCAAAGGCGCCGTGGTCTTCGAGGGTCTTGACGGTCTGGGCGACCGAGGAGTTCTTTTGACCGATGGCCACGTAGATGCACTTCACCCCTTGACCCTTTTGGTTCAAGATAGTGTCGACCACGACCGTGGTCTTGCCGGTCTTGCGGTCGCCGATGATCAACTCACGCTGACCACGGCCGATCGGCGTCATCGCGTCGATGGCCTTGATGCCCGTTTGCAATGGTTGGCTAACGGGCTGACGACCAGTGATGCCCGGAGCTTGGACCTCCATGCGCCGACGCTTGGGATTGACCAGTGGTCCCTTCCCGTCGATCGGCTCGCCGAGCGCGTTGACCACCCGTCCGAGCAACGCGTCACCCACGGGCATCGAAAGGATGCGCCCCGTCGATCGCACGACCTGCTCTTCTTCGATGGCGTCGACCGATCCCAGGACCACCGCACCAATGGTCTCCTCGTCGAGGTTCATCGCCAGACCCACGGTGCCGTCTTCAAATTCGAGCAGTTCGTTCACTCTCGCCGAGGGCAGCCCCGACACGCGCGCGATGCCATCACCGACCTCCACGACACGGCCCACCTGCTCGGCCTCCACGGCCGGATTAAAGTCGGTCACGTTCTTGCGCAGCGCCTCAGTAATCTCGGCAGCGCTAATGGTGAGCTCAGTCATCTCAGTTTCCTTTTCTCAGTCATTTCGATTTAGGGCCGATTCGTAGGCCCGCCCCGACGTCAGCGCCTCACGCAGCGAGCCGAGCCGCCCTCGAGTGCTGGCGTCCAAACGCAGGTCGCCGATTTCCACGAGCACGCCGCCCAGTAACGCGGGCTCGTCCGCGACTTGTAGTTCCACGTTCTTGCCGGTCAGGGCGCTCAGCGTGGCGACCAGTTGGTGCTGACTCGAGTCATCGAGCGCCCGAGCGGTATGCACTCGAGCGACACGCCAATCTCTCGCGTGCGCCACGTAGTCCACTAGATAGTCGAGCGTGCCCACGACGTCGCGGGGTCGTCCACCGACAATCGTAAAACGCGCAAGCGACAACGACACCGGGTTTACCTTGCCCTCGAGGAGTTGATAGGTCAAGCCCAAACGAGCGCCCAAGGGCGCGTCGCGGTCCAACAAGAGGTGGCGCAGTTCGACGTTCGCCTCCACGGTTCGCGCCCAACGAAAAAGGTCATCTTCGATCGAGGAGAAGTTCTCGGTGTCGATCTCGTCGAGCAACGCGTCCGCAAAACCACCGACGCGACGGCGGGCGTCGAGTAGACCCAAATTGGCGTGATGGAACTCACCGGTCTCGTGAAGGGTGCGCGCCACCTGAAAGAGCTCCTCAAAGGCGCGGGGCACTTCCTGAGCCGGTACCGTCGTGGCCGCGTAGACGACCAGGCGAAGGGCATCTGAGTTCACCTTGGCGTGCAAGAGATCATGCACGACCTGTCCGCGCGCGACGTTCGCGATTGACGTGTCCGTTAAGACGCCACTCAAGTCCTGGCGAGCGAGAACGGTCTCATTGACGGCGTTCAGCTCGCCCACGACCGCTTCGAGCGCGCTCGAATCAAGTCGGCCCAAAAGAGCAGCGGCGAAGCCTTCGAGTCTGGGGAGCATGGTTAGCGGTTCGTTCCCTTGACGGCTTCGGCGTTCAGGGCCGCGACGGCTTCTCGGACCAGGTCGTCGTGGGCGCTCTGGTCGACTTCACGCTCGACGATCTTGGTCACGAGGTCAAACACGATATCGCCGATGCGCGCGGACGCCTCGTCGATGGCGTGCACGCGCGCCGAGGCTACTTCTCCTTGGGCGGCGGCCACGATTCGCTCGTACTCGACCTGGGCGCGCCCTCCCGCTTCGGCTTTGAGCTGATCCGAGGTCGCCTGAGCACTCGCGACGATGAGGTGGGCTTGGGCGCGAGCGTCGGCGAGCACCTTCGCGCGTTCGTCGTCGGCCGCGGCCGCTTCGGCGCGCGCCGCGTCAGCCGCCTCGAGGGCGGTACGGATTTTCTCTTGACGGCCCGCCATCGCTCGATTGAGCGGCGGCAAGATGTACTTCGTCATGAGGAACAAAATGACCGCTACAACGAGCAGTTCAACGAAGAACGTGCCGTTCGGTAGCAGGAAGACTGACGTCGCTGTCATCTCGAAAGACCTTCTTTCTTAGGGAACAACACGGGTGACGCTCCACTCCTAGAGCACCGGAGGAGAATTAGTGCTTCTCAAAGACGTAGACGAACACGACCATGAACAACAAGTTGATGAAGTACATCGCCTCCACCAGACCCACCGTCAAGAAGAAATACTGACGGGCCTTGTTCTCAATTTCGGGTTGGCGCGCGATCGCCGCGATAGTCTGACTACCGGCCAAACCGTCTCCGATCGCCGCGCCAATGGCGCCGCCGCCGAGGGCGAGACCGCCGCCGACCAGCGCGCCGGCGATGCGTACCGCACCGGCGATGTCATTGGGATTAGTTGCCATTATTCATTTCCTCCTGGGTTGGTTAGTGCGACATTTCGAGGGCGGGTTCGACTTCGTCGTGACTCGTGGCGAAGGCGAAGTACAGCATGGTCAACAGCATGAAAATATACGCCTGGATGAGACCGATAAAGAGGTCGAAGGGCTTCCAGACGAGTTCACCCAGCGGCGAGACGAAGATGGGCAGCAGCGTCACCATGACCGCGATCATCAACCCGCCGGAGAACAGGTTGCCAAAGAGACGGAAGGTCAACGTGATGGGCTTGGTGATCTCTTCGATGACGTTGATCGGCGTGAGCGCCACGTAGGGCTGACGGTAGTGACGGAAGTAGCCCCGAAAGCCCCGCGCGCGAAACGACTCTAAGTGCACCCAGACAATGACGAAGAGCGCCATCGCCAGGGGGAGGTTCACGTCGCTCGTTGGTGCGGGCAAGATATCGCCCGACACGCCCGGGTGGAGCGCCGAGGGAATGAAGCCGATCCAGTTACAGATCAAGATGAAGAGAAAGAGCGTGACCCCAATGGGGACAAATTTGCGTCCCTTGGGCCCGATGGCGGTGTCGGCCAGGTCGTTGACCTGGTCGACGAGCAGCTCCCACATGAGTTGGAGTTTGCCGGGCACGCCGTCGGTGACCTTGGCGCGCATGCGAAACCCTAAGAAGAGGAGAATGGCCGCGGCGAGCAGCGTGGAGGTGACGATGTCGGCGTCGATGGTGAGCCCCAGGAGGTGAACTTCGGGGTGTACACCAACGCTGATGTTCCCCGCGGCTTCCAGGGTCCTCACTCCATGCCTCCTTGGTTTGTCACGACACGTAGAACGTTCAGGACAAAGACGATTTGATAAAGAACAAGCCCTGCCACCATACCGATTCCCAGGGGGGCGTTCAGCCAGACAAAAGCCAGCACCACCACGGTCATTACGAGGAGCCGGCCCGTGGTTTTCCCGCCGAGTTGGCGGCGCACGGCCCTGGTGCTCTGTTCGCCCCGCAGCTCCACCGTGGCCGCCTGATGATCGAGAAATCGCAGATTAACGATGGCCAGACCTACGCCCAGCACGACACCCAGGGCGGCCAGGGGCGGCGCGACAAAGATCGCCACCATGAATCCCACCAATCCCACCACGATGGCCGAAAGGGTGGTTCGGCGCAGGAGACGTGGCAGGGCGTTGGCGGGCAGGTTTTCTAACAAGGGCGTCAATTTTAAAGGAAGCGCCGAACGAGCTTGACAACGCTCGCCACGGCCGCAACCGCTCCTAAGACTATCCCTATAAATAGGCCCGCCGGCGCGCTGTGCCAAAGGTGGTCGGCGTAAAGACCAGCCAGCACGCCCACCGCCATACACGACGCGATCGTGGTGCCCATCGCCGCGAAGGCCGCCAGACCCGGTAGGTCCCTGACCCTCGATTTCTCCTGGTCCGAGTGGGCTGAGGGTCCTGGCGTGGAAGGGTCGCTCACTTCATGACCCGCTCGTCGTCGGCGTCGGCCCCTTCGCGACGTCGACGTCGACGCCACCGCAAGGGACTAAACCACGTAAAGAGGGCGATGACGAGCACCGCCACCCCGAGTGGAATGAACACGTTGGCCCGGTTATCAAAGAGGGGCAACAGCACGAATCCACAGAGCAGCGCGGTCCAGGACCACAGAATGATGACGGTACGGCGATGCCCGTGGCCCAGGCGCATGAGCCGGTGGTGAATGTGGTTCTTATCGGGGGTGTGAAAGCCCTGCCCCGAGGCCGTTCGACGAACGAAGGCCCACGCGGCGTCAATGAGCGGAACCCCCAGGATGAAGACCGGGATGAACAGTGGCGCAAAGAAGAAGAACGTCACGCCACTGGCCGGCGGGGTGCGTCCGCCGATCACCATGGTCGAGGCGCTCATCAACAGTCCCAGCATCAACGCCCCCGCGTCGCCCATGAAGAGTTTCGCGGGATGAAAGTTGTCGCGCAAGAAGCCCACGCAGATTCCACAGGTCAGCGCCGCCACCAACGGTCCGATGTTCGTGACCGGTAAGAGCCCCAAGGTCTCGAGACGAAGTCCGTAGACGCACAGGGTCCCCGAGGCGATGGCCACGATGCCAGCCGCCAACCCGTCCAGGCCGTCAATCAGATTGATCGAGTTGCACAGCGCGACGACCCATACCGCGGTGATGATCGGCAAGATTGACGGGCCCAAGACGACAAAACCCGCGAAGGGCAACTTGAGTTGGTACATCGTCACACCGGAGAAGTAGAGGATCGACGCGGCGAGAAACTGACCGGCCACCTTGGCCGGAGCGCTCATCTCACGAAAGTCGTCCACCACGCCCACCACGAAGATCACGCCCGCCGCCAGCAGTACCCCGAGCATCTCGTGCGAGGACGTGATGACGCTGCGCAGTGAAGGGATGAGCAAGGCGAAGAGCAGGGCCAGACAAAAGCCCACCAACATCGCGCCGCCACCCCCGTAGGGCGTGACGCGCTGGTGCACTTTGCGCTCGTCCGGCAGTGCCGTGTATCCCGCGCGCAGGGAGATCACGCGCGCGGGACGATTGGCGATCAGCGTGACGACGGCGCCCACCACCGCCACGGCGACGTAGGCGGCAATGTCGCCCATGGGCTACTTCGTGAAGTTCGCGTACGGGTTGAAGTCGGCGCACAGTGCGGCGACGTCGTGGCGAACCTCAGCGAGGGCCCTTTCATCGTCGCGCTGACGAAGAGCGCGGGCCATCATCGAGGCGATGGTCGCGAACTCCTCCTCCTTCATGCCCGCGGTGGTTTCGGCGGCGGTGCCCACGCGAAGACCCGACGTGATAAAGGCGCTACGGGGATCGTCGGGGATGGTGTTGCGATTGGTGGTGATACCGGCGCGGTCCAACGCCTCTTGGGCGACCTTGCCCGTCAACTCCGCGTCGAAGTCGCGCAGGTCGAGCAACACCATGTGGTTGTCGGTCCCCCCCGAGACCAAGCGGAATCCCTCGTCGGCGAGGGCACGGCCAAAGGCCTGGGAGTTGGCGACGATCTGGCGGGTGTAGGTCGAGAAACTGGGCTGGCTGGCCTCCTTAAAGGCCACGGCCTTGGCCGCGATGACGTGTTCGAGCGGGCCGCCCTGCTGGCCGGGAAAGACCGCCGAGTCGATCTTCTTAGCGAACTCCTCGCGACAGACAATGGCGCCGCCGCGCGGACCACGCAGCGTCTTGTGCGTGGTGAATGAGACGACGTCGGCGTAGGGCACCGGGTCGGGATGAGAGCCGCCGGCGATGAGCCCGGCCACGTGCGCCGAGTCGAACATCAACAGCGCGCCCACTTCGTCGGCGATCTCTCGAAACGGCACGGGGTCGATGACTCGCGCGTAGGCCGTCGCCCCGGCGACGATGAGCTTGGGCCGGTGTTCGAGCGCTAACGCGCGCACGTTGTCAAAGTCGATGACTTCACCGGGCGCCGCAGGATCGTCCGAACGCGGCGTCACGCCGTAGGAGACAAACTTCCAGAACTTCGACGTGATCGAGGCCGGCGAGCCGTGCGTGAGATGACCGCCCTGGTCGAGTCGCATGGCGAGGATGGTGTCGCCCGCGTCGAGCAGCGCCTCGTAGACCGCGACGTTGGCGTTGGCGCCACAGTGCGGCTGGACGTTGGCGTGATCGGCCCCAAAGAGCGCGGTCAAGCGCCGCCGGGCGAGGTCTTCCACTTCGTCGACCACTTGGTTGCCGCCGTAGTAACGACGCCCGGGATAGCCCTCGGAGTACTTATTGGTGAGAATCGAGCCGGCCGCGGCCAGCACTGCCGGCGAGGCGAAGTTTTCGCTGGCGATCAACTGCACGGTCGTCGTTTGACGATTCCACTCTTGATGAAGGAGCGAGGCGATCTCGTCGTCGTCGGCGATCCACGCGTCCAGTGGTGATGAGTCCACGCCTCTATTTCCCTTCGTTCGCTAACTCAATGTCGAGCCTTCGCAGCTTTTCAATGCGTCCTTCGTGGCGCGCTTGAGGCGTGGCGTTCAGCCACGCCTCAAGGGACTCGATCGCCTCCAGAGAGCCAAGTAGTCGTCCGCCCATGCAAAGAACGTTGGCGTGATTGTGCTCGCGCGCCAGGTGTCCGGTACTCACGTCGTGCACGACGGCCGCGCGAACCCCGGGTACCTTGTTCGCGGCCATCGCGACGCCGATACCCGTGCCACAACACGCCACGCCGAGCTCGACCTCACCCGACACCACGGCTCGCCCGACCGCGGCGCCAAAGTCGGGGTAATCCACGGGTTCAGTGGCGCTGTCGGTCCCCAGGTCGAGGACGTCATAGCCCCACGCAACCAGCGTCGACTTCAACAACGTCTTCAAGTCGTAGCCGGCGTGGTCCGAGCCAAGGGCGATACGCATTGCCCACACCTTACCTGCCGTCCTTCGACGAACCCGGACGAAAAATCGACGCACGGGCGACGCCACGCACGACGGCGCCGAGGCTTCGTTGACGTCGAGCCCGTCCAAACCGATGCTTTCAACCGGTAACTAGGATTTGCGCATGAAGCACGTTCTGCTCGCGCCGCCCCTCGCGTCAACGCTCGACACTGCCTCCGAACTGTTTCAAAAGAACCGTGACGACATGCTCGAACAGCTGAGTGTGATTGATGATTTGCTCGATCAGGCCGAGGCGGGCGGCGGTGAGAAAGCTATGGAAAGGATGCGCTCGAGGGGGAAACTGCCGGTGCGCGAACGCATCGCGAACGTGCTCGATCCCGACTCGCCCTTCCTCGAAATCTCCGCGCTCGCCGGATACGACTCGGACTACACCATCGGCGGCGGCATGGTCATGGGCATCGGGGTCATCGCCGACACGGAGTGCCTGATCATGGCGAATGATCCCTCGGTGCTGGGCGGTGCGCTGACGTTGTACTCGGCCAAGAAGTGGATGCGCGCGCTCGAGATCGCTCGCGACAACCAGATTCCCTACGTCAGTTTCGTGGAGTCGGCCGGCGCTGACCTGCGCGTCGGGCGCGGCGGCGGCGGCGGTCGCATGCAGACCGGACACTTCGCCGAGAGTGGTCGATTCTTCTATGACCTGATCGAGCTCTCCAAGATGCGCGTGCCCACCGTGTGCGTCGTCTTTGGCTCCTCGACGGCCGGCGGGGCGTACCAGCCGGGGCTTTCGGACTACAACATCCTGGTCAAGGATCAATCCAAGATCTTTCTCGCCGGTCCGCCACTGGTGAAGATGGCCACGGGCGAAGAGTCCGACGACGAGACCCTCGGCGGCGCGTTGATGCACGCTGAAGTCTCTGGACTCGGCGACTACTTCGCCGAAAACGAGATGGACGCGATCCGGATGTGCCGCGAGGTCGTGTCGCACCTCAACTGGCGAAAGCACGGGCCCGCACCCTCACTGCGAAGCGACGAGCCGATCTTTGACCCCGAGGAGTTGCTCGGCCTCGTCAGTCGTGATTTGCGCCAAAGTGTCGACGTACGTGAGGTGCTCGCGCGCGTCGTTGACGGATCGCGCTTCGAAGAGTTCAAATCGCGCTACGGTCCCACGCTCGTGTGTGGCTGGGCGAGCATCCATGGTTATCCAATTGGGATACTCGGGAACAACGGCGTCATCCAGCCCAAAGCGGCCGAGAAGGCCGGCCAGTTCATTCAACTCTGCAATCAGATCGACGTGCCACTCGTCTTCATCCAGAACATCACCGGCTACATGGTGGGCAAAGAGGCCGAGGCCGAGGGCATCATCAAAAAGGGTTCGCAGATGCTCAACGCTGTGACGAACTCCACGGTGCCGCACGTGACCGTGATCATCGGCTCCTCCTACGGGGCGGGCACCTACGGGATGTCGGGTCGCGCGTTCAACAACCGCTTCACGTTTCTTTGGCCGACCGCGAAGATTGCGGTGATGGGACCCAAGCAGATCGCGGGCGTGATGTCCCAGGTCCGTCGCGGCCAGGCCGAACGCAAGGGCGAGGCGTTCGACGAGGCGGAGGACGCCAAGATCGTCGAGATGGTCGAAACGGCCCAGGAGAAGGGATCGCTCGCGCTCGCCGCGACCGGTGCCGTCAGCGACGACGGCATCATCGATCCGCGCGACACGCGCACCGTGTTGGGTCTTTGCCTTTCGGTCGTGCGCAGTCGTCCGGTGGAGGGCGCGACGAGCTACGGCGTCTTTCGCCTATGACGTTCTCCACTCTCTTAGTGGCCAATCGAGGCGAGATAGCCCGCCGCGTGCTGCGCGGCGCGCGCCAAATGGGACTGCGCACTCTCGCCGTCTACGTCGAGGCCGACGCCGACGCCCCCTTCGTCACCGACGCCGACCAGGCGCTGCGACTTTCGACCAGTTACCTCGACCACGAGGCGATACTGGCGGCCGCGGCGCGCGGCGGCGCCGACGCCCTCCACCCCGGTTACGGCTTTCTCTCGGAGAACGCCGAGTTCGCCGCGCAGGTCGAAGCGGCCGGACTGGTGTGGATCGGACCACCCTCTCGCGTCATTGGCGCCATGGGTGACAAGCTCGCGGCGAAGGAGTTGGCGATCGCGGCCGGGGTACCGGTGATCCCCTCGAGCGAGAACCCAAAGGACGCGAAGTCCATTGGCTTTCCCCTCATCGTCAAAGCCGCCGCGGGCGGCGGCGGGAAGGGGATGCACGTCGTACGTGACGCGTCCCAACTCAGCGAAGCCCTGGGCGCGGCGCGGCGCGAGGCGCAGAGCAGCTTTGGCGACGACCGGGTGTTTCTCGAGCGCTACCTCGCGAGGTCACGTCACGTCGAGATTCAGATTCTCGGCGACCAGCACGGCCACCTCGTTCATCTGGGCGAACGCGACTGTTCCATCCAACGCCGCCATCAGAAACTCATTGAAGAGTCTCCGTCACCCGTCGTCGATGACCCCCTTCGCCACGCCATGGGTGCAGCCGCGCTTGAGCTCGCGCGCGCGATCGGCTACGAGTCGGCCGGGACGGTGGAGTT
The DNA here is from genome assembly GCA_035533495.1 of Acidimicrobiales bacterium. Taxonomy (GTDB): domain Bacteria; phylum Actinomycetota; class Acidimicrobiia; order Acidimicrobiales; family RAAP-2; genus RAAP-2. Next base: position 7,128 of record DATLTW010000032.1, on the reverse strand, counting down.
CCTCATCGACGACGAGACTCGCGCGTTTTACTTCCTCGAGGTCAACACCCGTCTTCAAGTCGAGCATCCCGTGACCGAAGAGGTCACCGGCATCGATCTGGTGAGAGAACAACTCCGCGTCGCTGCCGGGGAGGAGCTCGGCTACACCCAAGACGACGTGCGCTTCTCCGGCCACGCCATCGAGGCGCGACTCTGCGCGGAAGACCCTTCGGTCGGCTTTCTGCCAGCGACCGGCACGCTCGTCGCCTTCGAGCCCTCGCGTCAACCCTTGGTGCGCTGGGAGAGTGGCGTTCGCCGCGGCTCTTCGGTCACGGTCGCCTTCGACCCACTGTTGGCCAAAGTCATCGCCCACGCCCCCACCCGTCGCGAAGCCGCCGCCACGCTCGCCTTGGCCCTTGAGCGCCTGCACCTCGGGGGCGTCACGACGAACCGCGACTTTCTCGCCGGCACTTTGCGCCACGAACACTTTCTTGAGGGCGACACCACGACTGATTTCATCGAGCGCTTCGATCCCCCTCGAAGCCTCGTGCTGAGTGAGGCCGAGCTGGTATGGGCCTCGAGCGCCGGCGCGCTCTGGCTCCAGGGCGAGCGTCGCGTGAACGCCGTGGTTCTTTCGCAGATTCCAAGTGGCTGGCGCAACGCTCGACTACCGAGCCAGCGAACCTCACTGCGCTTGGACGGTCGCCACATCGACGTGGACTACCGCGCGCGTCGTAACGGTTCCTTCGACCTCGGTGATCGCGGCGAGGCCGTGATTCATCACTGGAACCGGTCGGCGATCGACGCCGAGATCAACGGTGAACGCGCGAAGGCTCGCGTCACGCGATCGGGCGAGCACCTCTACGTCCAAACGCGTCGCGGCACCGCCCACTTTGAGATCGTCACTCGTTTCGAGGTCCGCCGAGCGGAGCGCACACCAGGTGGACTGAACGCGCCGATGCCCGGACTGATCCTTGACGTTCGCGTCGAGCCCGGCCAACACGTTACGGCCGGCGAGACGCTGGTGGTGATGGAAGCGATGAAGATGGAGCACGTCATCAGCGCGCCGAGCGCGGGTACCGTCAACGACGTCTGGGTCACCAAGGGCCAACAGGTCGACCGCGACGTCGCGCTCCTCACGCTCACCCCCAGCGACGCCCCCCAGGAGTAAGCGTGGCGACGCCAATACGCATTGCCAACTGCTCGGGCTTTTACGGCGATCGCCTCTCGGCCGCCCAGGAGATGGTCGACGGGGGCCCGATCGACGTCTTGACCGGCGACTGGTTGGCCGAGTTGACCATGTTGATCCTGGCGAGAACTCGAGCGAAGAGTCCCGGCGGAGGCTACGCGCGCACCTTCGTCACCCAGATGGAGCACGTGATGGGCACCTGTGTCGAGCGGGGCATCAAGGTCGTGTCCAACGCCGGGGGGCTTGACCCCGAGCACTGCGCCGAGGCCGTCGCCGCGGTGGCCGCGAAACTCGGCCTCTCGCCCACCATCGCCTTCGTCAACGGCGACGATCTGCTGCCGCGGTTGGGCGAACTCCAGGGGGCCGGCGTCGACCTGGCGCACTTCGAAACGGGCGAGCCGATCGGCGACGTCACACGTTTCGTTACCGCGAACGCCTACCTCGGATGCTTTGGCATCGTCGAGGCGCTCTCCCGGGGCGCGGACATTGTGGTCACCGGGCGCGTCACCGACGCGGCCCTCGTCTGTGGGCCGGCGGCCTGGCACCACCAGTGGGGACGCGACGACTATGACGCGCTCGCGGGCGGCGTCGTGGCCGGTCACGTCGTGGAGTGCGGCGCGCAGGCCACCGGCGGCAACTACTCGTTCTTTCGCGACGTCACGGGCATGACGAGAGTCGGTTTCCCGTGGGTGGACGTGGCCGAGGACGGCACCTGCGTGGTGGGCAAACACGACGGGACCGGCGGCGAGGTCTCGGTGGGCACCGTGACCTCCCAGCTGCTCTACGAGATCGCCGGTCCCTCGTACTTAGGCCCCGACGTGTCCGCGCGCTTCGACACGATTCATCTCGAGCAGATCGCCCGCGATCGGGTGCGCATCAGTGGCGTGCGCGGCGAGGCTCCCCCGCCGACGTTGAAGGTCGCGATGAATGAGATCGGTGGATTTCGCAAGGATCTCAACGTCGCCCTGACCGGACTCGACATCGAGGCGAAGGCAGCTCTCGTCGAAGAGGCGTTCTGGTTGGCGTGCCCCTTCTCAGCCGAAGACTTTGACAGCGTGACCACGAAGCTCAATCGCACCGACAAGGTCGACCCGGGCACCAACGAAGAGGCCGTGGCGACGTGGCGGCTCACGTTGAAGGACCGCGACGAACGAAAGGTCGGACGTGCCGTCGCCGACGTCGTGGTGGAGATGGCCCTCGCCACGATCCCGGGATTCTTCACCCTCGGCTTCAGCCTCTCGAACGGATCGCCCTTTGGCGTCTACCGTCCCGCCGTCGTGCCGCGCGAACTCGTGCCTCAATACGTAACCGTCCTCGGTGGGCCACGCACCGTCGTGGACTCCCTGGCGCCCGGTGCGCATCGAGAGGTCGCCCTCGCCCACGAAGCGAACGTCGCGGTCGCCCCCGGTCCCACGACGTGGGCGCCGCTCGGTCGGCTCTTTGGCGCGAGGTCCGGCGACAAGGGCGGTCACGCCAACCTCGGGATCTTCGCGCGCAGCGACGCCGCGTGGACCTGGCTCGACAGCTTCTTGAGTGAGGGCCAGTTCAAAATACTCTTACCCGAGACCGCGTCACTGGTGATCGATCGATACCGACTGCCCACACTGCGCGCACTCAACTTCGTCATTCACGATCTCCTCGACGAAGGCGTGGCCGCGGCCACGCGCCAAGACGCCCAGGCCAAGAGCCTGGGCGAGTGGCTGCGGAGCCGCTACGTCGAGATCCCCAGCGTTCTACTCGACTCACCATGACCGAGGAACCCTCCACGCCGGGCTCCTCGAGTGAGTTAGACGCGCTGCGCGTGGACCTCGTCGCCGAGCACAACGCCCTCGACGACGTCGTGGCGCACATCAGTGACGAACAGTGGCGTCAAGCGACGCCGAGTCCGGGTTGGAACGTGGCCGACCAGATCGGTCACTTGACCTACTTCGACGCCAGTGCCGCCACGGCCATTCTCGACCCCGACGCGTTTGGGCTCAGCGTGCGTGAGCTCGTCGCCGGGGTGAGTGAAGGAAACGTTGACGAGTTCACGCTCGGAGCGTTTCGACGCCTTGCGCCGGGCGAGCAGTTAACGTCGTGGCGACAGGGACGGGTCGACCTGGCCAACGCGGCGACGACACTTCGCGACGAGACGCGCGTGCCCTGGTACGGACCGTCGATGAGCGCCAAGTCGTTCCTGAGCGCTCGACTGATGGAGGTCTGGGCCCACGGCGCCGACGTCGTCGACGCGCTCGGGGCACTTCGCCCCGCGACGCCCCGACTGCGCCACGTCGCCCAGCTCGGCTTCATCACCCGGGCCTGGTCGTATCGAGTGCGGGGCGAAGTGCCGCCCTCGGGCGACGTTCGCCTCGAACTCGAAAGTCCCACCGGCGAACTCTGGACGTGGGGACCCCTTGACGCTCAAGACACCATCCGAGGTCCGGCCGAGGATTTCTGCCTCGTCGTCACGCAACGCCGTCACGTCAAGGACACCGCGCTCGAGACCGGCGAACTGGGCTATCACTGGTTGGTGCGCGCGCAGGCGTTTGCCGGCGCCGCCAGTACTGGCCCCCAAGCGAGGAGCGTCGAATGAGCGTGGTCGAGACTGAGATCAACGAGAGCGTCATGACCGTCACGCTCAACGACGAAGATCACCGCAACGCGCTGAGTCGTCAACTCTTGAGCGAACTTATGGACGCCATCGACGCCGGGGAGAGCGACCGGCGCGTGCGAGTCATCGTGGTGACCAATCGAGGCTCGACCTTTTGTGCCGGCGCCAATTTGGCCGAGCGCGCTTCGCCCCACCCCAGCGGCACCGGGCGGCGAAGCATCGAATTCGCTGACCTGTTTCAGCGAATTCGACGCTCACCCAAGCCCTTCGTGGGCCGGATCGCGGGACACTGCGTGGCCGGGGGCGTCGGTCTGGCCGCGGTGATGGATATCTCGGTAGCGATCGACTCGGCGAAGTTTGGATTCAGCGAAGTTCGCATCGGCGTCGCGCCCGCCATCATCTCGGTCGTCTGCCTACCCAAGATGCGCCTCGCCGATGCCCAGAGCGCCTTTCTGCGAGGCAACCGATTCTCGGCCGAAGAGGCCGCGCGCATCGGCTTGATCAATATGGCCGTGGCGCCCGACGAGCTCGACCGCGAAGTAGAGGCCGTGGTGAACGACCTACTCGCGGGCGAACCCCACGCCCTGGCGGCGGCGAAGCAACTCTCGTTCTCGGTCCCGGCCATGTCCGCCGAAGAGGCGTTCGACTGGACGTCGCGACTCTCGGGCGAACTGTTCCAAAGCGACGAGGCCCGCGAGGGCATGGCGGCATTCTTGGAGAAACGTCCGGCCTCGTGGGTGGAGAGGATCTCGCGCGACTAACGATTCCGCGAGGCCCAATGCCGTTACTCGAGCGCTCGCGCCAGATCCTCGGTGTCGAGCGCCCCGTGGCGAAGAACGCGCCACGAGGCGTCGTCAACGCCAACCACGGTCGACACCTCTCCGTCACCTTCGCCGCCTTCGAGCACGCCGTCGAGCTCTTCGCGCCCGACGAAGGCGTTGAGCACCGCCGCGGCGCTTCGACACGGCGCTTCGCCGTGCTCGTTGGCGCTCGACACGGCGAGTGGACCCACGTCGATCAGCACGTCGCGCAAGAGTTCGTGTCGGGGAATTCGGAAACCGGCCGTGTCGCGCGTGCTGCCCACGAGGGTCGCGAGCTCGTGCGGCACCGCGACGACGATGGTCAAGGCGCCCGGCCAGAACGCCTCGCTCAGTCGCTGGGCCCCGGCGGGCCAGTCCACCCCGAGGCGTTCAATGGCCACCTGGGAGTCGACCAAGATCGGCAACGCCGTCGTCGTGGGCCGCCGTTTGATCTCGAACAGTCTCTGGAGCGCGCGAGGGTGTGCGAGTGAAGCGGCGATCCCGTAGACGGTGTCGGTCGGCACGGCCACGACGCCGCCGACTTTCAAGAGTCGAATTGCCTCGTCGCGATCGACCAGTGCGGTCATCGACTCGCCACCAGTACCCGGGGACGCCCGGTGGCGTCGTCGAGGTCGAGCGCCTCGCCAAAGCCGGCGGCCGTGGCGGCGTCGAGCACGGCCCCGCGATGGGTGTCGGCGTGTTCACAGACCAACAGCCCCCCGGGCGCCAGCCACGCGAGCGCCTCGTGGATGATGATCCGCAGATCACCAAAGCCCGCCACGCCACCGTCGTCGGGCGCGACGATCGCGCCGCGGGGCTCGTAACGAAGGACCGCGTCGAGTTGGGCAAACTCGCGCTCGCTCACGTAGGGCGGGTTGGCGACCAGAAGGTCGACGTGTCCACGCAGCGAGGGGTCGAGCGACTCGAACCACGTCGAGTGGACAAACGACACGGCCTCGAGGCTGTGCTTGCGCGCGTTGCGTCGAGCGACCGCGAGCGCGTCGAGCGACGCGTCCACCAACACCACGCTCGCGGTGAGGCCGCGTTCGCGAAGCTCCTGAAGGAGCGACAGGCCAATCGCGCCCGACCCGCACCCTAAGTCCACGATGATGGGCGCCACGAGGCCCCGACGAGCGAGCTCGCCCAGGGCCACCGTGACCAACTCTTCGGTCTCGGGCCGGGGAATGAGGACCCGCCCATCGAGATCGAGGTCGAGCGAGCGAAAGGGCCAGTGGCCGATGATGTACTGCAGCGGCTCGCCGTCGAGGCGTCGCTTGGCCGCCACGCGCAGCGCCCCGGCGGCCTCTACGTTGCCACCCCCGAGGAACTCTTCGACCAGCCAGCGGACCTCTCGGCGATTGAGCCCGGCGTCGACGAGTTCGCGCACGAGCGCAGCGTTAGCGTCCGTCACTCTCGGCCAACTGGCGAGCGCGCTGGTCCGCCAAGAGCGCATCGACGTAGGGGTCGAGGTCGCCCGCCAAGACCGCGTCGAGCGAGTAGTTCGTCAAGTTGATGCGGTGATCGGTGACGCGGTTCTCTTTGAAGTTGTAGGTTCGGATCTTCTCGCTGCGTCCACCGCCGCCCACTTGAGAGCGCTTGAGGTCACCGAGCTCGCTGGCTTGGGCGTCCTGGGCGGCCCTCAAGAGTCGAGAGCGCAGCACGATGAGCGCCTTGGCGCGATTTTGGAGCTGACTCTTCTCGTCCTGCATCGACACGACGATTCCCGTGGGCAGGTGCGTGATGCGAACCGCCGAGTCCGTGGTGTTCACGCTCTGGCCCCCCGGACCCGACGAGCGATACACGTCGATCTTGAGATCGCTGGGGTTGATGTCCACGTCGAGCTCTTCGGCTTCGGGCAGCACCGACACCGTCGCCGAGGAGGTGTGCACGCGGCCCTTGGCCTCGGTGACCGGGACTCGTTGCACGCGGTGCACGCCCGCTTCGAAGGCCAGTCGGGACCAGGCGTCGTCGCCCTTGATGAGATAGATAGCCTCGTCGAGGCCGCCCTGGTCGGACGCGCGCTCTGCGATGACCTCAATCTTCCATCCACGCAGCGCCGCGTAGCGGCGATACATCTCGGCGAGGTCCGACGCGAAGAGGTTCGCCTCCTCGCCGCCCTCGGCGCCGCGGATCTCCAAGATGACATTTCGACCTTCGTTGGGATCGTGGGGCAAAAGCAGCGTCTCGAGATTCACTTCGAGCTCCCCGACACGTTCATCGGCGGCGTTGACCTCGTCACGCCACGACTCGCGGTCGACGCCGTCGGTCTCGTTGAACATCTCATTGGCCGTGGCGAGGTCGCCCTGGGCGGACTTCAGTTCCCGCCACGCGACGTTGATCTCACTGAGCTCCTTGTGACGGCGCGACAGGTCGCGCAGACGCGTCAAGTCACTGGCCACGTCCGGCTCAGAGAGTTGGGCTTCGACGGAGTGCAGCTCGTCTTGGAGAACGCTCAGCGTCTCGTCGAGGGAGCGCACGAAACTCGCGAAGCGCTCGAGGGCTTAAGCCTTCGGAGCGCGGCCCTTCGTCTTTTGGGCGTAGCGGCGCTGGAAGCGCTCGACGCGGCCACC
>DATLTW010000031.1:0-40095 GCA_035533495.1 Acidimicrobiales bacterium | reverse complement strand
CTTTCGTCGAATTTCCTTAGCACCCCCAACGGGATTCGAACCCGTGCCGCCACCTTGAAAGGGTGGTGTCCTAGGCCGCTAGACGATGGGGGCCAGTGTTTCGTTCACCTATGCACTACCTGGTGGTCGGGCTGCCGGGATTTGAACCCGGGACCTCTGCGTCCCGAACGCAGCGCGCTACCAAGCTGCGCTACAGCCCGCAGCGAGTTACCCCGCAGCCTGACAATCCTACTCGTTGCACGGTGTGGGCGACAACGGCTAGAGCGCGCGCGGCAGTTCTGGTTCACTGGGTCGGTGGTACTCGATAACGAGTTCGCTGATTCGTCGTCGCTCGATCGACTGTACGCGAAAGGTCCAGTCTTCGTACGCGTAGGTCGTTCCGGCGATCGGAATCTCGCCCGCCAGATCGAGCACGAAGCCCGCGATGGTGACGTATTCGCCGTCAGGAATCACGAGTCCAAGCTCCTCCTCGACCCGGTCGACGTGGGTCTGACCGTCGACGAACCAGCGATCTTCGCTGATTCGCACGATGGTCGGCTCATCGTCCTCGTCGAACTCGTCGTTCAAGTCGCCGACGAGCTGTTCGAGAATGTCGCGGATCGACACGACGCCCGCTACGCCGCCGTGTTCGTCGAGTACGAGGGCGAACGTGCGGTGCTGTTGGCGCATCTGGCCCAGGCTCTCGAGCAGATCGAATGTCTCGGGCAACATGAGGGGACGGCGAATCTTGCGCGCGATCTCTTCCGCGGTAGGGAAGGTGACGCCGATGGCGCGCTTGAGGGTCGAACTGCGAAAGAGGTCATTGACGAAGAGCACGCCGAGCACGTTGTCGAGATCGTCACTCACCACTGGGAAACACGAGTGACCCGTGTCGCGCACGGCTTCGGCGATCGCTTCGGGCGTCACGGGAAAGGTGAGAAAGGCCACGTCGACCCGCGGGGTCATCACGTCGCGAAGTTCGAGGTCGCGCAACTGGTCGACGCGAGCGTGAATGGCGTCGGCTTCGGGCGAGGGCGGGCGTATCGTCTCGTGACCCGTCAGTCGAGCGCGAACGCGCGCGAGCCCCGAGGCGAGCGGCTTCGACTCGCTCATCGAGCGTCGGCACTGCCGACGCGGACGGTTGCCGGACGCAACGATTCGTCCTCGTAGCTCTCCCCGCGCAGCAGTGCGCGCACGGCACTACGGAGCCGTTGGGGGTCAAGTGGTTTGACGAGAAAGCCGTCGGCGCCGGCCCGGCGAGCGAGAAAGACGTCGGGGCGACGGTCCAGCAGCATCAGCACCGACACTGGATCGGCGCCGCCGTAGGATTCGAGGTTGCGCAACTCCATCGTGATGGCCATGCCGCCCATTGAGCCAATTTGCAGGTCCACCACCACCAGATCCACGCCGCCTTCGGTCACCCGGGCCAAGGTTTGGGGGCCGCTGGACGCCTCTTCGATGTCGACGTCGGGACCGGACAACACCGTTTCGAGTTCACGGCGTAGTGAGGCCAGATCGCTGGCGAGAAGTACGGTAGCCACGACGTTCAGCGTAGCGGAGCGGTGATTTACTCCCTTTGGGGTCATGATCCTTGCCTTCAAATGTTTTCTTGAATACCGGCCCTCTGGTGGTTAGTCTGCGTGTCAAGGCGATGACGGGGGACTGACATGGTGATTTCGTCGTTGGAGTGGTCGAGCGCCGCGGCCTGTCGGGGTAGCGAAGGATCGCTCTTCTACTCCGCGGACGCCGCCGAGCGCAAGGAGGATCGCCTTGAACGTGAGCAATTGGCCAAGCGAATCTGTGCGGGCTGTGTCGTTCGCGAGGAGTGTCTGCACGCGGCGCTTGAGCGTCACGAGTTCTACGGCATTTGGGGCGGTCTGAACGAGTTTGAACGGCGCTCGTTAGCGCGTACTTGAGCGGGTCCACCCCAATTGGGTGGGCGCGACGCGCGTCATCACGATGAGCAAGATGAACGTGGTGAGGTGCACCCCGGTGCAGTACAGGCAGATACTGCCAATGATGATGATCTCGGCAAAAATCAGCCAGAGCACGAAGCCCATCGACACGATCACGAGTACGAAGCGCGCCACGTGGAGCCCGCGCCACGGGGCGTGCCAGGCCCAAGGCGTGTTGAGCGCGGTCAATACCGTGAAGTCGGCTAATCCGAGGATCGCGACGGGAATGCCGAAGATCTCGGACTGCGCCGACGTGGTCACCTTGGCGCAGTCGATGACCCCGTGGCTCGAGCACACCAGCGCTTGGGGCTGGAAGTGCGTGATCGTCAGATAGATCGACAGTCCCAGTCCGATCACGCTCAAGACCAGCGTGACGACCTCAGCCCAACGCGGAACTCGAAATTCCGATTCGATCAATGAAGCCCCATGGCAACGTCGGCTAACTTCACTCCCGCACTCGTGCAGACGTTGCTCGGCTGGTCCTTCGTCAACGAACAGATAGCGGCCGTTTGATCGTTGGCCGAAGTGATGATCGCCTCGGTGACGGGACTCGTCGCGTTACTCAGTCCCGCGGCGATCTGGTTACGCGTAAAACCCGCGAGCATCGTCGGGAGGTAGCTCGCGCCCGAGACGAGAAACTTATTCGCGTAGGTGATGAAGGGAATCGGGTTCCCTTGGCTCGACGACAGCCCCTTGATGTACTTGGGGGTGTCGTATTTGGTGAGTATCGCGTTTTCCGCCGCCGTGGGCGTTTGCAAGGTCGCGTAGTTGGTGCCCGCCGCGTTTAAGTAGTCCGCGTACGCCTCCACGCCGACAAAGGCCACGTACTTGGACTTGTACGTGGCGCGGACGAAGGTAAAGGTTGGGGTATTTGGATATTGGTCGCCCGAGTAACTCGACATGTTGCCCAGCCCGGCCCACGTGCCAAAGCGGCTGAGCGCAATGATCGTCGGCCAACGCTGCGCGGCGCAAAAGGGGCAGTACTCCCCGCCGATGTAGAAGACTTCGGGCAGGCTCTTGCCGCTGGCGTTGGTGGTCTTGAGTTCCGGTTGGCCCTTGAGGGCCAAGGGCGCGGTCACGGGGGCGACGGGTGAGGAGACGCCGACGGTATTAAAGACCGACGTCGGAACGTTCGTGAGTTCGCGGACGGTCGTGGGATCGGCTGGCTGAAAGCTCGTTGGGCCGCCCCCCGCGTTGCCACCACTGGCGACTTTGATGATGACCAGGGCCCCGACCACGATGATGACGAGCCCGATGGCGAGCCACGTGAAGAGTCCGGCCGGCCGTCCACCCTTGGCGGGGGCCTTGGTAGGTGGGCGATATTTGGGGGCGGGCTTCTTGGCCACGGTGCTCCTTTTGCGTTAAGACCCTCAAACTTAGTGGACGGGGCTCGAGTGAACCACCGCAAAGGAGACTCGCTAGGTTGGCCCCTATGGCTGAAGCATTGATTCCGCGCCCCGCAGCCACGGTTTTGACGCTGCGCGACGCAGACCATGGTTACGAGATTCTTATGCTGCGTCGAAATCTTCGAAGCGATTTCGTCGGCGGAGCCCACGTCTTTCCGGGCGGAGGCGTGGACGAGACTGACGTGGATACCGAGCGGGTGGTCTTTGGTCTGAGCGACGAAGCGGCGTCTCGGCGTCTCGAAATCGATCGCGGCGGATTGGCCTTTTACGTGGCGTGCTTGCGCGAACTTTTTGAAGAAGCGGGGCTGCTCATCGCGTGTTACCACGATGGCGTCGCCGTGAATTTTACGAAGATGGAGGACGTCAAGCGTCTGGCGGCCCATCGCCGCGGCGTGAACGCTGGCGAGATGGACTTTCTCGCCATGATGCACGACGAGGGTCTACTGTTGGATCTTCGAGGACTCGAGTACATCGCGCACTGGATCACTCCGCTCGGACCGCCCCGGCGCTACGACACCCGATTCTTCGTGGCGCTGGCGCCCGTGGGACAAGTCGCCACGCACGACGCCGGTGAGACGGTGGCCGACTTGTGGATACGACCCGTTGACGCGCTCGCGGCGCACGAGCGCGGCGAGTTCGAGATGATCCTCCCAACTATTCGCAATCTTCAAGCGATCGCGCATTTTGCGAGCGCGCGCGACGTGCTCGATTACGCCCGGTCGCTCACGGCCATCGCGTGCGTCGAACCCCAAATCGTCCAACGTGACGGCGCCATTGCCATTCTCACCCCCGGTGATGAGGGATTTAAAGCCTAAGGCGCACGTCAAATCCCGCGACCCGGGGTGTTCATTTCCGAAATCCTTCGCTACCATGGAGGGGAGGATTTCTAGAGGAGTTGAGTCGACCATGACCACCACCAATGTGAACTTGACCGTGAAGGCCACCGCGCCCCTCACCTTGACCGACACCGCGGTGATCAAGGTGGCCGAGCTCATCGCGGCCGCCGGTGCCGACGAGCCCTTAGCGCTGCGCGTGGCCGTCAAGTCCGGGGGGTGTTCGGGCTTTAACTACGACATGTACTTCGACTCCGAAGTCGCCAGCGACGACGTGACGAACGAGTTCGCCGGTGTCCGAGTCGTCGTGGACCCCGCCAGCGCCGAACTTTTGAACGGCGCGACGCTGGACTTCACCGACGGACTTCAAGGGGCCGGATTTCACATCACGAATCCCAACGCCACGCGCACGTGCGGCTGCGGCAACTCCTTTAGCTGAGCGCTATGAGCCCTCAGCGTCCGTACTCCCCCTGGCGCCGTGCCGGGGATTTTGTCATTCTCTCGGGCCAGTTGGGTGTACTGCCCGACCGAGAGACCACGACGTTCGTCGAGGGCGGCACCGCGGCCCAAGTTCGTCAAGCGCTCGAGAACGCGAAGCGCCTGCTCAGTGAAGTTGGCGCCACGTTGGGCGACGTCGTCAAGGCCACGCTGTTCGTGCTGGACATGAAGGACTTCGCCGCGTGCAACGGGGTCTGGCTCGAGGCCTTCGGTGATCCACTGCCCACCCGTACAGCCGTCGCGGTCGCGCAACTGCCGCTGGGAGCTCAAGCTGAGGTGGAGCTGTGGGCCTACGTGCCCGAGCGTTAATCGCTGAACTCATTCGACGTACCGAACTTGTAGCCCACCGAGCGCACCGTTTGAATGAGGTGCGCGTGCTCTTCACCCATCTTCGCTCGTAGTCGACGTACGTGCACGTCCACGGTACGCGCCCCGCCGTAGTACTCATAGCCCCACACGCGACTGAGCAGCGTCGCTCTGGTGAAGACACGATTGGGGTTGGTCGCGAGAAAACGCAGCAACTCGTACTCCATGTACGTGAGGTCCATCACCCGTCCGGCGATGGACGCCTGGTAGGTCTCGAGGTTCATCGAGAGCCCCGCGTGCTCGATGCGCGGGGCGACGCTCTCGTTGCCCGCCCGGCGCAGTCGGTGTCGCAGACGCGTCGCCAGTTCACTCACGTCGTAGGGACCGACCACGAAATCGTCGAAGAGGTCCTCGCGAAAAGTCAGCTCGTCGAGTTGGTAGTGGTCGAGCAACAAGATGATTGGTCCCACGCCGCGCTCGCGCTGGCGCAGTTGGCGACAGAGCCCCATGGCCTCGCTAAAGGGCAGGGCCGCCGCGTTGATGACCGCGCCGGAGAAACCGTCCGCGGGCTCAAGGGCGGTGATTTCGTTCAGGCGAGCCGAGGTCGCCACGGCGGGGGAGACCCCGGTGACGTCAAAGGCCTTGCGCACCGGCCCTTCGCACGAGGGAACGCAGAGCACGACGTCGATACTCACAGCAACGGGAGATACCGTTCGAGTTCAAAGGGGGTGACCTGACCGCGGTAGGCGTCCCACTCGGCGCGCTTGTTGCGCAAGAACCATTCGACCAGGTGGCTGCCGAGCGTCTCGTGCATGAGCGACGAGCAGGCCATGAGATCGACCGCCTGGGCCAGTGATTGGGGCAGCGCCGCGGTGCGTTCGCCCTCGGGGGGCAACTCGTAGTTGCCCATGACGCCGCGCAGTCCCGCCGCCAACATGACCGCGAAGGCGAGGTAGGGGTTCGCCGCGGCGTCGGGCGAGCGATACTCGATTCTCGTTGAATCGATGCGTCCGGGCTTCACCGAGGGCACGCGCACCAGCGCGGCCGTGTCGTAGCGGGCCCACTTCGCGTCCACCGGCGCTTCGTCCCCGGGCACGAGACGTTTATAGGAGTTCACCCACTGGTTGGTCACGGCCGTGATCTCGGGCGCGTGGCGCACGAGCCCGGCGATGAACTTGGCCGCCAGGTCACTCAGTCCGTACGTGTGCTCACCGATGAAGGCGTTCTTCTCGTCGCGCCAGAGCGAGAGGTGCGTGTGCATGCCCGACCCCTGTACCCCGATCAGGGGCTTGGGCATGAAACTCGCCGCGACGCCCGCCTGGCGGGCGAGCTCCTTGACGACGTGGCGCAGTGACATCACGGTGTCGGCCATGGTGAGCGCGTCGGTGTAACGCAGATCGATCTCGTGCTGGCCTGGGGCGTCTTCGTGCTGGGCGTGCTCGACGCCGATGCCCATCTCTTCGAGTGTCAGCACGGTCTGGCGGCGTAGCTGGCTAGAGGTGTCGTCGGGCAGAAGGTCAAAGTAGCTGCCGTGATCGAGGGGGATCGGCCCGGTCGAAGGATCGAGGTCCGCGAAGTAGAAGTATTCGATCTCGGGCGCGACGAAGAACGTGTAGCCCTTGGCGCGCGCGTCGTCGAGGACCCGACGGAGCCGCTGGCGGGGGCAGCCGTCAAAGGCGGTGCCGTCGATGTTGACGATGTCACAAAAGACGCGCGCCACCCCCGCGCCTCGTTCGTACCAGGGCAGCAACTGAAAGGTGGTGAGGTCGGGTCGGGCTAAGAGGTCGGACTCGGTGGTTCTCGAAAATCCGTCGATCGCGCTGCCGTCAAAGGTCATGCCCTGGTCGAGGGCGTCTTCGAGTTCCGCGGGCGTGACGTGAAAGGCCTTATGGCGCCCCAGGACGTCGGTGAACCAGAGCTGCACGAATCGAACGCCTCGCTCTTCAACCGTTCGAAGAACGTACTGGGCCTGGCTTTGCATGCTGGACATTCTCGCACCTTCTCTCTAGGCCGGCGTTTGCGCGACAAAACCAAGAAGCCCGCCGCCCTGGGGCGGCGGGCTTCAAGGATTGGCGTCAACGCGCGCGTGCCTTCTTCGCCGGTGCCTTCTTCGCCACCTTTTTCTTCGCGGAAGTCTTCTTGGCGGTCTTCTTCGTACCGGGGGTCTTCTTCGCGGCACTACAGATCGTCTCGACCATCAGAGCTGAAACCACGTACGGGTCGATGTTGCTGTTGGGACGACGGTCCTCGAGGTAGCCCTTCTTGGCGCCGGCGACGGCGGCGGGAATGCGCACCGACGCGCCGCGGTCCGAGACACCGTAGGAGAACTTGGACCAGTGCTGCGTTTCGTGCTCGCCGGTCAAGCGCTCTTCGATGCCGACCCCGTACGCTTTTATGTGATCCTCCACGCGTGTGCCCAGGGCCTCACAACCCGCGACGATGGCGCTCAAGCCGCCGTTGGCGCGCATCTGCTTGGTCGAGAAGTTCGTGTGCGCGCCCGCGCCGTTCCAGTCGCCCTTGATCGGCTTGGCGTCAAAACTGACGTCGACGCCGAACTCCTCGGCGATGCGTTCGAGTAGCCAACGCGCTGTCCAGAGTTGATCGCCGATCGCGACGGGGTTGAGCACGCCGACCTGGAACTCCCACTGGCCCATCATCACCTCGGCGTTCGTCCCTTCAATGCCGATGCCCGCGCGTTGGCACGCCAACGTGTGCGCTTCAACGATGTCGCGTCCGGGCATCTTGGCGCCACCCACCCCGCAGTAGTAGGGACCCTGGGGCGCGGGGAATCCCTCCTCGGGCCACCCATAGGGGCGGCCGTCTTGAAAGAAGGTGTACTCCTGCTCGATACCGAACATGGACTCGAAGCTCGCGTACTTCTTCGCCACCTCCACCGCGTGCGCGCGAGCGTTGGTGGGGTGAGGCGTGAAGTCCGAGTTGAGGACCTCGCACATCACCAACTGGTCTTTCGGTCCGCGCAGGGGATCCGGGCAGATGAAGACGGGCTGCAAGACGCAGTCGGAGTGTTGGCCGGTGGCCTGGTTCGTGCTGGATCCGTCGAACCCCCAGATCGGTGGCTTCTTGCCGTCGGCGACGATCTTGGTCTTGCTCCGCAGCTTGTGAGTCGGCTCGGTCCCGTCTATCCAGATGTACTCAGCCTGATACGACAACGCAACTCCTTACACAGTGTCGTCGCGTGCTTACGCGATCGCTCCTAGTCTGGCGGCTGGTCGACCCCTGGGACCACGAGTTCTGTTAAGGGCGTGTGAAACCTTGAGTCCCTAGGAACTCGAGAAACTCCGCCATTAGGCTCGCTTCGTGGCTACGCTTCGAATCGCCCTGGCGCAGATGAACGCGGTGGTGGGCGGATTCGCCCAGAACCTGGAAACGTTGGGACGTTTTCGCGCCCAGGCCGCCCTGGTGGGAGCCGATCTGGTGGTGACTCCCGAACTTTCACTGATGGGGTATCCCCCCGAAGACCTCTTATTAAAGGAGGGCTTCATCGAGGCCAGCGCTCAGGCCCTCGACGACCTGGCCAAAGCGGAGAACCTGCCCCCGATGCTGGTGGGCACGGTCGCCTCGGAGGGATCGTTGGGCGTCACGCTGGCGCCTTCGAGTGACGGCCGTGACGCGGTGCGTTCCTTGGACGACGAGGTGCGTCGCGGGCATATCGCCAACGTCATCGTCGCTCTTGGCGACGAGGGGGTCGTCGCGACCGCGACGAAGCGGTTGCTGCCGAACTACGACGTCTTTGACGAGCGGCGCTACTTCGACCCGGGCGTGGGCGCCCAGACGATCGTCAACGTACGGGGAATCGCCGTGGGTCTCTTGGTCTGTGAGGACGTGTGGACAAGTAACGGTCCCGCCGCCGATCTCGCCCGTGAAGGCGCGACCTTGCTCGTGGTCGCCAACGCGTCGCCCTACGCGCGCGGGCGCCGCGAAGAGCGCGAAGCCATGCTGCGCGAACGCGCTCTGGAGACGAACTGTCCGATCGCCTACGTCAATCTGGTCGGGGGCCAAGATGAACTCGTCTTTGACGGTCAGAGCATGGCCGTCAACGCTCAAGGCGAGGTCGTGGCGCGCGCGAGGGCCTTTAGCGAAGAGCTCTTGATCTGTGAGCTCGAAGCGCGCTCTTCTACGGCGGGCGTGCCCCTCGAAACGCTCTACGCCCGAGACGAATCACGCACGCGCGCCTCACACGTCAATCACCTCGAAGAGGCGCTCGACGAGGTGGAAGAGATCTACCAGGCCCTCGTGATGGGCACGCGCGACTACCTTCGAAAGAACGGTTTTCGCGAAGCCATCGTGGCCCTTTCGGGGGGCGTCGATTCCTCGCTCGTGGCCACGATCGCGGTCGACGCGGTGGGCGCGCGGGCCGTGCGGGGCTTTTCGATGCCGAGTCGTTACTCGTCCGATCACTCTCTCCTGGACGCACTCGATCTCGCCGGTCGACTCGACATTGAGATCACGACCTTGCCCATCGAAAGGGCGCACGAGATCTTCTCGTCGGCGCTGGTTGAGGTCCTCGACGGCGAGCCCTCGGGCGTGACCGATGAGAATATACAGTCACGTGTGCGCGCGGTGCTGATGATGGCGATCTCGAACGCCTCGGGCGCCATCGTGCTCACCACCGGCAACAAGTCAGAGATGGCCGTGGGCTACTCCACGCTCTACGGTGACTCCGCGGGTGGCTTCGCGGTGATCAAGGACGTGCCCAAGATGCTCGTCTATGAACTGTGTCGATACCGCAACGACGTGGCTCGTCGCGACGGCGATCCCGAACCCATTCCCGAGGCCGTGCTCGCGAAGCCCCCCTCGGCGGAGCTTCGACCGGATCAGCGCGACGATCAGTCGCTGCCCGCGTACGAGGTGCTCGACCCCTTGCTCGAGCTCTACGTCGAACAAGACGCCACCGCCGAGGAGATCATCGCACTCGGGTACGACCGAGCGTTGGTAATGCGAATCACTCGCCTGGTCGATCGCAGCGAGTACAAGCGTCGCCAAATGCCCCCGGGGGTGCGCATCACGAAGAAGGCCTTTGGGCGCGATCGGCGAATGCCGATCACGAACGCGTTTCATCCCGAGAGCTGATGCGTGTGTCGCGCGACACGATGGAACACCTCTTTTCGTGCTTTGACACGACCTACCGGGTGCTCGGGGAGAGTGCGCCGACGTTGACGAACGACGCCTACGTCATTCGTACCTACGAGATGGCGCGTGCCCTGGGTGAGGTCACCTTGAGTTTTCGCGAGTATCTCGGCGAGGTGACAAGAGCGCCGCTGGCCCCCTTAGAGGACGTCCTTCGTCGGGCCGTGGCCAGTGACGCCTCGGGCGCGATGATCCTCTTCGCCATGGCGACGCTCGTCGGGCCACGGATGCTCGTGTCGCTGCGCGACGCCCGGGCGCTGGGCGACGACGAGTGCGAGCGGGAAATACTCAATCTCGCTTCGGGGGTCTTGGTTCGAGAGATCCGAGCCGTCGGCGACGTGGCGGGGAGATTCCCCCCGATTGAGGACGTGGCCTGGCAAGCGGGCGCGCGAAGTCTCGCCACCACCCTCGACGCGGCCGGAAACGCTGAAAGTTTCGGTGTTTCCCGCTAAGTTGCGTACCTCCGTATAACTACTAATGCCGGAGTTTCCGGGCCCGATCGCCAAATAGATGAGGAACCATGGCTAAAGACCGTATAGACCGTGACGACGAGGACCTCGTACGGCTCTACCTGTCCGACATTGGCCAGTACACCCTTTTGACCAAGGACGACGAAGTGCGCCTGGCCCAGACCATCGAAGAGGGTCGCGAGGCCAAGGACGAGCTGGACGCGTCCGAAGTGAACAAGAAGATCAAGTTGACCCCGAGCCGTAAGCAGGCCCTCAAGCGCGCCGCGCACCGCGGCGATCAGGCCGAACGGGACTTCGTGCAGTCGAACCTTCGCCTCGTGGTCTCGATTGCCAAGAAGTACCAGGCCTCGGGCCTGCCGCTGTTGGACCTTATTCAAGAGGGGAACCTCGGCCTGATGCACGCCGTGGAGAAGTTCGACTGGCGCAAGGGCTTTAAGTTCTCGACCTACGCCACGTGGTGGATTCGCCAGGCCATCACCCGGGGCATCGCCAACACCGGGCGAACCATTCGACTCCCGGTGCACGCCGGCGACACCCTGGCCCGGGTGCAAAAGGCCCAGTCGCGCCTCGAGCTCAAGTTCGGTCGACCCCCCACGATTAAGGAACTCTGCGAAGAGTGTGAGATGCCCGAAGACAAGCTCATCGAGGCGTTGCGATTTCGATCCGAGCCGATCTCGCTCTCGGAGCCTCTGCGCGAAGACGGCGACGCCGAACTCGGCGACGTGGTCGAAGACCGTTCGGCCGAGTCACCCTTTGACGTGGCCGCGGTGAAGATGATGCCCGCCGCGATCGAGAAGTTGCTCCAGCCCCTCGACGAACGTGAGCAGAAGATCCTGCGCATGCGTTTTGGACTCGACGGCGCCGGTGAGATACGCACGCTCGAAGACGTGGGCGCCGAGATGAATCTCACGCGCGAACGCATTCGCCAGATCGAAGCCCGGGCGATGAGCAAGTTGCGTCACCCTTCGTCGGACACCGGCGCGCGCGACCTCCTCACCCTCTAGCTACCCCTTAGCGACGCTGCAGGCGCGCGCCGCCGAGCAGGGCCGCCACGCCTACGATGACCGCGCTGACGAAAAACGGCGTATGGGACTTCGACCGCGACAGCGCGGTCACCGGATGGTTGAAGCTCAGCAGCGGCCACTGATGGTCGTGGGCGATTTTGAGAAGTTGGCGATCCGGGTTCACCGCAAAGGGATGTCCGACGACCTCCAACATCGGCACGTCCGTCTCTGAGTCGGAGTACGCGAAGGACTCGCTGAGATTGATTCCGCGCATTTGGGCGAGCGCGCGAATGGCGACGGCCTTGTTCTCGCCCTGGGCGAAGAAGTCCATCGCCCCGGTGAACTTGCCGTTCTCGTCGATGGTGGCGCGCGAGGAGATGGCCCCGGTCATGCCCAGAAGTTCGGCGAAGGGTTCGACGATCTCCGCGGGTGCGCTGCTGACCAGATAGACCTCGTCGTCCTCGGCGAGATGGTGATCGATCAGTTCGAGGGCTTCGGCGTAGATCAGTGGTTCGATGACCTCGTTAATGGTCTCTTTGACCATCTGGCGCACCTCATCTTGGTCCCAACCCCGGGTGAGTTTCAGGACCCTTTCACGGACTCGGTTGAGGCGCTTCTCGTCGGCGCCGAATCGTTGGAACCAGAGTTGGCCGATCCCGGCACGGATCAACGTGCGCCGATGCAAGAGTCCCCGGGCGTGCAGTTCTGGCCCCAGGGCCACGAGCGACGATTTGGCGATGACCGTTTTATCGAGGTCGAAAAAAGCCGCGCGCACGTCTTCATGCTAGGTCCAGAGTTCCGCGACGACCGGGCGCGTTAGCCGATAAAGGCGGCGGCGCAGTCTTGCGTGGCGTCAGTGCGAGCCATCAACACGACGTGGTCTTGTTCGAGGAAGTGCATCGCCGACGAGGGCACCAGGGGTTGCTCGTTGCGTACCACGGCCACGACGCGTAGTGAGTCGGGGAGACGAAGTTCGTCGAGGGTCAGATTCTTCTCCACCGCGGGCGCCTTCGCGCCGAGCGTGACCTCGATCAATTGCATTCGACCGTGGGCGAGTGGCATCAGTTGGATGATGGCGCCGACTTCCACGGCTTCGTCCACCAACGAAGTGATCAAGGCGGGAGTGGAGACCGACACGTCCACGCCCCAACTCTCATTGAAGAGCCACTCGTTGCGAGCGTTGTTGATGCGACTGATGACGCGGGGCACGCCGAACTCTTGCTTGGAGAGCCAGCTGATCACCAAGTTGTCCTCGTCGTCGCCCGTGGCGGCGATCATCACATCGGCGTCGCGCACGTCCGCCGCCTTGAGGTTGGCGTACTCACAGGCGTCGGCCGACATCACCGTGACGCCGGGCAGTTGGCTCTTGAGGCGCTCGGCGGTCGCGGTGGTCTTTTCCATTAGCGTCACGTCGTGGTGCCGATCGATGAGGTCCAGGGCAATAGAGGTGCCGACCGAACCCCCTCCGGCGATAACGACTTTCATGGCGAACCCACTTCGAGCAGCGAGTGCAGTTTGGCCAGTCCATCGCTGGTGACGAGGAATTCGAGAACGTCGTCTTCTTGGGCGAAGAGGCCCTCGATGTTGACTCGGCCCTGGCCCCCACGAATCAGTCCGACGAGGCGAACCTGTTCACCCACGTCGAAGCTGGTGACGGGTTTACCGGCCAGCGCGTCGGGAACGATCCGCTCCACCAGGTGGATGGTGTTGCCCGTGTCGGTCCACTCGATGGAGTCGTCGGCCGGCATTAGCCAGCGCTTGACCTGTTGGGTGGTCCACAGCGACGTCGCCACGGTGGGGATACCGAGTTTCATGTAGATATCGGCTCGGGCCGGGTCGTAGATGCGCGCCACCACGTTCTTGATGTTGTAGTGGTCGCGAGCAATTCGCGCGCAGAGAATATTGGAGTTGTCGCCGCTGGTGACGGCGGCCAAGGCGTCGGCGGTGTTGGCCTCGGCTTGGAAGAGGACGTCACGGTCGAAGCCCGAGCCGATGATGGTCTTGCCGTGGTAGTGCGTGAGGCGACGAAGACTGTCACGGTTCCGGTCGATTATCACCACCGAGTGACCCTCTTCGGAGAGTTGCATGGCGAGCTCAGAACCCACTCGGCCACAGCCGATGACGATGACGTGCACCTTCTCATCAGACCACACCAGGGCTTTTGGCCGCAACTTCCCTACGACTACTCGTAGTAGGTCAGTGGCGAGCAAAGAGCGGTGGCTTAGTATCAAATTCGTGCCAGAAGAGGATCAGCCCGCCGCAAAGCGCGCACCGATTTTAACCTCACACGCCAATCTGGTGAAGTTCTACCCCGAATCGTGGGGCTATCGGCTAAAGCGGCTCATTCTCGGCCGACCTCTAGTCACCGAACAGTTGAGTGGCGAGCGCCTCAATCGTGCCATCGCGCTGGGCGTGTTGGCGCCGGACTGCATCTCCTCGTCGGCGTACGGCACCGAAGAGATCTTGACCCAGATGACGCCCTACATCGGGTTGGCGGCGTTCGCGCTGGTCGTGCCGATCATGTTCGTGATCATCGGCGTTTTGTTCTTCGTGACGACCTCGTACCTCGACGTGATCAAGTACTACACGACGGCCGGCGGATCGTACGTCGTGGCGCGCGATAACTTCGGCCCCAAGGTCGCTCAGATCGCGGCGGTGGCCCTGCTCATTGACTACACCGTGACCGTCGCGGTGCAGTGTTCGGCTGGCACCGCCGCGCTGACCACGGCCTTTCCCGCGCTGAAGAACTCGTTTCCGCTGTTGGGCAACGGGACCTTATTTATTACGGTGGCCGTGGTTCTCGTCTTGATCTTTGGCAATCTGCGCGGTCTGCGCGAGGCCGGCAACTACTTCGCGATTCCGACGTACTTCTACGTCGTGATGCTGTCGGCGACAATCGTCATTGGCTACTACAAGAAGATCGCCGGCACCTTGCACATGGTCGCCCAACCGGCGACGAAGCTTTTGGTGGAGGGGCGTTTCGGTCACCAGGGTAACGGGCTCTTGATGGGCTTGGCCTTTCTAACCCTCTTGCGCGCGTACGCGAATGGTGGCTCGTCGTTGACGGGCCTCGAGGCCATCTCCAACGGCGTGGGAAGTTTTCGTCGCCCCGAGTCGCCGAACGCTCGCGTGACCCTCGTCGTGATGTCCTCGATCCTGGCCTTCTTGCTGATCGGCACAACGCTGCTCGCGTCGTGGACCCACGCGATTCCCTACGCCGCGGGCTCGCCAACGGTCGTGGGACAAGAAGTGCTGGACATCTTTGGCACGCACGGCTTTGGTCACTACATCTTCTTCGTGGTGCAGTTTGCCACGGTGCTCATTCTCTTCACCGGCGGCAATACGTCCTTCAACGGCTTTCCCTTCCTGGCGAACTATGTGGCGACCGACAAGTACCTACCGCGCCAGCTCACCAAACGAGGTCATCGCCTCGCCTTTTCCAATGGCATTCTCGTGCTGGGCGTCGTGTCGCTGGTCTTGATCATTGCCTTCAACGCGTCAGTCAACGCGCTTATCGCGCTCTACGCGATTGGCGTCTTCACCGGGTTCACGTTGGCCGGTGCGGGTATGGTCGCTCGTCACCTTCGCGAGAAGAGCGGTCACTGGCGCCGTGGGGTTTTTATCAACGCGCTCTCGGCGTGCGTGACCTCTATCGTCGTCTTGATTTTCGTGCTGGCCAAATTCACTGAAGGTGCGTGGATCATCGTCGTCGTGGGACCGATTATGTACTACAGCCTCCTTCGCTTCCACACCCAGTACGAACGAGAGGAGAAGGCGTTCGATGCTCACAGCGGCATCGCCCCAATGAACATTCGCATGAACCGGGTCATCGTGTTCGTGGACAACTACGACCTGGCGACCGAACGGGCTCTTTTGTACTGCAACTCGTTGAACCCCTACTCCGTTCGAGCGGTGCACTTCGACATCGACCCCATGGTCACCAAGGCCCTGGAAACGCGCTGGGGTGCGCCCGGTACCGCGTCGGAGAACATCAGCCTCGAGGTCGTGGAGTGTGAGGACCGACGGGTCGACCGGGCCGCGTTAGAACTGGTCGCCGACGCGGTGCGCGATCCGGACGTCTTTTGCATGGTGATCTTGCCCCGCCGAGCATTCGTGTCGAGCCTCCAGCGCCTGTTGCACGACCGCACGGCCGACACCATGGCGAGCGCGGTGATGCACGTGCCACGTACCGCCGCGACGGTTATCCCGTATCGCGCGCTGCGCCGTCGCGTGCCCGTGGGCGCGCCCACCGAAGAGCCGGTGAGCGACGAGGTCACGCGCGGCGGGTTTCGAGAGGACGCGCATCTCGCCGCCGACGTGAAGCTCGCCGCTCGTTCGAGTGACGCGGCGCCGATCGGCGGACTCGTGGAGCGACAGTTCGCCGAGATCGCGGGCCGCGTTCGCTCGATGGCCATTGGCAACGAGAGTGGCGTACACGAACTTCGTTGCGTCATCGCCGACAACAGCGGGTCGATCACCCTCATCTTTCAAGGAAGAACCAACGTGCCGGGCATTGAACGCGGTACGCGACTCATGGTGAAAGGAACCGTGACGTCGCTTCGGCGTGAAGCAGTCATTCTCAATCCCCAGTACGAAATTGTCGCCGCGCCTCAGGGCGAGCACTAGGACGCATCGGCCATCATTTGGCAGTAGCCACTTGGCGATTGCATCACCGACGGGGATTCGTGGCGGCGCCATCGCGCGCTCAGAGCTCAAGAGGTGTCTAACTTGTGTAGCGGCGGTGCGCCGTGGCGATAGTGTGTCACGCCGTGAGATACCTGAGAGGTGGTGAGCATGGCCCGAGCGCTCGTCATCGTTGAGTCCATCGCCAAAGCGACCCGCATCCAGAGCATGCTCGGGCCGGACTACATCGTCAAACCCTCCATCGGCCACATTCGCGACCTGCCCCAAAGCGCCGCCGACATTCCGGCCTCGGTCAAGGGCGAGAAGTGGGCGCGACTGGGTATCAACGTCAACGACCACTTCAAACCGGTCTACGTCGTGTCGAACGACCGACGGAAGATTGTCGCCGAGCTGAAGGCGGCCCTCAAAGAGGTCGACGAGCTCTACCTCGCCACCGACGAAGACCGCGAGGGCGAGGCCATCGCCTGGCACCTCCAGGAAGTGCTGAACCCCAAGGTCCCGGTCAAGCGCATGGTCTTTCACGAGATCACCCCGACCGCCATTGCCCGGGCCGTCGCCCAGACCCGGGCGTTGGACCTCCGTCTCGTCGACGCCCAAGAGGGTCGCCGGTTCCTCGACCGTCTCGTGGGGTACGAGGTCTCACCCGTGCTGTGGCGCGCGGTCGATAAGGCGCGCTCGGCCGGGCGGGTGCAGTCAGTGGCCATTCGCCTGGTCTGTGAGCGCGAGCGCGAGCGCATGGCGTTTCGCTCGGCGTCGTGGTACGACGTTACGGCGACGCTTCGAGGGGACGACGCGCCCTTCGAGGCGACCCTAGACACGGTGAACGGCGTGGCGCTGGCGACGGGGAAGAACTTCGACTCGGCCGGGCGCCTTGAGTCGAAGGCGCCCCTCGAGGTCTTGAGTGCCGCCGCGGCCGCCTCCCTGGCCGGCGCGCTGGTCGGACAACGTCTCAAGGTCGAGGCGATCACCTCCACGCCGCGTACCCAGCGTCCCCAGCCACCGTTCATGACCTCGTCGCTGCAGATCGAGGCCAGTCGAAAACTACGCTTCGATCCCGAACGAACGATGCGCGCGGCCCAACGGCTCTATGAACAGGGCTGGATCACTTACATGCGTACCGACTCCACCACCCTCTCGGACGAGGCGATAACGGCGGCGCGCGCGCAGGCGGCGTCGATGTTCGGCGACGACTACGTGTCCCCTCAACCGCGCCGCTACGACCGCAAGGTGAAGAACGCCCAAGAGGCCCACGAGGCGATTCGCCCGGCCGGCGAGTCGTTTCGCACGCTCGACGAAGGTCAGGCGCAGCTGAACGGTGACGAGCGCGCGCTCTATGACTTGATCTGGAAACGCACGATCGCCTCGCAGATGGTCGACGCGCGACTCACGCAAGACAAGGTGCGACTCTCTGGGGTACTTCGCGACGTCGTGGATTTCACTGGCGACACGGTGGTGGCGTTGAGCGCGACGGGGCTGCGCATCGAGTTTGCGGGCTTTCGACGGGCCTACGTCGAGGGCACCGACGACCCCGAAGCCGAACTGGCTGACCAAGAGCGCCTGCTGCCGACTCTTCGCGAGGGTGGCGAGGTTCCCGTCGAGGGTGCCGACGCCAAGCTGCACGAGACCCAGCCGCCGGATCGCTACTCCGAGGCGACGCTGATCAAGAAGCTCGAGGACCTGGGCATCGGTCGCCCGTCGACGTACGCCTCGGTCATGAAGACCATCGACCGACGCGGGTACGTCTGGAAGAAGGGCAAGGCGTTGGTGCCGACGTTTCGCGCCTTCGCCGTGGTGAATCTCTTGGAGTTCTACTTCGCCGAGTTGGTCGACTATCAGTTCACGGCCGAGATGGAGGACCAGCTCGACGAGATCGCGGAGGGTCGTCAAGCGCTCGAACCGTGGCTGCAACGCTTTTACTTCGGCGATGAGAAAGCGACCAGCGAGTTCGCTCGACTCGGACTGCACCACGTCACGCACGCGACCCACGACTTTGACTTTGCGGCCATTAACTCTCTGCCCCTGGGGGTCGCGCCCGACGGGCTCGCGGTCTCGGTGCGTTCGGGACGCTACGGTCCCTACCTCGTGCACGGCGAGGATCGCGTCTCGATCCCCGAAGCGACCGAACCGGACTCACTCAGTGTCGAGCACGCGCTGGAGTTGCTCGCGGCGCCGAGCGGCGATCGAGAGTTGGGACGAAGTGACGAGGGCGAGATGCTCTATCTAAAGGCCGGACGCTACGGTCCCTACGTCCAGGTGGGTGAGGTCACCGATCCCAAGGAGAAGCCCAAGACGGCGTCGCTCTTTTCCACGATGTCGCCCGAGAGCCTCACCCTCGAGGACGCCAAACAACTGCTCTCACTGCCCCGGATCGTGGGCGAGCACCCCGAGGGCGGAGCAATCGCCGCGCAGAACGGTCGCTACGGCCCCTACCTCACGTGGGGCACCGAGACGCGCTCACTGGAGAACGAGGAGCAGATCTTTGCCGTCGAGGTGGCCGACGCGACGCTTCTCTTCGCCCAACCCAAGGCCCGGGGACGTCGCGCGGCGGCGGGGCCCTTGGCCGAGCTCGGCGAAGATCCCGTCACGAAACGACAGGTCGTGGTGCGCAGCGGGCGCTTTGGTCTCTACGTCACCGACGGCGAGACGAACGCGACGATGCGCCTGGGCGACGCGCCCGAGACGATCACGCTGGACCGAGCCTGTGAGCTACTCGCCGAGCGGCGAAACGCCGAGCCCTCGACGCGCGTTGCTAGGGCGGCCAAGCGCGGCGCGAAGAAGGCACCCGCGAAGAAGACGGCCAAAAAGACGGCCAAAAAGACGGCCAAGAAGACGACCAAAAAGGCAGCCCAGACGACGGCGAAGAAGTCCGCCGTCCGCGCCTCCGGGGCGACCAAACGCGCGGCCATCGCCCAAGGCGCCATGGCCAACGCGGCCATTGTGAGGAGTGCGATCTCGAAGGACGACGCGTGAGTCCTCGAGGGGTCTTCCTCGTCTTTGAGGGTATCGACGTCAGCGGCAAAAGCACCCAAGCGCGGCGGGTCGCCGCGCACTACGACGCGCTCTACGCGTTCGAACCGGGCGATAGCGCGCTCGGACAGGAGCTGCGCCGTTGGGTGCTCGACGCCGCCACGCCAATGAACCCCTCGACCGAGGCGTTGATCATGCTGACCGATCGGTCGCATCACGTGCACAGTGTCATCGCGCCGGCGCTCGAGGCCGGACGTTCGGTGGTCTGCGATCGCTTCTACGCCTCGACCCTCGCCTACCAGGGCTACGGACGCGGCGTGGACTTAGGGCTGCTTCGCGCGGCGAGCGAACTCGCCGTGGGCTCGTGTCTTCCAACCTTGACGATCCTGCTCGACGTTTCCGTTGACGTGGTGAACGAACGGCGCGCCCACGACGAAAAGGACCGCTTCGAGGCCGAGGACTTGGCGTTCCACCAACGCGTCCGCGACGGGTACTTAGAACTCGCCCGGGAAAACGCGTGGTTCGTGGTGGACGGCGCGCGCAGCGAAGTCGACGTCGCTCGCGCGATCGACGAGCGAGTGGCGGACCTACCCTGGTGAGGTGAGCGACGTCTTCGAACGACTAGTGGGCCAGGATCGCGCCGTGAGCGCGATGCGCCAGTACGTCGCCAACCCCGTGCACGCGTACCTCATCTCGGGTCCCGGGGGCTCGAGCGTGCACGACTCCCTGGTTTCGTTCGCCGCGGCGCTGCAGTGTGCAAGCCAGGGCTGTGGCGAATGCGAGGTCTGTCGACTCGCGCTCGCTGACCAGGACCCCGACGTGTACTTCGCCGAACGCTCAGGCGTCGCCTGGCGCATGGAGGAGATTCGCGAAGCCGAACGCGTCGCTCGGCGCCGACCCCTGGGGGCGGGTTATCAGATTGTGGTGATCGAGGACGTGGAACTCACCACGACGGGCGCGTCGCCGAGCTCACCGGCGCTGCTCAAGTCGCTCGAAGAGCCTCCGGCCCGCACCATCTTCTTGCTGAGCGCCGAAGAGTTGCCGCGCGCGCTCGACACCGTTGTGTCGAGGTGCGTCGAAATCAAGTTGCGTCCCTTGAGCGAGGAGGACCTGGCGTCGATCCTGGTTCGAGAGGGCGCGGCGCTGGACGCGGCGCGCACCGCCGCGCAGGCGGCGAACGGCAACCTTCGTCGCGCGCGCGTGCTGGTGCGTGACGTCGACCTCGCTCGGCGCGTGGCGCAGTGGCGCAGCGTCCCAGATCGACTCACCGGCACGCTCGCCGCGTCGGCCGTCGTGGCCCAAGAGATCACCTCGTCGCTCGACGAAGCGATCACTCCGCTCCAGGAACTCCAGGATGAAGAGATGGCGCGACGCGCCAGCGACGCGCGTGAAATGGGCGCGCGTGCAATGGCCAATCGCCGTGACGGCGAAGCGCAGTTCAAGCGCGAACAGCGCCGTTTTCGTCTCGACGAACTCCGTTTTGGCTTTAGCGCGTTGACCGGCGTCTACCGAGAGCGACTCATCGAGAACCTCGACGCCAGTGCCCAAGGTGACGCGCGCAGTGAGTACCGAGTGGGCGCGTCGCTTCGCGCCATCGACGCGGTGGCCGAAGCGAATCGCCGGCTCTCGACCAACGTCGATGAGTCGTTGTTGCTGAACGATCTCATGTTCTCGTTGATGGAGTTCTGAGGTCCCGCGCCAGGGGCTTCGATGCCCGATGGGCTAATGTTGCTCTCTGCGCCTGGGTAGCTCAGTCGGTAGAGCAACGCATTCGTAATGCGTAGGTCAAGGGTTCGAATCCCTTCCCAGGCTCCAATTCACGGCGGTGCGTTCACCCGCGATGCGCTCGAAACGTCATGAGTTCCTCATCCCCCTCGACGACGTGGTGCGCGCGAGTGAGCACTACTCTGAGCGCATGCGGACTCGTCGGACCCTGGTCGTACTGGTCGTGGCGGCCGCGATCGTTGGCGCGTATTTTGGCGGGCGAGCTAGCGTCTCACGAACCACGGCGCCCACGTTGACCACATTGACGACGTTTCACCTCGGTTCTACCTTGACGACGATGACCGTCAAACCGAGCGTGGCCACGTTTGATCCGCTTTCAGTGACCTTCGTCTCCTTGGACACCGGCTGGGTCCTGGGCACCGCACCGTGCGCGACGGGTCATCGGTGCTTGGCGCTGCGTGAGACGACTGACGCGGGAGGCACCTGGACCTCGAAGCACCTTTCGTCGGCTCTGCTCACCGCCGCCGACCGCGTCGTCAACGGTCGCTTGGCCGCGCAGTACTTTGGGCAATTGAACGTGCGCTTCGCCAACACCCAAGACGGTTGGATCTACGGCTCGCTGCCCGGTCCGACGCCGCCCGGGGGCGTCGACTTCATCGAGCCGGTGCAGTACTTGTGGTCGACGCACGACGGGGGCCGCGTCTGGCGTCGCCAGTCGTTCGCCTGGTTGGGTAAGTACGGATCGCTGTTCGACCTTGAAGCGGCCAACGGCACCGTGTACGTGATGGGTGATAACAAGACGTACCACGTGACGGTGGAGAGTTCACCGATTGGTGAAGATAGCTGGCACGTGGCTAACGCCGCACCGATGGGACTGCCGGCCGGTGGGGCACAGCCCTCGGGCTCGATCGTGCTCAACGGATCGAGTGGCTGGTTGGTGGTGGGCAATGACCGCGAAACTTCGGGCGCGGCGCGTCTTTCCAGCGATGGCACATGGGTCCCCTGGACACCGCCGTGCACGACAGTGGGGAACAGTTTCGCCACGCCCGCGGCCTCTTCGAGCGCAACACTTGTCGCGGTGTGCACGATGGGTGGTTTTGCCCAAGGACTCTCGCCCCAAGCCCCCCCGGGAGCGAAGCTCGGGTCCAGTTGGCTTTACGTCTCGCACGACGGTGGCAACACTTTTGAGGCCGGCCCCGAACTTCTTTGGCTGGGCAACGCCTATTACGGCGTGGTGGCCTCGGCGGCGCCGGACACCGTCTTGGCCGGCCGTCCCGCGGGCAAGGGTGCGCTGATGGCGAGCTTTGACGCAGGCGCCCGCTGGCGCGAGGTCTACCCGGGCGAGCCCTCGTATCTCGGATTCACCAGTGCCAGCCAGGGCGTGGGCCTCGTGCCGTCGCTCTATGGTTCCTATGGCACCAACACCATGATCATGACGTTCGACGGCGGCCACCATTGGGCCAAGGTCACCTTTTAATCGTCGCCTCGCCGCAGCGTGTTGCACCCGCTCGATCCGCGTGGTTCAACGTCTGAAGAAACATGGCGACGTCGGACGTTCGCCCTAGTGGGGGGCGCCGGCCAGAACTGCCATCACGCCGACAAGTCCGGCGCCGACGAGTGCCGACACCACACCTCGGCGAAGGGCGAAGAGCCAGAGTGCGGCGCCGGCGAGGACGCCGAACTGCCAGAGGTGTAACAGTTCGCGCCCGAGGGGGACCGCCGAGCCGGCGATGGCCCCGATGACCGCGGCGCCGGCGCCCAGCAAGAAAGCCTGTATCGAGACACTCGATCGCAGTCGTGCGAAGTGCGGCGCGCCAGTCATAACGAAGATGAACGAGGGCGCGAACGCGACGGCGGCGGCCAGCAGCCCCCCGGCAAGACCACTGGCCGCGTACCCGACCACCGCCACCGTTTGCACGACCGGTCCCGGCGTGATCTGGCCCAGCGCCACCGCACTCAGAAACTGCGACCCGGTCATCCAGTGGTACGTGGTGACGACGTCGTGTTGCATCAAGGGAATGATCACGAACCCCCCGCCGTACGAGAGCGCCCCGACTTTCAAGGCCACCCAGGCGAGGGCCGAGAGACCGCCGAGGGCCACCGGCGTCACCGCGGCCGGGAACAGCGCGAACGCTCTTCGACTCGCCGCGCCGGCAATGGCGATCTCCACCAGACCGCAGAGAGTGAGCACGAGCACGAGGTACGACCCGGCCACGATGGCGCCCACCGCGCCCGCGGCGAAGTACGCCAGCCAACGAACTCGCCGAGACCCCACGTCGTTCGCGCGCTGCCAGCTCGGCGCCAGAAGTCGAAGGGCGGCGTTGAGCGCTACGGCCGGCACGACGGCGCCGGCGCCTAGCGCGGCCCCCCTCACCCACAAGGGCGTGTGGGCGGAGAAGAACAACACGGCGAGGGCGAGGATCAAGACGAGTCCGGGAATGATGAAGCACAGGCCGCCCAGGAGCGCGCCGAGGCGACCTCGAAGCCGCCACGCGCAGTAGATCGCCAGCTGTGTCGACGCCGGGCCGGGCAGCAGATTGGTCGCCGCGATGGCGTCTTCGAACTCGTGCTCGCTGAGCCAACCCCGTCGCTCCACGCACAACTGGCGCAAGAGCGCGATATGGGTCGGCGGACCTCCAAATCCAATCAGGCCGAGCCGTCCCCACTCGCGCACGATCGTCGAGAGCGGCACTTTTGGGAATGGACGTTCAGTCATGATCGGGTCAGTTCTGTTACGACGGTACTCGCGGTGAGCGGCGCGCGCGATGGTGCTCGCCCGGGCCGCTCACCACGCGAGACGAACGGCCAACGGACAACGCTCGAGGGGTGCGTTCCCTAGCTGCTCAAGGAGTAGATGACTTGCACCTGGACGCTGATCGACTGGGATCCCCTCTGGAGGGGCACCGAAGACTTGGCGGCGTCAAACCCGTAGGCCACCGGGTACACGACGCCGGTGGTCCCGGAGTTCTCCTGGTCGACGACTTTGACGATCGCAACCACGCTGGTGCCGGCGCCCTTGGCAATCTGCGCGGCTTCGGTGTGGGCGTTCTTGATCGCGCGCGCCCGCGCCGCGGCGAGCAGCTTGGACTGGTTCGAGATGGAAAAGGTGACGCCGTTGAGTTGGATGCCGTTCCCCACGGCCTGGGCCGCGGCGTCTAAGGCGACGCCCGCCTTCTTGATGTTGTGCGTCGTCACGTTGAGCTCGTCCGACGCGGTAAAACCGGTGATCTGGTTGTACTGATTCGTGTTCGTGTAGATATTGAACCCGGAGGTCTGGAGGTTCTTCTTCACGATTCCGTTGCTCAGGAGTGAGGTCTCTAGTCTTCCCACCTGGAGGTTGTTCTCGTTCAGGGCGCCCGTCGCCGTCGAAGCGGTGGTCTGGACGCCAATCTGAAAGCTCATGGTGTTGGGCGTGCCGGTCACGGTGCCCGAACCGGTGACGGTAATGGTCGCGGCGGACGACGAACGCGTGTGCCCAAGGGTCTCTCCGGTAAAGGCGATGGCCGCGATCACGATCGCGAAGAGGGCGAGGGCGATGAATCGAAATCCGAAAGGTCGCCGTCCCGCGAAGGGTCCACGGGGACCGCCTCGAAAGTGATCGTGCTCGAGGTGGTGGTCGTGGGTGGGACGGTCTTCGCTTGAGTCGCTCTGGTCGCTCACGGGGTCTCCTTATGGTTGAACTGCCGACTTGATTTGAGTCATGCGGTACCGCGGCTGATCTCACTTCACGGAGCGAGAACGAAAATCGCAGGGAAGCCTCTAGGACCATCCCACGCGGCGTTCCTGCCCTCACCCACTACTTGTCGCCAAAGGGGCAGAACTTTCAGCGATCCTCGAGTTGGTCCACGAGACGGGGCCAATCGCGTAGCGACGGGGCCGGCGTGGGACTACCTTTCGGCCCCACCAACGAGCGAGTGGACGATCTTGGTGAAGTCGTCAGAGCGTTCTTCCCAGTTGCGGTAGGCGTCAAAACTCGGTGCCGCCGGCGAGAGCAGGACGACGCCACCGGCGTCGAGCGATGCTCGGGCTAGCTGGACGGCCTCGAGCATCGAGGCGGCGTGACGACTCAGATCCGCGCGGTGTTGACGCAGTGCCGTCGCGAGCCGTCGACCGGCGACACCCATCGTGATGACGGTCGTGGGCTGTGTGCGAGCGGCCAAGACGCTCGCCAGTTCTTCGTAATCAACGCCCCGGTCGTAGCCGCCCGCGATCAAGGCGACGGGCTCATCGCCAAAGACCTCGAGCGCCGCCACGGTCGGCAGTACCGACGTCGCGAGACCGTCGTCGACGTAGCGAAGGGTTGCGCCGTCGACCTCCTCGCTCGCCACGAGGGTCAAACGTCCACGTAGCGGCTCGAAGGTGAACGCTTGTGCCGTCACGGCGTCACGCACGTCGTCCTCCGAGATCCCGGTCAGGGCCCCGACGGCGGCGAGCGCCAGGGCCACGTTGGCGTTGTTGTGTGCGCCAATGAGTCCGAGTGCCGCGGCGAGATGACCGGTGTCACTGGCGACGTAGCGCAAGTCGCCGCCAAGTTCGCTCTCGATCTGATGGAACGTTGCGGTGTCGGGTACCAACGTGTGATGGTCGCCTTCGGCGCGAGTCAGGGACAGTTTGTCGTCGCGGTACTGCGCGAGCGATCCGTGCCAGTCAAGGTGGTCGGCGCCGAGCGACGTGACAACCACTACGCCCGGCGCGACGTCGAGATCGACGCACTGAAAGCTCGAGACCTCCAGGACGAGCCAGCCCTTTGACGTGTCGATCGAGGGATCGTACGGCGGCTGTCCGATATTGCCCAGGCGCAGAGACTCCTGGCCCAAACAATGCAAGAAGAACGAGGTCAGCGCGGTGGTGGTGGACTTGCCCTTCGTGCCGGTGAGCGCGACGACGCGCGCCCGGTCGGTCTCTTGTAACCAAAGATTGAGGGCCGAGGTGACCGCCACGCCGTGAAGGTCAAGGTCAACCACGTCGGCGCGCCGACGGGGAATACCGGGACTCTTAAGGACGACGTCGCAGTGTAAGAGCGCGTCCAGACCGCCTTCGCTCGAGACCAGGACGTTGGGCCCACGCCCGGGGTGGTCGTCGACGAGCACCAAGTGGGCCACGTCGGCCAGGCGCGCCGCGGCGGCGCGACCTTCCACGCCGTAGCCAAAGATGCCCACCCGCCGGCCCGCGAGGTCAGCGAAGCCAGTGGGCCGGAACACGGCTTGGTCCTTGGGGTTCGAGCAACTTTTCGAAGGTTCGATCGGGAGTGACCTCTTTGGCGAGGGTCGCCAGAGTCTCGACGTCGCCCCACTCCGCTCGTTGACTGACCTTGACGAGGGCGACGGCGCTCTCGTTGGGATCGCCGACGCACTCAAAGGGCTTGAAGTCGAGTCCCGCTCCCACGAGCACGCGCAGCTGCGCCTCGCGCGCCGGGTCGCTCAGCGGCTCGTGGTGAAAGATCTCGCGCAAGGTCGCTCGCGGGAGAAAGGGTGCGAGCATCAAGTTCGTAAAGAGGCACTTGTCGCACACGCCGCACCACGTGTCCAGACGCTGTTCGAGCACCTGGTTGAAGGCTCGATTGCAGCTGCGAAAGACGTGGTGGAACGTGGTCAGTTGACTAAAGGCCCGATTCACCCAGACTTCACTTCGATCGCGTAAGAAACTGGCGACGACGAACCCCGGTCCGACCCGCTCGCTTAGCGCCTCGGCCAGCAGTTGCTCGGCGTCCCAGGACTTACTCCACTGGTGATTCACGTCGAGTTCGTGCCAGCGAAGATTCGCCAGCGAAGCGGAGTGTTCGTTGCTCATCACGACCCCCCCGCGACCCGAGGCGAGCGCGGCGACCGCGGCGAGGAGCGTCACCATCGCCGTTACGGGCACGTGACCATTGAACAGTGAGTCATCGTCGCGAAGAATCTGAGTATCGAGAATGCGCGTCGCGCGAACGAGGTCGAGCTCGGTCACCGTCGCGGTCGCCTCGAGCGGCGCGAATCGTCCGCTCGCGGGACTTACGACAAAGAGTGATCGCTCGAGATGAGTTGCGAGCTCGGTGGTCGTGACCACCGAGTCGACACCGCCGCCGAAGGGAATCAGCACGCGCTCGGGGTCGATCTCAGGCACGTAGGAAGTGGTCGGAACGCCCCCGGTGATGACGACGTCGGCGAGGGAGAGTTCATTGCGGAAGGCGAACTCCGCGAGTCCGTCGCGCAGGGCCGCTTCCAAAAGGGCCCGGCCCTTGACACCGAGCGGCGTCGTACCCACGTCGATGCGCCGTGCGGCGCCGGCCTTGTAGTACGAGAGGCCCGCCAAGAGGAACCACAGCTGCGCCACCGCCCGCACGTCGGGTGCCTCGAGCGAGCGCACACCTTCAAAAGTCACCGACTCCACGAACGTTTTGCCGTCAAGTTCAAAGGTGCCTCGCAAGGTCGTCTCGCTGACCTCGAGGGCGACGTAGCGAAAGAGTTCGGCGCGTCGTTTGGTCTGCTTCGCTTCGCCCATGACGTACTTCATGCTATGAGATTCGTCTCGCGACGAAAGCGAAGCGACCGCAGGGCCGTTGCGCGCGGTCACTGAAGAACACCTCGCCACCGTCGGTCACTTGACGGCAACGAACGATCGACGTGTCCGGTACGCCTCGCTCGAGGAGTTGACGCGTCGCTACGAGACTTAGGTCGAGTCGTGATCGATCATCGACGTCGGGCGTCACGGCCCCTGACAGGTGGGCGAAGTGGACGGCCACCTCTGGTCCAACTTGGTAGCCCTCACCGGAGATTGACGGTCCGAAGAAGGCCCTGACCTGGGCGGCGTCGCGGAAGCGTAGGAGTGTCTGCGCGATGACGCCGACGTGAAGTCCACGCCAACCCGCGTGCACGATCGCGAAGCGGTTCGACGAGGAATCCACGAGCAAGATCGGTACGCAGTCGGCCACGAGTATGGCCACGCCGAGGTCGTGGCCGTCACTAACGAGTGCGTCGGCCTCGCTCGACGGCGAGGCGTTCGAGGCGTCTAACACGTCCGCGCCGTGCACCTGTCGCACGATGACGAGGTGCGAGGCGTCGACACCGATCGCGCTCGCCACACGTCGACGATTCTCCCTCACGTCCTTCGCGCGGTCGCCCACGTGCTCGCCGAGGTTCAGCGAGTCATAGGGCGCCGAGCTCACGCCGCCGAAGCGATCGGTCACGAACGCGTCAACGCCCAGCGCCCGAGCGCCCCCGATGGGGTGCACCGTGAGAGCGTCGCGTGTCTCAATGCCGAGGACTACCTCGCTCGACATACTCGCTCGATCTCGGCCTGTTCTTCGACGTGGGTCACCGGGGAATCCTTTGCTCGCGAGGCGTCCAGCGCGGGAGAGAGCTTGAAGATGATGGCCGGAGCAACGCTGTCACTTTACGCCTTGACCCACTCTGGGGGACCGGTAGGGTGCTTCCCTTAACCGTATAACGAAGCGGTGCGTAACCTACTTCTGTGAAGCAAAGCGTTCGACGACTTCTCGACGTCTGTGAGTTCCCCCTGCCGGGGACCGTGGTCGCACTCGCGGTCTCGGGAGGTCCGGACTCGCTCGGACTGCTGTTGCTCGCGCGCGAGGCCGAACTGGTCGTCACCGTCCACCACGTTGACCATCACGCTCGATCCACGAGTGGTCAAGACGCCGAGACCGTACGCGCGCTCTGTGATCGGCTGGGCGTGACGTGTCGTGTCCACGACGTAGTGGTCGAGCCCGGCGGCAACTTTGAAGCGCGCGCCAGGGCCCAACGGCGTCGGGTCCTACCTCCGGGGTCGCTGACCGGTCACACGATGGACGACCTGGCCGAGACGGTGCTCTTGAATATGTTGCGCGGCGCCGGCGTGGACGGTCTTTCGCCCATGGTGAACGATCCCTCCAAGCCTCTGCGAGCGCTTCGCCGTCAGGAACTACACGACTACGTTCTCGATGAAGACGTTGTTCCGGTGCATGACGAAACCAATGACGACCCGGCGTACCGACGGAACCGTGTGCGTCACGAACTCATTCCCTTGATGAACCAAGTGGCCGGGCGTGACGTCGTGCCCCTCTTGGCGCGTCAGGCGGAGGTCTTGTTCGAGGATCGAGCGTGGCTCGATTTCATTGGTATCGACGACGCGGCGCGCGACGTGAGTGACGCTGACTGCCGTGAGTTGAGCGGCTGGCCCCGCGCGCGACTTCGACGGTGGCTTCGCGCCAAACTCTTCACGGTTGACGATCAGAACGAGCGACATCCGCCCAGCGCCGCGGAAGTCGAGCGGGCGACGCGCGTTGTGGTGGGTGAGGCCGTGGCCACCGAACTAAGCGGGGGGCGTCGCTTGGCCCGTCGCGCTCAGCGCCTCAGCCTCGAAGACGACTCCACTACGCTGGCGGGGCATGGATAGGCACTCGACGCACGACTTCACCGCCAAGTGGGCCCAAAAGGATCTGGGTGAGGTTGTGGTCTCGGCTAAAGAGGTTCACGATCGAGTGTGTGAGCTGGGGAACCAGATCGCCAAGGACTACGCGAGCAATCCTCCCTTGCTGGTGGGGGTATTAAAGGGCGCGATCAACTTCATGTCCGACCTGATGCGCGCGATAGAACTGCCCGTCGAAGTCGATTTCATGGCGGTGTCGTCTTACGGAGCGGCCACCAAGACCAGTGGCGTGGTTCGCATCGTCAAGGACCTCGACGTCGACCTAGTCAATCGCGACGTGTTGATCGTGGAGGACGTCGTGGACTCGGGGCTGACGCTCAATTACCTACGTCAATACCTCGGCGCGCGCAACCCCGCCAGCCTCGAAGTATGCGCGTTGTTGGTGAAAGAGGGCGAACAACGCGTCGAGCAGTCGCTGAAGTACGTGGGTTTTATGATCCCCGCTCATTTCGTGGTGGGCTACGGGCTGGACGTGAATGAGCGCTACCGCAACCTCGACGCGATCTACACCTACGTCGGCGAGGCCTAACGATGGTCGATCACTCGCGGGTGCAGCGGATCATCCGCGAACTGCTCGAGGCGATCGGCGAGGACCCCTCGCGCGAGGGGCTGCGCGAGACGCCGCGCCGCGTTGCCGACATGTACGTCGAGCTCTTCGAAGGCGTGGAGAGTGACCCGGGGGAACATCTTCGAGTGACCTTCGAGGTGGGCCACGATGAGATGGTGATGGTACGCGACATTCCCTTTACCTCACTGTGTGAGCACCACCTCGTCCCCTTCGTGGGCCACGCCCACGTGGCCTACCTGCCCGCGCCCGACGGACGTATCGCGGGACTTTCGAAATTGGCGAGGTTGGTCGAGGGGTACGCGCGCCGTCTCCAAGTCCAAGAGCGCATGACCACCCAAGTGGCCGAGGCGATGGAACGCGAACTTAAACCCCGAGGCTCCATTGTCGTGATCGAGGCCGAACACTTCTGCATGTCGATGCGCGGGGTCAAAAAAGAGGGAATGACCACGGTGACGTCGGCGGTGCGGGGTGTCTTTCGAGATGACGCGGCGTACCGCGCCGAAGCGCTGCAGTACATCCACCAGCGAAGATCGATGTGGCCCTAAGTCCTGCCGTGATGGGCGTGGTGAACGTGACGCCCGATTCATTTTTCCCAGCCTCGCGCACCATCGCGGCGCACGAGGCGGTCGAGCGCGGACGCGCCCACTTTCTCGCCGGCGCCGACCTGGTGGACGTCGGCGGGGAGTCGACTCGCCCGGGCGCCACGTCCGTGCCCGCGCGTGAAGAGATGGCCCGGGTGGTGCCGGTCGTTCGCCTACTCGCGCTCGAGGGTCCCGTCTCGATTGACACACAGAAGGAATCGGTGGCGCGCGCCGCGATCGGAGCGGGCGCGAGCGTGCTCAATGACGTGTCCTGCACGCTCGCGGAGGTCGCGGGCGAACTGGGCGTGGGCTACGTGGCCATGCATCGCCAGGGCGACGCGGGCACCATGCAGGACCGGCCCACGTACGAGAACGTCGTGGTCGAAGTCGGTGACTTTCTTCGTGGCGTCGCTGGACGGGCTCGCCGCGCGGGCGTTACGCAGCTCTGGCTCGATCCCGGTATCGGGTTTGGCAAGACGGTGGCGCACAACCTGGCGCTGCTCGCCCACTGTGACTACTTCGTGGAGTTGGCGCGCGAGTATCGAGCCGGCGTATTGATCGGCACGAGTCGCAAACGATTCCTCGAGCAACTCGGCCGAGCTCCTCTCGACGTCGACCAACGACTTGAAGGTTCACTGGCCAGCGAGGCGTGGGTCATGGTGCAAGGTGTCAGTATGGTTCGTGTGCACGACGTTCGAGAAGCCGTTCAGTTACGCGAGTTGCTGACTCGTCCCTTGGGAGCGGTGCTCTCGTGAGGGGCAGGTGGGCCGCGGGCATCGAGCCCCGGGGCTTTACGTGGGTCTACCGAGGGATTCTCGCTGTGTCGGAGCGACCGGGCGGATCGACCGCGGTCCACCGTCAGGTGCGTCGCGACGAGGAACTCTTGTGGCTCAAGCACCAAGGTTTCGGGCGAGTGATCTCGATTTTGCCAAATATGCAGAACATGAGCGCGTACTTCGAGCACGGTCTCACGGCGAGCCACTACGCGCTTCGCGGCGGTCCCCAACAGCGCGAGGTGCTCGAGGCGTGCTATCTCGACATTGCGAACTCCATGTCCTCGAACACGACGGTGCTCTTGCACAGCGACGAGGTGTCGGACCGGCTCTTGGGCGTGGTCGCGGGATACCTGGTGTGGTCGCAAAAAGTCGCGACCGTGCCCGCGTCGATCGCCCTGGTGGAACGGCTCTTCAAACGTTCGATCGGTCCGGACGGGCGATCGGTGCTTTTCGACCTGCCCGAGGACCCGGGTGAATGACGTTATTGAAATTCGCGAACTGCGTTGTAGCGCGGTGGTGGGAGTTTTAAGCGAGGAGAGGGTCCAGGCGCAACCACTGGCCTTTGACATCGATATCGCCCGTCCCTTTCGAGCGGCGGCCGCGAACGACGATCTCGACGCGACGACGAACTACGCCACGGTGCTCAGCCTGGCGACGCGAACCGCCATCGAGGGTGGTTTCGTGCTCTTAGAGACATTGGCGACGCGCGTCGCCCAAGAGGTTCTGGCCCTCGACGGCGCCATCACGTCGGTGACCGTGGCGGTGCGAAAGCTGCACCCGCCCGTTGAGGAAGACGTCGCCACCGTGGGCGTTCGCTGCACGGTGCTCCGTCCCTAGTGCGCCGGGCGTATCTCTCACTGGGCTCCAACGTCGGCGATCGCCGGGCACATCTGGCCGGGGCGATACCCCTCATCGCTCACGGCGACCGCGTCCGCCTTTCGAAGGTCTACGAGACCGAGCCGTGGGGCGGCGTGACGCAAGAGAACTTCTGGAACATGGTCGTGGAGCTCGAGACCGACGCGTCGGCGCGGGCCCTGCTCGAACGCGCGCGTGGCGCGGAACGAGCGGCGTCGCGTACGCGAGACGTGCGCTGGGGACCGCGCACCCTCGACGTGGATGTGTTGCTAGTGGGCGAGGAGACCAGCGACGACCCCGAGATACTCCTGCCCCATCCGCGTCTCTACGAACGGGCCTTTGTCCTCGTGCCCTTGCGCGAGTT
The DNA here is from genome assembly GCA_035533495.1 of Acidimicrobiales bacterium. Lineage (GTDB taxonomy): Bacteria > Actinomycetota > Acidimicrobiia > Acidimicrobiales > RAAP-2 > RAAP-2. Next base: position 7,613 of record DATLTW010000031.1, on the reverse strand, counting down.
GGCGCCGGCGTTGGTGAACGACGAGCAACTGGCCGCTGGCGCCGGAAGAGTCGTGGAACTCGGTACACTCGAATCGTTGCGCTAATACCGAACGGCACCCTCGGGGCCGGAACGGAAATGGAGCCCGTATGAACATCACCGTCGTGGGCGCTGGCAGGGCCGGATCGTCTTTCGCCATTGCGTTGGGCCGAGTTGGCCATCGGGTTCACCTGCGCCACCACCGCGAACTCGTTCCTCTGGGCCGGCCCGATCTCGTTTTGTTGACCGTACCCGACGACGCGATTCACTCGATGTCCGAGGCGCTCGCGCCCAGTGAGCACTACGTCGTCGCGCACGTCGCCGGGTCGAGAGGACTGGGCGAATTGGGCGCGCACCAGCGCGTGGGACTGATGCACCCCCTCGCGGCGTTACCTACCGCGGAGATTGGTGCCGCGCGGCTCTTCGGCGCGCTCTATAGCGTGTCGGGCGACGAAGTAATCGATGACGTGGTGGCGTCGTTGAACGGCCGAGCGATTCGTCTCAGCGACGACCAGCGCGTGGCGTACCACGCGACGGCCAGTGTCGCCGCCAACCACTTGGTGGCGCTGATGGGTCACGTCCAAGTACTCGCCGAGTCGGCGGGACTATCGCTCGAGGACTTTCTGGCCCTCTCCCATCAGGCGTTGGCCGACGTCGAACTGCTCGGCGTCGGTGGCGCCTTGACGGGTCCGGCGTCACGCGCCGACATGGCCACCATCGACGCGCACCTCGCGGTCATTCCACCCTCGCAACGTTCGACCTACGTCGCGATGGCCAACGCCGCCTTCGAGCTCGCCGAACAGCGCCGGCTCGCGTCCTACGCCTGAAGTGCTCCGGCTCAGCGACGTCGAGGAGTGGCGAACCTTCGCGAACGGCGTGCGCGCGAAGGGGCGCACCGTCGGCCTCGTGCCCACGATGGGCGCGTTGCACGAGGGCCACGCCGCGCTCTTTCGCGCGGCCAAGGACCACGGCGACGTCGTCGTGGCCACGATCTTTGTCAATCCCCGTCAGTTCAACGACCAGGGCGATCTCGAGCGATACCCCCGAACTCCGGAGCTCGATCGCTCCCTCGCGCTGGACAGTGGCGTGGACTGTCTGATCGAGCCGACGCTGGAGGCCATGTGGCCCGCGTATCCGGCGCCGACGCCGACCACGGTGTCTCTAGGCGCGATGGGCGAGCTCTTCGAAGGGGCCGGCCGTCCGGGACACTTTGACGGCGTGGCGAGCGTGGTCGCCAAGCTCTTCGCGATCACTGGTCCCGCCCGGGCCTACTTCGGTGAGAAGGACTATCAACAACTCAGCGTGGTACGCCAGATGGTTCACGATCTCGCCTTCGACGTCGAGGTCGTGGGCTGTGCGATCGTGCGCGACGACGACGGTCTGGCTTTTTCCAGTCGCAACGCGCGACTCTCGAAGGAGGGGCGACGTCACGCACTGGCGCTCTCCGAGGCGTTGGCGCGTGTCGCTGGGCACGCCGAGTGCGCCAGCGCCCAGCGCGCGCGCCTAAGCGAGACGTTGCTCGGGGCCGGAGTGGACGTGGCCTACGCCGACGTCGTCGACCCGGCGACCTTGGTACCCTCACGTGACGACGAATCCGGAGAGCGTCGCGCGTTGGTAGCCGGGCTCGTCGAGGGCGTTCGACTCCTCGACAACGCTCCGGTGAGAATAGTAGGGAGGTAACTCGTGCTTCTGGCGATCGACGTGGGCAATACCGAGACCCTCATCGGGCTCTTTGGCAACGCGGGCCTCGACGCGCCCGACGCGATGGGCTTTGCCAGAGCCACTGGCGAGCACGGGCTGGCCTTTCACTGGCGGATCTCGACCATCGCCGATCGAACGCCCGACGAGCACGCCATGGTGCTCACCCAACTCCTCGATCTCGAAGGGCTCGATCTTCGAACCGCCGTGACGGCGATGGCGATCTGTTCGTCCGCGCCCTCGGTGACGACCCAACTGCGCCGCATGGCCAAGCGCTGGTTCGCCGAGCTTGACCTCACCGTGATTGGACCGGGCACGAAATCGGGCATGCCCATCTTGTACGACAATCCGCGCGAGGTGGGCGCGGACCGCATCGCCGACGCGGTGGGTGCCTACGACCTCTATCCCGGCGCTTCGGTGATCGTCGACATGGGCACCGCGACGGTCTTTGACGTCATCAGCGCGAAGGGCGAGTACCTCGGCGGAGCCATCGCGCCCGGGGTGGCGATCTCGCTCGAGGCGCTCTACTCTCACGCCTCGGCCCTTCGCTCGGTCGAGCTCGTTCGTCCGCGTTCGGTGATCGGACGCTCGACCGTCGAGTCCATCCAAAGTGGCGTGCTCTATGGCTTCGCGGCCCAGGTCGACGGGGTCGTAGAGCGGATCCTCGAGGAGTTAGGCGACGCCACCGTGATCGGCACGGGTGGACTCGCGAGTCTGATCGCCCCGAACACCAAGCACGTGGGCATCATCGAGCCGTGGTTGACCCTTCATGGATTGCGTATCGTGCATGAACGGAATCATTTGAGAGAGACCATGTGACCTCGCCCTATCAGTTTGCCCACGACGCCTACGCCGGTGCGCTACAGAGCGCGTACGCGCACCTCGCCGACGGCGAAGAGTCCGGCCAGCACGTGCGCGTCGCCGGTCGGCTCATCTTGTTACGTCGCCAGGGCAAACTGGTCTTTGCTACGATGCGCGACTCGAGTGGCGAGATACAACTCTTCGTGCTCGAGGGTGTCGCCGAGAACTTCGAAGAGTTCGCCAAGCTGCACCTGGGGGACTGGGTGGGGGCCTCGGGCGAAGTCGTGCGCACCAAGCGAGGCGAGTTGTCGGTGAAGGTGGCTGCGTGGGAGCGCCTGGCCGAGGCGTTGCACAACTTTGGCGACAAGTGGGCGGGCATCGCGGACTTCGACCTGCGCTACCGCCACCGCGAAGCCGACCTCTGGGCGAACGAAACCACGCGTCGCTCGCTCCAGCGACGGAGCCAGCTGCTGCGCTCGGTGCGCGAACGTTGCTGGGCGGCGGGCTTCATCGAGGTGGAGACCCCCATACTCAATCCAATCCCCACCGGCGCCGTGGCGCGCCCCTTCGTGACGCACCATAACGCCTTCGACAGCGACTTCTACTTGCGCATCGCACCCGAACTCTGGCTGAAGCGACTGGTGGTCGGTGGATTCGAGCGCGTCTTCGAAGTGGGACGGGTCTTTCGAAACGAGGGGGTCAGCCCCCGCCACAACCCCGAGTTCACGATCCTCGAGCTCTACGCGGCCTACTGGAACTACGAGGACATGATGTCTTTTACCGAAGAGCTCGTCGCCGGGGTGGCCACGGACGTGCTCGGTACCACCGAGATCGAGTACCAGGGCCGCCAGCTCTCGCTAACGACGCCCTGGCCGCGGCGCTCGATGGCCGAACTCACCAGCGAAGCGCTCAGCGAGGACCTCTCGGTGCACACCCCTCGCGCGCGACTGGTCGAGCGCCTTCGCGAGGTCGAGGTCACGGTGCACGACTCGTGGGGCCCGGGTCGTTGCCTCGCCGAACTCTTTGAAGTCACGTGTGAGCCGTCGCTGTGGGACGCGATCTACGTCACGGAGTATCCCGTGGAGGTCTCGCCCCTGTCGCGACGGCACCAACTCGATCCCGAGGTCACCGAACGCTTCGAGTCCTACGCCGCAACGCGAGAGATCTCGAACGGCTTCAGCGAATTGACCGACCCAGTCGAACAGCGAGCGCGCTTCGAGGACCAAGCGCGCCTCGTGGCCGCGGGCGACGACGAGGCGATGCTGATCGATGAGGACTACATCAAGTCGCTCGAATGGGGTCTGCCCCCCACGGCCGGACTGGGCGTGGGACTCGACCGTCTAGCGATGTTGATCGCCGACGAGGCGAACATCCGCGAGGTCATCGCCTTTCCCACCTTGAAGCCCCGGCGCGATTAATCGCCAGGCAGCCCCTCGAGGAGCGAGTCAATGAGTGAGCCAAAACCGGCTCGCAGTGCGGCACTCGGCACGAGCTCGAGGGCCCGGTGGGCCTGATCGAGATAGCGCTGCGCCGCGACGATGGTTCGTTCGATACCGTCGGTGGCCACGACGAGCTTGCGCGCTCGTTCGCGGTCGTGGTCGACGAGCGGCGCGCCGAGCAACTCGCGAAGCTCGTCACCGACGCTTCGATCACGGAGGGCGTAGAGCGTCGGGAGGTTGTAGATTCCCTCGGCGAGGTCTTGGCCGGCGGGCTTGCCGAGCTGATTCTCGGTCGCCGTGAGATCCAAGATGTCGTCGCGCAACTGATAGACCGTGCCAAAACATCGACCGAATTCGGCCAGGGCCTCGGTGACGGTCGGTGAGAGCTTGGCGGTCATCGCCCCCATGCGACAACTCGAAGACATGAGCGCGGCGGTCTTGCCGTCGATGGCTTCGAAGTAGTCGGCTTCGCTGCGCTCGAGCGAGAACGCCGTACGGACCTCGGCGACTTGACCGCGGGTCAGACGCGCCAGGGTGGCCGCCATGAGGCTCGCCGCGTCGGCGCCGAGTTCAGCGGCGATGCCGGCCGACCTCGCCATCAGGTAGTCACCGGCGACGATGGCGATGAGATTGCCGTAGCGCGCGTTCACGCTCTCGACGTTGCGCCGGATATCGGCCTCGTCCATGACGTCGTCGTGGTAGAGCGAGGCCAGGTGCATCAGTTCAAGCGACACCCCGCCGAGCAGATCCTCGCGCGTCGCCGGGCGCTCGCCGCTCGTGGCCGAAGCCACCGCGAGCAGGGGACGAAGTCGCTTGCCGCCCGCTTGAATGAGGTGGAAAGTGACCGAATCGAGGAAAGCGTCACCGAAAATCACCGTTTCACCGAGCAGCACTTCGAGTCGAACGAGATCGTCCTCTACCGAACTGAGCCCAAGTCGTACGTGGGGATTCACTCCACTACCTTAGAGGAGCGTTATCGGTGGTCCGGGGGCGTCGGTCTATTGGCCATCACTGGCCATTACACTTTTACTCAAATGAACAAAAGGACGACCATTGTTTGAACGTTTTACCGACCGTGCCCGGCGAGTTCTCGTACTGGCTCAGGAAGAGGCGCGTGACCTCAACCACGCCTTCATCGGCACCGAGCACATTCTGCTCGGCCTGATTCGTGAGGGCGAGGGCGTCGCGGCCAAGGCCCTCGACGCCCTGGGGGTCACCTTTGACGTGGTGCGCGAGAAAGTGGAAGAGGCCATCGGGGCCAACACCAACCCCTCACCGGGCTCCCCCCCCTTCACCCCGCGCGCGAAAAAGGTCCTCGAACTCTCCTTGCGCGAAGCCCTCCAACTCGGGCACTCCTACATCGGCACCGAACACATGCTGCTCGGCCTGGTCCGTGAGGGCGAGGGCGTCGCCGCGCAGGTCCTGAACGACCTGGGCGCCGACATGGCGCGCGTGCGCACCCAAGTCATCCAGATGATGTCGGGTCAAGCCGGCAAAGAGGCGGGTGTCACGAGTGGCAGCGGCTCATCAAAGATCGACCCCGAGGGGGCCGGCGGGTCGGCCGTGCTCGACCAGTTCGGTCGCAACCTGACCCAGTTCGCCCGCGAGGGCAAGCTCGACCCGCTCGTGGGACGTGAGAAGGAAGTCGAGCGCGTGATGCAGATCCTGTCACGTCGCACCAAGAACAACCCGGTGCTCATCGGCGAACCCGGTGTCGGCAAGACGGCCATCGTCGAAGGCTTGGCCCAGCGCATCGTCGCGAATCAAGTGCCCCTGACCCTGGCCGATAAGCAGCTCTACACACTGGACCTCGGCGCGCTGGTCGCCGGATCTCGTTACCGCGGTGATTTCGAGGAGCGCCTGAAGAAGGTCTTGAAGGAGATCCGCACGCGCGGGGACATCATCTTGTTCATCGACGAGATCCACACGCTGGTGGGTGCCGGTGCCGCCGAAGGCGCGATCGACGCGGCGTCGATCCTCAAGCCGATGTTGGCGCGCGGCGAACTCCAAACCGTCGGGGCGACCACGATCGACGAGTACCGCAAGCACATCGAAAAAGACGCCGCGCTGGAGCGCCGCTTTCAGCCCGTCAAGGTGGAGCAGCCCTCGGTGGCGATGACCATCGAGATCTTGAAGGGACTGCGCGAGGTCTACGAAGAGTTCCACTCGGTCAAGATCACCGATCAGGCGTTGATCGCGGCCGCCAACATGTCGGACCGGTACATCTCGGACCGCTTCCTGCCCGATAAGGCCATCGACCTCATCGACGAGGCCGGGAGTCGCCTGCGAATTCGCCGGATGAGCACCCCGCCCGCGGCGAAGAAGTTCGACGTGGACATCGTGCGTCTGCGCAGCGACAAAGAGTCGGCCATGGAAAGTGGCGCGATTGAACAGGCCAAGGCGCTCGAAGAGCAAGAGCGCGAGCTGATCGCCCAGAGAGACGCGTTGGACGCCGTGGTCGTGGCGGCCGGGGGCGAGAGCTTTGATCTCGTCGACGAAGAGACCATCGCCGAAGTGTTGGCGGTGTGGACCGGCATCCCGGTCTACCGCCTGACCGAAGAGGAGACGACGAAGTTGTTGCGCATGGAGGACGAACTCCACAAGCGCGTCATCGGCCAAGAAGAGGCCGTCAACTCGATCAGTCGCGCGATTCGCCGCACGCGCGCGGGTCTCAAGGATCCCAAGCGTCCCGGTGGCTCGTTCATCTTCTTAGGGCCGACCGGGGTTGGCAAGACCGAACTCGCCAAGACCCTGGCGGAGTTTCTCTTTGACGACGCCGACGCACTGATCCAACTCGACATGTCCGAGTACATGGAAAAGCACTCCGTTTCACGTCTCGTGGGTTCGCCCCCGGGCTACGTGGGCTACGACGAGGGGGGCCAGCTCACCGAAGCCGTTCGCCGCAAGCCCTTTTGCGTGGTCCTGTTCGACGAAGTGGAAAAGGCCCACCCGGACGTCTTTAACATCTTGTTGCAAATCCTCGAAGACGGCCGCCTGACGGACTCTCAGGGCCGCGCGGTGGACTTCAAGAACACCATCTTGATCATGACCTCGAACTTGGGGACTTCCGACCTGCGCAAGGCCGCCATCGGTTTTGGCAAGGGTTCGGACTCGATCACCCACGAACGCATGAAGGAAAAGGTCAACCAAGCCCTGAAGGCGCACTTTCGCCCCGAGTTCTTGAACCGCATCGACGACACGATCGTCTTTCACGAGCTGACCCGCGTCGAAGTGATCGCGGTGGCCGATCTGATGATCACGCGACTGCGCGATCAGTTGGGCGCGCAGGGCCTGGGCCTTGAACTCTCGGCCAAGGCGCAAGAGTACTTGGCGGACAAGGGCTACGACCCCGAATTGGGCGCTCGCCCTCTTCGCCGTGCGATCCAACAGTACGTCGAAGACCCCTTGAGCGAGAAGATTCTCTTCAAGGAGTTCCACGCCGGCCAGACGATTGTCGTCGATGCGGCCGAGGGCGACGACGGAATCTTCCTCACCTTTGAAGGTGTCGAGGGGCTGCCGCCGTCGGTCGACTTCGAAGACTCCACGCCGAACGTCTAGACCTCGTCACATCGAATCGCATCACCCGTGAGCGCTGGGTTCGTCGGCGCAAGTCGCCCGTCAGGGTGACGTTACGTTTGGCGCCGTGGGATGTTTTGG